>CAZHKN010000059.1:0-20097 GCA_964532725.1 uncultured Occallatibacter sp.
GAGTGAAAGCCAGGGTGCTGCAAGGCCGCTATTTTATGAAGCTCGTCCGTCGTTGGTTGGCGAAAGATTCGTGCGCTCAGGTCGCCGGCCATCAGCGACCGCGCCTCGACTCCCAGCGTACTGCGGAAGCTCTCGCTGAATCCGCGCACACCAACCAGCGCAGCAACTCCGACCGCGACCGATAAGACCACAAACGCGAATTTTCCCGGCGCGGATTTGAGGTCGCGACCTCCGATGGCCGCAGCACGGCGCCAACTCAAGGCATGCTTAGCCATGCTGCTCCTCATGCACAGGTGTAGGTAGCGTGTCTTCCACAATCAGGCCGTCCCGCAAAACAATCTTGCGATCGGCACGGCTGGCGACCTCGGGGTCATGGGTGACGAGAACCAGAGTCGTTCCCGCGCGGCGATTGCGGTCGAGCAGCAGATCGAGCACCTTGACGCCATTCTCCGAGTCAAGATTACCGGTCGGCTCGTCGGCCATCACAATCGGCGGCTCCACAACAAAGGCTCGCGCCAGCGCCACGCGCTGCTGCTCTCCGCCCGAGAGCTGCACCGGATAATGATGAATGCGCTCAGCAAGGCCAACCTCCGCCAGCAGCCGCCGCGCTTGCGCCAGACCGCTACCCGCCACATTCAGCTCGTAAGGCAGCAGAACGTTTTCGAGCGCGGTGAGTGTCTGGATCAGTTGGTACGACTGGAAGACAAAGCCAATCTTGCTGCCGCGCACCGCAGATAGCTGGGCTTCGGCGAGATTGTGAATCGGAACCCCATCGAGCCAGATTTCGCCTTCGCTGGGCGTATCGAGACCGGCCAACAGGCCCAGTAAAGTGCTTTTACCGCTACCGCTTGCGCCTACAATAGCGACAAACTGACCGGCAGGAATCGAGAGCGAGATTCCTTTCAGAATCTCCACCCGCCGCGCGCCATTCTGAATCCACTTTCGTACCTTCCGAACATCGATCAAATGATTGCCTCCAGAAGAACTACGCGCATTCTTGTCTCCCCGTTCCCTGCCCTGCACAGATACACTGTTCCTGTGGACGTTAGTCGCGTAATTCGCGTTTCATTTCTGCTGTTTCTGGCCGCGGCTGGCCTGAGCCGAAGCCTGCTCGCCGCTGACCGGCCTCTCATCGTCTGCTATGGCGACAGCATCACCGCCGGCTATGGATTGCTCACAGGGCAATCTTATCCCGACGCCCTGCAGCGCGATCTGGACAGCCGCAAACTCAACTACAAGATAGTGAATCAGGGAACCAGCGGCGCCACGACCAAGGACGCCGCCGATGGGGTACGCTCGATCATTCTGATGCACCCTGAGATTGTGATCGTCGAGTTTGGAGGCAATGACGGTCTGCGCGGAGTACCTCCTGATCAAACCCGCCGTAATCTTGACCAGGTGCTGACGGCGCTTGAAAATGCTCACATCAAGGTTCTGCTGGCCGCCATCACGCTGCCGCCCAACTATGGGCGCGATTACATTCTGGCCTTCGATCAGACCTTTCGTGATATGGCTGCAAAGCACCATCCCGCCTTTGTGCCGATGATCTATAAAGATCTGATCCACGTGCCCGGCACGATTCAGACGGATGGAATTCACCCTACAGCCAAGGGCTCGGAGATCATCGCGCAGACACTTTTGCCCACGTTGCTTCCTCTCTTGCGCGCTGGCAACCGTTAATTTGAGATGAATACGAAAAGGGTGAGACAAAGAGCTACCGCCAAGCAACTTTACCGCAAGGAGAGAAGCGATGGGTGTGCGTGTGATTCGTGATGAAGAGCTGAAGTAGAGTTTGGATGGGGACAAGAACCAATTTCTTCTTGGTGTGCAGGATGAGCCGACCCGTGTTGATCATTGTGCCCGCAAGTGTTAAGTTTCTCCATTATCCAAAGGTTCGACCCACTGAACGAAGTGCTCGGGGAATTCAACCGATCCAATGTATTCCGAAAATGCACAGACAGCCAACCCTTTCGGGTTGGCTGTCTGTGCGCGTTGAGACTAACTGCGGATTACGGCGTGTAGCTCACCTGTGTCGCTGCCTGGTTGCCGTTGCTATCTTGCAACTGAATCTGCCAGGTATAAGTGGTTCCGGTGGTAAGGCTGCCTACCGACGGCGTGTTGCTTGAGTCGCCGGTTGGATCGGTTCCCCAGACGATCGAAGTGATGGTGCTAGCGAAGCCGTTCGAGTTGGAGTTGTTGCCAGGGATCTGCCAGATCGTGTTCCCGGTGTTATCCGAGATGTAGAACTGGTAGGTGTAGCTGCTGGCGCTGGCCGGATCCGTCCAGGTAAAGGTCGGCGTGGTGCTGGTGCTGCTTGTCCCGTTCGGAGCAAGGTTAGCGGGCGCATTGCTCGAAGTCAACACGGCAGTTACCGCTGCTGTCACCGTTCCCGTGGTTGCGTCGCTGTAAGTTACGTCGAAGGTGTAGGTGTCGCCTAGGCTCGGCACGTCGCTTCCAATGCTGGTGTAGTACTGCCATTGCTGGTTGTTGCAGCTGCTTCCGCATACGCCGATATCCACCGGAGTTACTACATTGGGATTGCTGGCCGATGCGAGAGTTACCGAAACCGGCAGCTTATCGGCCTCACGCAGATCAAAGACTACGTCGTAGCTGGTGGAAGTTCCGCCCGAGGAGGTGGACTGAAGGAATTGAGTTGTGACCGCGGCTGTGCTGTCGGCTGTAGGCAACGTCAGGTCTTCGCCGGTCATGTTTCCGGAGATGGTTACGGTGGCAGGGTTGCCATTGTCCCGGGTATTGGTCACGTCTCCGGCGTCGATCAACCCGTCGTTGTTCTGGTCAAGGATGCCGAAGAAGATGTAACCGCTGCCGGCGGGAACCGCGACAGTATACGCATTGGCAGTTGAGTTGGATGGGCTGGCGATGTAAGTAGCATGCACATCGCCATTACTTTGGTTGTAGAACCCGACATACAGTGGGCCGGTTGGCGTGATTGTGGATGGAATGGTCACTGCCCCGCTGATCGTATCGTAGCCCGAGCCGGAAAGCGCGCCAACTATTACCGCTGTCGGCGTGCCACCGCCATAGACCGTCCACGGCGTATGTATGGTCCCATTCGACAGTTCACCCCTGGCTCGGAAGTAGTAGGCCGTGCCGTTGGTGAAGCTGCCGGTCATGTTCACAAGTCCGTTGTTTAGTATCCAGACGTTGGAATTGGTTCCGATGGCTGCATACGAGTAACTCGATGTACTGCCGAAACTCGAGTCTGTACTCCACTCCACCGTGTAACCGCCGACCGTCTCGACGCCATTCGAGTTAGTCAGGGCTTTGTAACTGATAACTACACCCAGATTGCCAGGAATAATCGCGTTGATTGAAGGGCCGCTGCTCGGCGTGGTCACGCTCTGGTCGTTGATGGTAACGTCAGCGCCGGTCACGTTGGCGGTAGAAACCGTCACGCTGCCGCTGCCGGTTGGGTCAGTGGCATTTGCCGCGCCGTTGCCCAGATGGTCCATCAAGGCCTGGAGCGTGTAACTGCCCGGAGGAACACCGCGAACGGTGAAGGCACCCCCTGATGTGAGCGTAGCCTCAGTAATGCTGGTGCCGTTCGGGTTGTTGCCGCCGCAGTTGCTGTTGCTCAGAGTAATGAATACCTGGCCGGTCTTTGCTCCCGCATAGCTGACAGCGCCGGAGACGGTGTAGCCCACATTCGCTTGGAAGTTTTCTCCGGTCAGGCTGCTGTTGCTGACCACTACATTCGTCAGTGTCGCCGGGTAGAAGGCAGAACCTGGCCCGCTGATCGACGGAGTGATGGTGTAGGTACCGTTGGGAACGCTGGCGAACGAGTAATTGCCATTGCTATCCGTAGTAGTGTTCTGCACCGGGTTGGTATTGATGCTCACGTTGAAGGTGGGTAATGTGGAGACGCCGCAACTGTTCACCAGACCGATCTGGCCGCTTACCTGGGAGTTTGTGTTGACGGAGACCGTATACGCATCAGGACCGGCAGTATTGCTGGCGCTGTCGGTTACCGAGGTAGTAAGCGTGATGGTGCTGGTCGTTGTCGGCGTTCCGCTCACAGATAAAACATTGCTGCCATTGTTCGAGACCGAGATGCCGTTCGAGATGCTGACTGGCGTACTGTTGGTTGGAATCACTTGGCCGTCCACGGTCCAACTATAGGGGGAAACGCCGCCGGTCGCGCTGACAGAACCGTTATAGCTGTGGTTCTCTACAGCCGATGGCAGTGAGCTGGGGTTGGGAGCCGGCAGCGCCAACTGCGCATAAATAGTGACCGTCAGCGGCTGCGTGGCCGTGTTGCTTGCCGAGTCAGTTACTTTGGCCGTGAAGCTGGCGGCGCCGCTGGTTGACGGAGTGCCGCTGAGTACGCCAGCGCTCGATAAAGACAGGCCATAGGTGGCCAGATTGCTGGAAGTCGCCGCCCAGGTATAGCCTGTGCCGGAGCCGCCTCCTGCTGAGAGAGTCTGCGAGTACGCAGTACCCGTATACCCTGCGGGCAAGGTGGTCGTAATAATGGTGAGCGCATTGGTGACCGTAACAGTAAATGTGACGGTCGCAGTATGGCTGGCTGAATCGGTTACGGTGGCCGCAAATGTTGCGCTGCCGGTACCCGAAGGCGTACCCGCGACCAGGCCGCTCGCGTTGAGCGTCAGGTTCACGGTTGCTAGGCTGGTTGTTCCGGCGTTGTTGGTTGCCCAGCTATAGCCACCCGAGCCGCCGGTTGCCGCCAGTATCTGCGAGTATGCAACATTCACTACGCCATTGGGGAGCGTGGCCGCTGTAACGACCGCGAGCGTGGCTTCGATGGTCACGGTGAAGTTCGCCGAGCCGGTATTGCCCGCCGAGTCCTTCGCTGTAATCACCACATTGGAGACAACACTGGATGAAGTCGCGTTGACCGGGGTTCCGGTAATCACGCCCGCCGCGGAAAGGCTCAAACCGGCAGGCAGCGTTGATCCGCTGGCTGCGGCCCAACTCCAGGTATAGCCTGCACCGGTACCACCGATGGCCGAAAGCGTGGTCGATGGATAGATTGTTCCCGGATACCCGATCGGCAGCACTGCCGGAGTTACAGTCACTCCCGCGTCGATCGTCAGGCTGAACGTCGCGTTGGCTGTATTCTGCGCCGAATCCGTTACCGTCACGCTGAAGCTGGGAGTACCTATAGTCGTTGGAGTGCCGCTGAGCAATCCGCCAGAGGAGAGCGTCAGGCCGCCAGGCAGCGTTGATCCGCTAGCAACCGCCCAGGTATAGCCAGTGCCGGTACCGCCGGTCGCCGCCAGTTGCTTGGAATAGCTAGATCCCACATAGCCCGTAGTCAGCGGGCTGGAAGTTGTAATGCTCACCCCTGCATCAACCGTGATGGAGAAGGAGCCGTTGCCAGTGTTCTGCGCGGAGTCGGTGACCGTCACAGAGAAATTGGTCGTCCCTGGCGTTCCTGTCGGCGTGCCGGTAATTACGCCGCCGGCTGATAGGCTCAGTCCTGCGGGTAATGAGGAGCCATTGGAGAGCGCCCAGGAGTAGCCCTTGCCAGATCCACCCGTTGCAGCCAAGGTTATTTGCAAATAGGTCGATCCCACATAGCCGGTGGGCAACGTGGCCGCTGCCACTTTGACTGGCGAATAGCTGACCGAAACGGAGTAGGCCTGCGTCGCCGAGTCGCCATAAGCGTCAGCGGCTTTAATGGTAAAGCCGAATGTGCCTGTCGCGGTGGGAGTTCCGGTAATTGCGCCTGCGGAGGTGAGGCTCAGCCCCGTGGGCAGGGCGCCGGCGGCCACGCTGTAGGTCAGCGTTCCCGCGCCGCCGCTGGCTGCCACTGTTCCGGTATAGGCCTGGTTATACGTTCCTGCCACCAGCGTGGCCGGAGCAGGCAGAACAATGACCGGAGCAGCCGCGATCACCAGACTCAAAGATCCGGAGACAGCAGTCAGCGCCGTCGCTTTCCCGGAATCGGTGACCTTGAAGGTCAGGCTCGCGCCTCCCGCGCACGAAGCCGTCGGTGTACCCGAGATGAGTCCGGCCGCCGTAATTGTCAGGCATGAGGGCAGGGTGCCGCTGTTCACGGTGAAAGCATAGGGAGGAATTCCGCCGCTGGCCGCCAGTTGCGCGGAGTAGGCCGTTCCCACTGCGCCCGCGGCAAGCGAACTGTTTGTAATCACAGGCGCGGCAGGCACTGTCAGCGTCGCCGACGACGATTTGGTTGTATCCGCAATCGAGGAAGCTGTCACAGTGACGGAGAGCGCTGCACTGGAAGCGGCTGGAGCAGTGTAAGTGGCTCCTGTGGTTGTCTGGCTCGATAACGTGCCGCCGCCGCTGACGGTCCAGGTTACCCCAGCGCTGTTTTTATCGTTTGTTACTGCCGCGGTCAGCGTAACGGAGTCGGTTGCGTCCACTGTTGTTGCCGACGCTGTAACCGCTACGCTGGCGGGGTGTGAGCCGCCGCCGCAACCAACCAGCAACGCAAATAAGATTCCCGATAAAGCGAATCCTGCCAAGGAGAAAGCGGATGTGCGCACCCGCAGCCGGAATATCCTGTGACGCATGGAAGTGCCTCCTCAAAATGCGGCGTGCGCCCAGTCCATTGCGGGAACCTGGAGCCATCGGTGCGCAACCGTCTACTGACTAACGCGAGGATTTCCTCTGAAACCCGCCACGCATGCTGAATTTTTTTGCCTGGCTTCGGATATTTATTGCCGGCCTAGTGTGGCCGTAGAGTTTTATTTGACCGGGCACAAACCGTTGCCTATTGTTGATCTCAACCCCTGTGACGGGCTGCGATGGAATTCAAGACAGAGAAATGGAGCCAGATCAAGGAGTTATTTGAAGCCGCTCTCGACGTAGAGCCGTCTTCCCGCCGCGCCTTTCTCGAAAAGGAGACCGGCTCGGCGGAGTTGTGTAATGCGGTTGAAGAACTGCTGAACGCAAACGAAGACGCTAGCTCCTTTTTGCAGAGCCGCGACGCCTTTGCTGAAGATTCGCCGCTCGCCTTCGTGCCCCATCGCCTCGAGCCGGGTACATTGCTGGTCGATCGCTTTCAGATTCGCCGCTTTATCTCCCGAGGCGGCATGGGCGAGGTATATGAGGCCCTAGATCTTGAATTGCAAACTCCTGTGGCGATCAAGACCATCCGTCCGGAGATTGCCGGAACCCCGCAGGCGCTTGCCCGTTTCAAGCAGGAAGTCCAACTTGCCAAGCTGGTAACTCATCCAAATGTCTGCCGGATCTTTGATCTCTTTCGCCATCGTGATTCATCAACGGCTGGAAGCGATGTGGCCTTTATCAGCATGGAATTGCTGGAAGGCCGTACCTTGGGTGAGCGGCTTAAAGAGACCGGCCGCCTCAGCCCGAATGAGGTTGAGCAAATTCTTCACCAGATTGTCCCGGCGTTGGGAGCGGCCCATGCCGCGGGTATTCTGCATCGTGACCTGAAGCCGGGCAACATTCTTTTAGAACCATCCCGGGACGGCGGCATACGCGCGGTGATTACCGATTTCGGCTTGGCCCGGAGCCTGAACGCCAACTCCGAAGCGATGCCCACGCGCAGCGGACTGATCGGCTTTGGTACGCCGGAATATATGTCGCCCGAACAGATTGAAGGCAGAGAGATTACGCCCGCTTCCGACTTCTATTCGCTGGGACTGGTGATTTACCAGATGGTAACCGGCGCGAGGGTCTTTGCCACAGATACTCCTCTGTTTTCTGCCCTGCGCAGGTTGAAAGAAGCGCCACCGCCGCCCAGCCGGATTGTTCCAGGGATCGGCTCGCGATGGGATGCACTGGTTGCGGGTTGCCTCAATCCCGACCCCGCACAGAGATTTTCCTCCGCGCAGCAGATCATCGAGGCTCTGGATGGAAAGACTGGCGCTTTGGTACGTCGGCAGCGACTCAAACACTCTGCGCCAGCCGCGGGATTTTGGAGTTTCCGCCACTGGAGGTTGACGGCAGCTCTGTTGACCGGCATTTTTCTCGGTTCTGCGGCACTGCTTTTTTGGCATTGGAAGCATAGACCGGCGGCCGACACCAATCTCACCATCGTGCTGGCTGATTTTGTGAATACAACCGGGGAGCCGGCCTTTGACAACACGCTGAATGTTGCGCTGGCGGCTAAACTCCAGCAGTCTCCCTTTCTCAATCAGATGCCGGATGCCAAGATCCGCCTTGAGCTGCGGTATATGGGCCTGACGCCCAAGGAACGGCTCACGGAATCTGTTGCCCGCCAGGTTTGTGAGCGAGGCGGCGGCCAGGCCGTTCTGCAAGGCCGCATTGCAAGCAACGCTAAAGGCTACATCGTGACTCTGCGCGCCGTGCAGTGCCACTCTGGAGAGCTGATTGCCGAGAAGCAGATCCCGGTGGAGTTTCGCGATTCAGTGCTTGACGCGCTCGACCAGATTGCCGACGACCTGCGCCCCAGCCTGGGCGAGTCAGCTGCTTCTATCCGCAAATATAATGTCGCTCTCGGCGAGGCCACCACCGGTTCAATCGAGGCGCTTGTAGCGTTTTCACAAGGCAATTTGGTATGGAATGCTCAAGGCGAGGCAGCGGCGATGCCGTATTACGAGCATGCTGTCGCCATCGATCCCAACTTCGCCATCGCCTATGCGCGTCTCGGCACCATTTACGGAAACATGGGAGAGACGCAGCGCTCTCTGGATGCAATGAGCCGAGCTTTCGAGAGACGGGACCGCGTCACCGAGTGGGAGCGTTACTACATCGTCTCCCACTATTACGGCTTCGTGACCGGCGAGATCGATAAGGAGATGCAAGCCTACGAGGAATGGGCCAAGGCCTATCCGCATGATATGGCCTGGACCGTCAATCTGAGTGTCGATTACGGGATCATGGGCCAATACGATAAAGCCATCGAACTGCAACGGCGCGCCATTCAGGAGATCCCCGGCCTCTCGCCCAGCTATGGCGATCTTGCCCAGTTTTATCTCGCCGTAGACCGCCCGGACGAGGCACGCTCCGTCCTCGATCAGGCTCTCGATATTCATGTGAACGACGTCAATATCCAACTGGGCGAATATGAACGGGCATACTACCTGCACGATGCCTCAAAAATGAACTCGCTGCTCGCGGCAGCCTCGCAATATCCCGGCGTTGAGGACACGTTGCTTGCACAACAGGCAGCAACGGAAGACAGCGCCGGTCGATTGTCTGCCGGACGCGGGTTTGCGGCCAAAGCGGCGGAGGTCGCGGCGCGCGCAGGACAGAATGAAGCGAGCGCCAATTGGCTGGCGGGCGAAGCTCTACGGCAAGCAGAGATGGGCGCAATGGCCCAGGCGCGTAGTTTGGTGGGCCAGGCTCTAGCAGATCCGAAAACTGCTCACGGCAGCGATGTGCAATTGCTGGCTGCAATGGCTTCGGCTGAGTCCGGCGACCTGAGCCGGGCGCGCGCACTGCTTGCCTCTCTCACACAGGCCCATCCGCTCGACACGCTGATTCAGAGATATTGGGCGCCAGTGCTCCGCGCCCGCATCGCATACGCCGAGGGAAAGTTTTCACAGGCTGAACAATCGCTCGACGGCACAAGCGCCTACGATCTCGGCGTCTTTTCTCCGGGCCAATGCATGGATGCGGCTTTTGTGCGCGGCCAAGCTCTGCTTGCCGGCCATCAGGGCGCAGCCGCGGCCGCTGAGTTCCGTAACATTCTGACGCATCGCGGGCTGGTTCTTAATTGCCCCACCGCGGCCCTGGCTCAGCTTGGCCTGGCCCGGTCGCTTGCGCAGGCCGGGGACATCGCGGGCAGCCGCACCGCCTATCAGGATCTATTTGTTTTCTGGAAGGATGCCGACAAGGGCTTCGCCCTGCTCAAGCAGGCTCAAACTGAATATAGCTCGCTGCGCTAATCTGTGAGCCTCGCAGATCAAAGATGTGAAGGCTATAATTTTCCTAGAGTAGATAGAGCAGACTGGAGCAGGCCGCGTGGAGTCCTCGCCTTCGGAAGTAACAGCCCTGTTGACGCAGCTTTCCAGGGGAGACAAGTCCGTCATCGAGCGCCTGATGCCTCTGGTCTACGATGAACTGCATCGCCGCGCGGCGGGCTATATGCGGCAGGAACGCTCTGACCACACCTTGCAGCCGACTGCCCTAGTCCATGAAGCCTATTTGAAGCTTGTGGAGCAGCGGGAGACGAACTTCCGCAATCGCGTGCATTTCTTTGCCGTAGCGGCGAAGATGATGCGCCGGATTCTCATCGACCATGCGCGCGCCCGGCTCAGCGCCAAACGCGGCGGAGAGCAAAACCCGATCTCGCTCGAAGATGCAGACAACCTGCGTACAGATACTCCGCGCGGCCTGCTTGCCGTTGACGAGGCGTTGAAGAGGCTTGAAACCCTCGATCCGCGCCAGGAACAGATTGTGGAAATGCGCTTCTTCGGCGGGCTGACGGTCAAGGAAACCGCCGAGGTCCTTGGCGTTTCCACGCGCACCATTGAGCGCGAGTGGACAATTGCCCGCGCCTGGCTTTACGTGCAATTGAAAGAAGAGGCGGTTCCATCGTCAGTTCTATCCACTTCGACCGAATGATTGGGAGCGAGCCTTCCCTGTTTTCACAGACATCAGGATTTGCCTTCAAAACAAACATCATCGCTGCCGTTCGCACAGTCGGCAGCGATGCTACGCACCCCTCATACGCAGAATGTCCCTGAGAATTCTCGCAGACGCCAATCATCTTGCGATCTCATCAAGACGCATTGCTCTCGCGGGGATGGATGACTGGATGGTGCTTGGGTGGTTCTGCGTCTCCCAGACGCAGGGCCGCCATCTGCTCCGGGGTTGCGGCAACTCCGAGCGGAATCCAATAGATGAAGAACATATTGGGATTAATGTTCGGGGAGGAGCCAACTTCTATCTCGAAGGTCTTGCCCATTTGCACGGGGAGCAAAAGACTGCCTACCGCGAAGAATTGGCTCAGATAGTTACCGTTCTGATCGAAGAGGGGGACGGTGATGCTGGTGGCTTGCTGCACGACGTTGTCGGAGGAGGCGTAAATCCATGCAAAGTAGGGGGGCGCGATCGGGCCAGTACCTTGAGCGGATGTGGCGTATGCAGCGATGAAGCCATCGGTGGGAGCTGGGCCGTAGACGCCATATTGGATAGCAACGGCGTCTTGCAGGGCCGAGAGCGGACCGCCGAGTTGCATGCCGCCCGAGAACGTGGCCAGGCCGAGAGCTGAAAGAGCATTGTTGACGGTGAGACCCGCGACGGTGCTTGCGCCGGTAACGTTCATTGTGCCGTTGACTGTCGTGTTGCTGAGGTTGCTCGCGCCGCTAACTCCCAGGGATGCGGCGGTGAGACCCGCGACAGAGCTTGCGCCGGTTACGCCGAGTGTTCCGGAGACGGTGGCCTGGCCGGTGTTGATGGAAGCGGCGATGAGCGCCGGGTTCTGAACGACAACCGAGGTAGAAAGCGCAGCAGTAAGCGGTGAGCCGCCTTGCACGCTGACGGTGATGACAACCGTGAAGACGGTATCGGTGGAAAGCGCCGGCGAGGTCCAGAGGCCGATCTGCGAGGGAGTGGCCGTCTGCTGGCCCTGCGCGGCATTGGAATAAAAGATGGTGATAGAGCCGAGGTCAACGACTGAGGAATTCCAGACCAGAGTGACCGCTGCGCCTGCATTGACCTGCGCAACCGGAGTCAATTGGCTGCCATTCAGGGCGGTAGCGCTGAGTCCGTTGAAGTAAAAGCCAGCGGGAAAAGTGGTGACGTGGAAGGTGGTGAAGCCGATGGAACCAGCCGTCTCTTTGAGAGAGACGGTCGTGTTGCCGGGGTTCTGGATGGTCGGGAAGTCAAAAATTTCTACCGTGACCGAAGCACCGGTGGCAATGGAAACGGAGCTGCCGGTCTGTGGTTCAAGCGTGTAAGTGGCAGGACCGCTGGTGACGGTACCGGGAGACTGGATCTGCCAGTCTGTTGGGTCAGAGACGCTAGTGCCGACGGAAGCGGTTGAGGAGGTGAGGTTGGTGCTGGTTGTGCCTACCTGCATGGTAAAGCTGACGGAGCTGACCGCGATGGGGGAAGCTGTCGGGTTGGTGAGGACGAATTGAAGCGAACCAAGGACAGGATCGCGCCCTGCAAGGCTGACCGTGAGGGGCGCGGGGTTCAGTTGGAGGGCATAAGTAAGTTGCGTGGTAGTGGCTTCGTCCTGGGTTACCCAGGAATTGGGACGGCTGAGAATTGCCATGGGAATTTTCCTCTCTGTTTTCTTAACTCTCATCGAGACTGCAGACACTTCCGCGCTTTTGATCTTCGATTTTGCGAAATCAATCCCAGTTCCCCAACTGCGAGAGACCTGGAGCACCCAGCGGGCTGGCCATCCTATTTGCCTTGCAAAGCCTTCAATTCGGTTTCCAGAACCTCGATCTTGGCGTTAAGCTCCTTGACAGCGTTGATCAGCATGTAAGTCATCGCGCTGTCATTGATAGTGAGGAATTCTTCGTTGCTCTCTGGATTGATCTTGCCCGTGCCGACCATGTAAGGGGCAACTTCCTGAAGATCCTGCGCTACCACCCCGATTTGCTCCTCACTGGAACTCAATCCCATCTCCTCCTTGTAGTGATAGCGGATGGGATTGATCTTGAGCAGCTTCTCCATGCCATCTTCGTAGGGGTGGATGCGATTCTTCAGGGCCAGGTCGGACATCTGTTTTCTTAACTCTCATCGAGACTGCAGACACTTCCGCGCTTTTGATCTTCGATTTTGCGAAATCAATCCCAGTTCCCCAACTGCGAGAGACCTGGAGCACCCAGCGGGCTGGCCATCCTATTTGCCTTGCAAAGCCTTCAATTCGGTTTCCAGAACCTCGATCTTGGCGTTAAGCTCCTTGACAGCGTTGATCAGCATGTAAGTCATCGCGCTGTCATTGATAGTGAGGAATTCTTCGTTGCTCTCTGGATTGATCTTGCCCGTGCCGACCATGTAAGGGGCAACTTCCTGAAGATCCTGCGCTACCACCCCGATTTGCTCCTCACTGGAACTCAATCCCATCTCCTCCTTGTAGTGATAGCGGATGGGATTGATCTTGAGCAGCTTCTCCATGCCATCTTCGTAGGGGTGGATGCGATTCTTCAGGGCCAGGTCGGACATTCGTGTCCATGAACCAGAGGTATTGACGCACGGGCCATGTACTGCGAGCGCCCAGTAGGGATCTCGTGAGTTCCGTGAGTCTACAAATACTCCGTAATTGCCGGCCAAGCTGTTGGTCACCATGAGCATGACATTGGAATACATCGTTCCGCCGATGGCTGCGCGGCCTTGGGAAGCATCAGGAGCCGGACACAGGTTCACGTTGCCGTTCACGCTTGCGCCGCCACTGATGCTTGCGCCGCTTGATACCGCCAGATTGCCGTTGATATCCAGCGCCGCGCCGGGATTAGGCCGATTGATGCCAACGGTTCCGTTATTTTGAACTATGAAGCGCCCACCGGCAACATTGGGCGCATCGACACTTAAGGTTCCAACCCCGCCTATACTCAGAGCCGGAGACGAGGATCTACCTTCAATGCGGAGCGATGATGTGACGCTTGCGGTATTGCTGACGGCAACGGTGCCGAAGTTGGACTGGTTGGGCACACTCAGTGTGCCGCTGGCGGTGAGATTGCCAGTGATTGTGGCTCCATTGACTGTGAGCCCGGTGGCTGTGATGGCATTCGCCTGCGTTGCTCCGGTGACGATAAATGGACCCTTGATGGTGGCCGAGCCTGCAGCGAGAGAGTCCGCGACGAGCGAAGGGTTCTGGACAGCAACGGTTGTAGAGAGTGCGGCAGTAAGTGGCGTGCCGCCGACAACACTGACTGTAACAACAACGGTGAAAACGGTATCCGCGGTGAGCGGTGGAGATATCCAGTGGCCGATTGTGGAGGGTGTTGAAGAACGCTGTCCGCGCACGGGATCGGAGTAGAGGATGGTGACCGAGGAGACATCGACAACCGACGTATTCCAAATGAGCGTGATCGGAGCGCCGGCGCCAACCTGGGCTACTGGGACTAACTGGCTACCCTGCTGGACAGTCGCACCGAGGCTGTTGAAGTGAAAGCCAGTGGGGAAGGTACTCACCTGGAATGTGGTGAAGTGGGCGCCGCCCGCATTCTCCTTGATGCTGATAACCGAGTTGCCGGGGTTGGTGACGGTGGGGAAGTTATAGATTTCGACTACGACCGATGCGCCGGCGGCGAGGGAAACGGAGCTGCCGGTCTGCGGTGCGAGGGTATAGACAGCAGGCCCGCTGGTGATTGGGCCAGGGGTTTGAATCCGCCAGCGGTTGGAGTCCGATACGCTGGCCCCGACGGTAGCAGTGGATGTGGTGATGTTGCTGCTGGCCTCACCCACTTGCAGGGTGAAGCTGACGGAGTTCACCTCGACCGGCGCGGTGGTGGGGTTGGTGAGCACAAACTCCAGCGATCCGAGGACCGGGTCGCGACCGCTGACGCTGACCGTAAGCGGCGCAGGAGTTAGCTGCAGCGAGTAACTGAGCGTGGTGTTTGCAGCGGATTCCTGGGTGACCCAGGAGTTGGGGCGGTTGAGAATTGCCATGATTTTTCTCCGTTCCAGGCAGGCGATTCTTTTCGCTACGCGAGAGGATCGCAGCTGGAAGTGATGCGGGTTAGGACATCGGCGAGTCGTTGCGAAGTGGCGCAGGCATGGACTTTTCGGCGAGAGCCTCGAATATCTCCACCAGCCCGGGTACGACATCGGTTTATGGTGCGGGGATTCTCTCTACCGCATCTAGGGGTTTCTGGGGACAAAGCTTTCGGCCTCCGCCGCCTCATACGTTTATTTGATTCTGACGATCTTCAGCAAAGAAACGAAGGGTGGAATCGTGGGGATATTGGTGCTGCCGGTAATATTTCCGCCCAAGTTGTGAATATGCTGTCCATCGTTCCAGCTGACATTCTCATCCGACATTGAGAATCGAAACGATGTCGAGGGATTGTTCCGGATGATCGTGCCCGCCCTGGTATTGGCGCTGGAAGGCGCCGAACCTGTAATGTTGCCGGTCGTCCCCGGCAACGGCATGGTGATTGAGACGTTGGCCGTGCTGCTCCCGCCGGCTTTGCCGATCTCCACGGCGTTGCTCGCTCCGTAGACGAATCTCTGCACAAGATTGGGAGTGTTGTATCCGTTGAATGGACTGGCCACGTCAGAGATCTTGTGTCCGTCGCAGATCGCAAAGTTCGCCGGAGGTATTAGATTCGAACCCGCCGGGGCCCACCAATCGAGGACCGCGCCAATCGGGACAGTTCCAAAGCCGTCGATCACTCCTTGCGCGGAGATATTCTTCGCCGTGAGTGAATTGGAGGTGGTAATGTTCACGGCGGCCAGCGAGCTGGCCACAAGACTGGGATTCTGGACTGAGACTGCGGTGGACAAAGCGGCCGACAGTGGTTCTCCGCCACTGAGGCTGACCGTCACCACGACGGTGAAGATGGTGTCGCTCGTCAGCGGAGGCGAGGTCCAGCTTCCCGTATCGGAGGGTGTGGCTGTCTGTTGTCCCTGGCTGGCGCTGGAGTAGTAAATGACAAAAGAGGTGAGGCTGACGACCGAGGAGTTCCAGATTAGGGTGACTGTGGCTGGGTTGGCGACCTGCGCGACGGGAAGATACTGGCTACCGCTCTGAACAGTGGCGATGAGTCCGTTGAAGTAGAAGCCTGACGGGAAGGTAGTGACCAGGAAAGAAGTGAAGCTAATGGAGCCGGCAGTCTCTTTGATGTTGATGGTCGTGTTCCCCGGACTCCCGACGGTGGGGAAATTGTAGATCTGTACAATGATCGAAGCGCCGGAAGCAACACTGACTGACGTGCCGGTCTGTGGCAAGAGCGTGTAGACAGCGGGTCCGCTGGTAACCGTGCCGGGGGACTGAATCAGCCAATTGACCGTGTCAGAAACGCTGGTGCCGACGGTGGCAGTGGAGGTGGTCAGGTTGCTGCTGGCTGTCCCGACTTGGATGGCGAAGCTGACGGAGCGGAGAGCGATTGCCGAGGCAGTGGAATTAGTGATGACAAATTCGAGCGAACCGAGAACCGGATCGCTGCCGGCGATGCTGACAGTGAGCGGCGCAGGATTCAACTGCAAGGCATAAGTGAGTTGGGTGGATACTGTGCTTTCTTGGGAGACCCATGAATTGGGCCTGCTGATAAATGCCATCTGCGATTCTCCTTGACTATTGAGTCTAGTGCGTGTAATGCGGCGAAGTTTCAGGCGCACCCTTATTGGGATGCGCCCGAAACTTCTGCCGGGTTGCCTTACTAGCGCGGCGCCACCCGATCTACGCGTCGTTCAGCGATGACCGTCAGGGCCAAACGAACTTTGACTCAGAAGACTATTTACTTTTCTTAGTCTTCGATTTGGCCTTCAGCGCCTCGATCTCCGCGTGCAGTTCCTTGACGGCGTTGATCAACATATAAGTCAACGGACCGTTGTCGATGGTCAGGTACTCTTCTTCGCAATCTGGATTCAGCTTGCTGGCACCCACCATGTAGGGTGCAATTTGCTGCAAATCCTGCGCCGCCACTCCCACATGATCTCCTGCTCCGAGTTTCGTTTCCTCTTTGTAGTGATACCGGATAGGATTGATCTTCAGTACCTGCGCGAGGCTATCAGTATAGGGTTCAACACCGTCTTTCAGCGTCAGATCGGAAAACTGCGACCACGAGCCGGAGGTATTGATGCATCCGCCGCCTTGTACATAGAGCGCCCAAATGAAACCTTGGGGGGCGCTTGATTGCACCAGGATTCCGTATTGGTTGGCAACGGTGTTGGCCACCGACAGCATGACATTACGGGATTGATCCTGAGCAGAGTGTAACAATATGTAGCTGCCGATGGTCGCACCGCTTGCAACGTTCAACTGGCCGTTGATATCCAGTTTTGAGTTTGGCGACGCCGTTCCTGTTCCTATACCCACGTTGCCGTTACCGTCGATAAACATGAGCGTTGACATTGGGCTTCCGGATTTTGGGGTATTCATGAAGGCAAATCCCCCAGTCCCATCCCCCTGGTTGTTGATGAAATCAGTTTCACCTGTACCGCCCGATAAGACGTTCCAGCCCAGATAAGCTCCTTGCCCTGCGGTATCCGGATACACTTGACCGCCAACATGAAGAACTCCATTCGCCACATCAAGGGTCGCGATTGGAGTTGCCGTCCCTATCCCGACACTACCATCTACGTTGAGTGGGCCAAGATTTGATTGACCGGCAACGGCGAACGGACCACTCACTATGGCTGTAGCGGCGGTGACGGAGGCAGCGATCAGCGAGGGATTCTGCACAGAAACAGATGTAGAGAGAGCGGCGGTCAGCGGCGCTCCGCCGGCGACGCTGACCGTAACCACTAGAGTGAAAACGGTGTCGCAGGTGACTTCAATTGGGGACGAGATGCCGGTATCGCTAGGCGTGGCTTGCTGCTGACCCAGGGCTGCATTTGAGTAGTAGATGGTAAACGAGCCGAGATCGACGACCGAGGAGTTCCACACCAGGATGACCGTGGCTGGGTTGGCGACCTGCGCGACGGGAAGATACTGGCTACCGCTCTGAACAGTGGCGATGAGTCCGTTGAAGTAGAAGCCTGACGGGAAGGTAGTGACCAGGAAAGAAGTGAAGCTAATGGAGCCGGCAGTCTCTTTGATGTTGATGGTCGTGTTCCCCGGACTCCCGACGGTGGGGAAATTGTAGATCTGTACAATGATCGAAGCGCCGGAAGCAACACTGACTGACGTGCCGGTCTGTGGCAAGAGCGTGTAGACAGCGGGTCCGCTGGTAACCGTGCCGGGGGACTGAATCAGCCAATTGACCGTGTCAGAAACGCTGGTGCCGACGGTGGCAGTGGATGTGGTCAGGTCGCTGCTGTCTGTACCAACCTGAATGGTGAACGCTATGGAGTTAACAGAAATTGCCGAGGCAGTGGGGTTGGTGATGACAAACTCGAGTGAGCCGAGAACCGGATCGCTGCCTGCGATGCTGACCGTGAGCGGCGCGGGGTTCAACTGCAAGGCATAGGTGAATTGGGTGGTTGCTGGGGCCTCCTGAGAGACCCATGAATTCGGCCTGCTGATGAATGCCATCTGCGATTCTCCTTGGCTGTTGAGTCTAGTGCGTGTGAAGCGGCGAAGTTTCGGGCGCACCCTCGGTTGGGATGCGCCCGAACGCTGCTGTTGGTTTGCATGACTCGCGTGCCGCGCGGCACACGGGCAACCTCGGCGAGGTCGGCGGCCGGCTCTCCAAGTGGTCCGATTTATTTTGATTCGTTGCCATACTCCTTGACGGCTTTCTGTTCTCGCTGTGTGATGTCCGGGATAAACCTGTAAAGCCCTGATCAAGTTGTAGACATTTTTCCGAGCCAAGTACACGAAGATGTAGGCCGGCTAGACGAGCTGCTCCGCGACACCTCAGTTCCAGCCATAAATATCAACGCTCCCTCCACTGATGCCGGAGCTGGGCTGCGCAGAAAAGAATTGGAAACAGATGCCGCCGCAAGGTTGTGAAGTATTTGTAGGATTGAACCCGCCTGTAATCCAAGCCTGACATCCTATAGAGGTCCAGGCATTGGGCGCATTCAACTGCGTGTTATGGTAGGCTGAATACCCTGAAAGAAATAATCTCATCTGCCCGAATACGCCCGGCGATTGGGGACCCGATCGATTGCTCGGCCACAGGCGAAGATAATTTATCCCTCCGCCAGATTCCGCGGCATTCCCGCCACTGTCGTTTCCATAGGCGCAATAGGAATATGAGTTGCCGATTTGCCATGGCCCTCCAATGCTAAAAAACTGTGCCCCGAAGGAACGATCTTGCGAAGTTACAGGCGTAATACCATTAAAAATAAGTTCGTAGTATTGATAGTTATTCCTGGAAAATACCGTGGAGTCCACCCAATTGTTTCCACTGTTTAATGTGGAAATATGCGTTCTGCCGCCTTTCCCGCGAGTTATTAAGTCTCCATTGATATCCAGTGCCGCAGCTGGATTAGGTTGATTGATGCCTACGTTTCCGTTATTTTGAACCGTGAAGCGTCCGCCGGTAATATCGGGTGCATCGACATTGAATACGCCACTCCCGCCGAGGCTGAGAGTGATCCCTGAAGCCCCCGGCCCATTGATGCGTAGCGATGATGCGAGGGTCGCGTTGTCCGCGGTCAATGCGCCGATGAGGCTTTCGCTGGCTGCCGTGAGTGTGCCGCTGGCGGAGACGTTGCCATTGACGGTTACGCCTGTCGCGGTGATGGCATTCGCCTGCGTTGCGCCGGTGACAGTGAGCGGGCCGTTCACCGTGGCTGTGGCAGCGGCGATGGAGGCGGCGATCAGCGCTGGATTCTGTACCGAGACCGATGTGGAAAGCGCGGCTGTCAGCGATGCTCCGCCGTCGACATCAACCGTAACTACGACGGTGAAGACGGTGTCGGAGGTAACCGCAAATGCGGGCGAGATGCCGGTATTACTGGGCGTGACCTGCTGCTGACCCTGGGCGGCATTCGAGTAATAGATAGCGATAGAGTCTAGATCGACGACCGAGGAGTTCCAAATCAGGATGACATTGGCAGGGTTGGCTACCTGTGCAACGGGAATGTACTGGCTACCTTTCTGAACGGTGGCGGTGAGTCCGTTGAAGTAGAAACCTGATGGGAAGGTAGTGACTTGAAAAGAGGTGAAGCTGATGGCGCCTGCAGTCTCCTTGACAGTGATAGTCGTGTTGCCGGGGTTTTCGACGGTGGAGAAATTATAAATCTGAACGACAATGGAAGCGCCGGCGGCCACGCTGACGAAAGAGCCGCTCTGCGGCGAAAGCGTGTAGACGGCGGGTCCGCTGGTGACCGTTCCGGGCGACTGAATCTGCCAGTTGGTGGTGTCGTTGACGCTGGTGCTGACCGTGGCTGTGGAAGTGGTCAGGTCGCTGCTGTCTGTCCCAACCTGAATGGTGAAGGCCACCGAGTTGAGAGCGATGGCCGAGGCAGTAGGGTTGGTAATGACAAACTCGAGCGAGCCGAGAACCGGATCGCTACCTGCGATGCTGACCGTGAGCGGCGCGGGATTCAACTGCAAGCCATAGGTGAATTGGGTGGTCGCAGCCGCGTCCTGCGATACCCAGGAGTTGGGTCTGCTTACGGGGTTCATCGCTGGTCTCC
>CAZHKN010000060.1:0-19817 GCA_964532725.1 uncultured Occallatibacter sp.
CGCGGGATTCGATGTGGGCGAGGCCTTCGCGGAGCTTGTTGATGTCGGAGGTGAACTCCTGGTCGATGAAGGCCTCGTCGGAGAAGTTGACGACGAAGGCTTCGTCGTCCCGGTTCGAGGCTTGGATGAGGTCGAGGGCGCTCTTGTTGACCGAGGGGCGCTTGCGGCTCATGGAGCCGGAGTTATCGACAACCAGCGCGATGGAGACGGGAATGTCGGAGTGCTGGAAGCTGATGAGAGCCTGTTGAACGCCGTCCTCGAAGACCTTGAAATTTTCTTTCTTGAGATCGGGCACCAGGCGGTTGTCTTCGAGGACCGTGGCGTTGAGGGAGACTTCTTCAACGTCGGTGCGCAGGATGTATCCCTTGTTTTCTTTGGTGATCGACGCTGGCGCGGCGTTTTTGTCGTCGGGGGTGCGGGCCGGGTCGCGATCGACGGTCAACGGGGCGGATTGCTCGGCGGGCTGTGCTTGCTGCGCAGGGAGCGAGAGCGTCGATGCCGGGATGAGGATCGAAAGAGCCGCGAGAATCGCGTTATTGCAAAGGCGCATAGTAACCGGTGCGGGCATGGACGGTGAGCGGCGGCAGTCCCGAAGGCGGAGTAAGCTTCACTTTCACTTTACGCCATCGACCGTCTCGCGTGAGGTCTTTGGGCCTGTAACCGATCACATATTGGTTGCGCAGCTCGATGGAAATCTTCTCGGCAATGTCGCCCATCTCGGCGATGTCATCGACACGGAAGAGGCGTCCGCCGGTCTCGTCGCTGAGATCTTCCAGCAATTGCGGGCCGGTGCGCTCTTCGGGAGTGGCGGCGTAGGGGTCGAAGATGCCGATAGAGTACAGCTCGACATCGGCCTCGCGGACCTGGGCGCGAAGTTCTCCCTCGGTGTAGCGGGAGCGGTTGTCGCCGCCGTCGGAGACGATCAGGAGCGCCTTGCGCTCGTGGCGGGCATCTTTCATTTTGGTCAGGCCAAAGTAGATGGCGTCCAAGAGCGCGGTGCGATGGCCGCTGCGCACGGTGGCGAGCCGGGCCTGGATGTCTTCGACGGAGTTGGTGAAGTCCTCGATCAGTTCGGGACGGTCGTTGAAGCCGATGACGAAGAACTCGTCCTGAGGATTGGAGGTCTTGATGAACTCCAGAATTGAATCGCGAGCGCGGATGAGCTTGGAGGTCATGGAGCCGGAGAGATCCATGATGATGCCGATAGAGACGGGGGCGTCTTCGCTGGAGAACGATTTGATCTTCTGCGGGCTGTTGCCCTCGTAGAGTTGGAAGTCTTCCTGTTCGAGCCCGGTGACCAGGCGGTTCATGGGATCGGTGACGGTGATGGGAATGAGCACCATGTCCACATTCATGCGGATGCGCGCGCCGGGCTTGACGTTGAGGCCGGCTTCGCCGGTGACGGCTGGGGCCTCGGCTCCGGCTGGCGCGCCGGCTCCGGCAGGTGGAGGAGCTGGAGTGCTGGTAGTGGGCGGTTGCGGATCGACATGCACCTTGTTGAGCTGGTCATCCTGCGCATTGGCCCGCGCCAGGGTAAAAACAACCGCCAGCCCGCAAATCCACAAGTTTAGGGAGAGCCGCTGGCAGCCTCTGCTTTGGCCCATTATCCCGCCTTCCTCAACACGCGTCGTCATGGAGCACAACTCCTGAGAATGAAGGCGATATTAGCACGCTTGGCTGCGCTTCGGCGCGGCTGATTGTCACCGCATTGTCAAGATGAAACCTGGCCCGCAGCGGGACGGGAAAGAACTCCCGCAATGGACGGCGCGCGATACAATCAACCGAGGCGTTCAATCGTTCCCGAAGCTGGGAAAGCGACTGTTTCGCTCACAAATTCTGCTGTATTGGACGGAGAACAAAGGTTTTCGTATGGCAAGCATTTATCCGTTTCGCGCATGGCGGTACAATCCCACGGCTGTCCGGCTGGAAGATGCCGTAACCCAGCCTTATGACAAGATTTCTCCCTCAATGCAGCAGGCTTACTACCAGCGCAGCCCGTATAACCTGGTGCGCATCATTCTGGGACTGCCGGAGCTGTTTGACGCCGAGCGGGACGAGAGCGTCTATACTCGCGCCGGACGGGATTTCAAGGCATGGCGGGAGCAGGGCGTGCTGAGCCAGGAGAAAGAGCCGTGTGTTTTTGCCTATGCGCAACGCTTCAAGGTTCCCGGAACGGAGATCGTGAAGGAGCGGCGGGGCTTTATCGCCGTGGGCAAGCTGCATGAGTACGCCGATCAGGTGGTCTTCCGGCATGAGCAGACGCTGAGCAAGCCGAAGAACGACCGGCTGAACCTGTTGCAGGCCACGCGGGCGCATTTTGGGCAGATTTTCATGCTTTACTCCGACCCGGCGGGCAGCGTGGAAAAGATTTTGTACGACGGCAACGGCCCTGCCGAAGCCGAAGTGACCGATGAATATGGTGTGCTGCATCGGCTGTGGCGGGTGAGCGACCCGGCGACGATTCGCCTGCTGACCACGGCAATGGCCGACAAAAAGCTGATCATTGCCGACGGGCACCATCGCTATGAGACGGCGTTGAAGTATTCGAAGGATTTTGCGGCCAAGCCCGGACACAGCACAAGCCAGTTGCCGCAGCCGGCGTTTCCGGAGGCGGCGGTGATGATGACCTTCGTGAATATGGACTCCGACGGGCTGGTGATTCTGCCGACGCATCGCGTGGTGCACAGCCTGGAGAATTTTGATGCTGCCGCGTTCGCGAAGGCCGCCGAGGAGTTCTTTACCGTAGAGGCACTGCCGACGGCGGATGCGGCGAGCTACATTGAGACGCTGAAGAAGGAAACGACTCCGGCCTTTGTCGCGGTGACCGGCGCTGGTGCTTACTTACTGCGCTCCAAGCCTGAAGCGGCCAACGCGGCGCTGGCCCATTTGCCTGAGCGACAACGGCAGCTTGACCTGAGCCATCTGCACTCGCTGATTCTCGACCGGCTGCTGGGGCTGAACGAGGAAAAGGTTCGTGAGCAGACCAATCTCCGCTATTTGAGGGATGCGGGCGAGGCGATTGACCAGCCTCGGCGGGGCGAGGCGAATGTCGCCTTCCTGACGAATCCAGTTTCGATGGAGCAACTGCGCGAAGTGGCTTTTGCCGGGGATGTGATGCCGCAGAAATCGACAGACTTCTTCCCGAAATTGCTGAGCGGGCTGACGATTTATGCGTTAGAGTAAGCCCAGGCAATGCGTGTATGATCTGTGCCATGGAAAAACGGTATGCGTTGCATGAAATGAGAGTCGATGATTGGGTGGCCAATTCCCTTGAAGCAGAAGCGAATCGGATGCCGCCCAGCTACAAAGAACAGGCGGACATCTTGCGCCAACAGGCTCAGAACTTCAGGAACAGTTCCAATCCGAAGACTGTTCACTTCTGGCAAGAAGTCGACTAGGAGCCTATGCTCCTTAGAATGCGAAAAGGGATCGTGGGACGGTATACACGCATGCGGCGCCCCGCTCATCCAAGAGCGGTTTTTGCCTCCAAAATAATGACATGTTCAAAATCAGGTAATTTTCGGCCAGAATAGTCGAAGAGTTTATTCTTGAAGGCATCGGCAAGTATCTGTAAGATAGCCAGAGTGTCATCGGAGGGATTTATGAGTTCACTTTTACTCGACGAACCTGAGGTCTCGACGATAGAAACAGGCCTTGCTGGATTGCCCGTGGGGAGGGTGCGAATGTACGCTATCGCTTTCGATCTCGACACGACTCAATTGCAGATCGTATACCCAAATTCTTCGTACACGAATGCCTATGGGGACATCAGAAAAATTTTGGAGCCTCTGGGGTTTACTTGGCAACAAGGCAGCGTATATTTTGGCGGAGGAGAAATGAATGCGGTCAAGTGCGTTTTGGCCGCACAGGCTGTAAGCAATGCTTACCCTTGGTTCAAGAGCTGTGTGCGCGATATTCGGATGCTTCGCATTGAGGAATTGAACGATCTCGCCCCGGCGCTTTAGCGTGTATGGGAATCTTCCGTGTTGAAACCATGCGTACAGATTCAAACGCCCGCGAAGATTCTCCCGTTGCCCTGATGGAAGAGATTGCGCCGAGGTCGCCGTGGCGCGTTACCGAGGTCGAGGCACTCGATGGATATCGGCTGCGGGTTGCGTTCGCCGATGGTCTCACTGGAAACGTGGACCTCTCTAAGCTGATTCATTCGCCTCAAGCTGGAGTCTTTACCGCGCTTTCTGACCTGGCGCTGTTTGCTCAAGTAAAGCTGGAATATGGTGCAGTGACGTGGCCGGGGGAATTAGACCTTGCGCCGGATGCAATGCATAGCGCAATCAGAGAGCATGGGGAGTGGGTGCTGTAGGTAATTTTCTACGAGGACGGACGGGAGATTTCGTGATGATTAGAAATGCACTGATCGTTACCGTTTTTTCGCTGACCGCCGCAATCGTCCCCGCCCAGCAAGCACCCGTAGAAGTAAAAGAAGCCCATGCTCCTCACTATCCGCCAATAGCCGTGTTGGCGCGAGTGGTGGGCCAAGTAGAGGTTCGAGTCAATATTGGATCAGACGGAGTCGTCCTCAGTTCCGAATATGAGAGTGGGCCAAGAATGCTTCAAACGCCATCCACAGATGCCGCCAAGAAATGGAAATTCGAGGCCGACACTGGCTCGAATCGAGTTTCAATCCTCCGATTCTCTTATGCGTTACTGGACGAAAAAGCCCCGGATGAAGAACAGACCATCTTCTTACCCCCGGACGAGATTGTAGTCAAGCACCGCCCGGCAGCAGGGAACGTCCAATACTAGCCACGATCAAAATAACGCATTGTGGCGCCAACCAAAGATCTACCGCCTACGTCCAAGCCAACAGTATCGGCTAATAAGGCTTGCGGAGGGAACTGATCGTGACTCACCGAATTGTGGAGAGAGTGTTTCCCGCAGTTTTGGCTTCGATTGTGGTGGCCGTACTGAGCGGGCAGCAGACTATAGCTCAGTCGTCGACTCCCTCTGCTGTTGAGCCACAACAGTTTGTACCATCGCAGCCGCTACCGGCTGTGAAGGATTCGCCCAAAGCCCCAATCACCATTCTCGAAGACACGTTGATCCGGGTGATGACCAACGAGCCGGTGAACAGCAAACACTCGAAACATGGAACACCTGTTTCGTTCACGGTCAGCGAAGACGTGCAGGTCGGCGATGTGCTTGCAATTCCGCGCGGCGCGACCGTACATGGGATAGTTATCAAGTCAAAAAAAGCAGGGCGATTGAGCGGCAGCCCGGAGCTGAGGCTTGAATTGGTCTCTCTGGAGCTGGGCGGGCGAAGTTATCCCCTCTATACCTATCAGTTCAGGGCGACAGGAACCAGCAAGATCAGGCAAACGAAGACCGATGCGAGTCGCGGAGCCTATGTTGGCGCGATTGCCGGCAGCATGGTCGGCGGGGTCAGCACAAAGGGCGGCGCTACGGAAGTGGGCCAAGGGAATCCGGTTAGCATAGCCACTGGCTTTGGAGTCGGGGCGGGGGTAGGGACGGTGGTTTCAGCGGCTACACCAGGGCCGGGAATCTGGATCCCTGCCGAGGCGGAGATTGATTTTCATCTGGCGGCTCCGATCACCGTGACGCCGGTCAGCGCCAAGGAGGCAGCGCGGCTCTCGCAGGGACTGTATCCCGGCGGCCCAACGCTCTATGTGCGCGACGAAAATCCATAAACATCGCCGGCGTCCAGAGGCTTTTCCGGGATCAAAGACAAACCTGCCGCCCAACCTATACTCTTTGAAGATCGGGCCTTTTTCTCCCGCTTGATTCTTCTCGGAGGGGTTCTTCTTTGTCAGAGGGGCTATTAACTCGGCCTAGGTCCACAGTATGTGAGTGTGCGATTCGGGGTTTCTATATTGCCTCTCTTCTTGCATTCTTCACTACGCCATTGCAATCCGCACTCGCGCAGGCCCCGCCCGCTCCCGCTGGTCCTTCGGCGCGCTTCGTGGTGGTGCTGGATGCGGCCCACGGCGGCAATGATACCGGCGCGCAGCTCGCCAACGGCAAGCAGGAGAAGGCTCTTACTCTTGCGCTCAGCGTCCGGCTGCGTTCGCTGCTCGGGGCGCGGGGAATTCAGGTAGTGACGACGCGCGAATCCGACGCCGCTATCGATTCGAATCGAAGAGCGGAGATCGCCAACCACGCCGACGCCCAGGCCTGCCTCAGTATTCATGCGTCGGAGAGCGGCGGGGGCATCCATATTTTTATGTCATCGCTTGCACCCAAGCAGCCTGCACACTGGGCCGCGTGGAAGACTGCGCAGGCCGCATGGGTAACACGCAGCACGGCGCTTGCCGGCGAGGTGAACTCCGCGCTGCTTCATGCCGGATTTAATGTCACGCTGGGCCGAACGACTCTGCCCGCGATTGACAGCATGACCTGCCCGGCAATCGCGATTGAGGTTGCGCCAGAGCGCGACGCCAATCACGGCGTGACAGCGGAGCTGGACGACCAGGATTACCAGGCGCGGATCGCCACTGCGCTGGCCGCGGCGCTGGTGAGTTGGCGGTCGGAGGCGCACCAGCCATGAACCTGCGCCAGTTCATGATTCCCCGCTATCAGGCGGTGATTCTGATCGTTCTACTGGTTGCTTCGGTGGCGATGGGCACCGGCTTGTGGAGGCTGCGCGAAACCGCCCACCAGCGGATGATTGCAGGCATGGACTCGGCGCCGACGCGCGCGCCGCAGGTGGCTCCGGAGGAGCAGGCCACGCTGCTGGTGGCCAACGATGACGACGACTCACTGATTGCGCAGGTTCACTCGCTGCCACTACTCGACGACCCAGGATCGCGCGCGCGGGCGGTGCTGGGCAAGCTGCTGGATCTGTATGCAGACCCGAGTTCCACACATCCGGTACCGGGCGGTGCGGCGGCGGTGGCACAGGTCTTTTTGTTGCCGGCTACTGGAGCTTCTGCCATCGCGACGCCTGCGCCGAGTCAGGCGGGACGGCAAATTATTCGGCTGGATTCCGCGGGGAACCCTATCGAGAAGCCGCGGAAACCCAAAGACGCGGCTGCAGCAAACGATATGCAAGGCGAAGAGCCGTTGCTGGCCGTGGTCAACCTGACCGGCAGCTTTGCCGCAAGCCATCCTTCGGGACTCGAAGTGGAGACTCTGACTATCCAATCCATCTGCGCGACTCTGCACGCCAACCTGCCGCGTGTGACAGCGGTGCGGTTTTTGGTGGATGGGCAGACGCGGCTAACGCTGGCGGGACATGCTGATTTGACGCGGACATATTTGGCCGGAGATGCTATTCCCAATCAGTAATTTCGGTGAGCCGGTGAGGCTGTTCCCATTTCGCCATATTCGCAGTATGATGGAGCGGTAGACATGCGCAAGCCTATCCACATTACGGCCCCTTGGCCCACTCGTGAAGAGTGGACCAAACACTTCCCGATCTCCAAAGCGAGTGAGAAAGCGATACAGGAACTTGTGGACGAGTTCAAAGCTACTCTCTCCAACCGAGGCGAGACGCATGTGAACTCCACTGAACCTGAAAAGAGGCGCAAGCGTGCCTCGGCTGCCTGACCCAAAAGGCGTTTTCCTGAACGTCCCTTACGACGAAGAATTCTCCAACCTCTATGTTGCCTATATCGTTGGACTCTGCCATTTGGGCTTGGTCCCTCATCTTGCTTCAGAGATTCCGGGTGGGGAGCGTAGGCTGAATAGAATCTTCACACTCATCCAGAGTTGCCGATACTCGATACACGATCTCTCCAGGGTAGAAGTGAGCGTAACTCCGACGTCTGTGCCACGGTTCAACATGCCTCTGGAATTGGGCATGACGATTACTTGGGCCAGTTTGCACCCGAGCCGCCACGATTGGTTCGTTTGGGAATCCGATCCCTATCGAATCCAAAGATCAGCCAGCGATCTAAATGGCACCGACGCATACATTCATAACGGCACACCGGAAGGAATTCTGCGTGAACTATGCAATGCATTCTGGCGCGACCAGATGCCACCGGTGCCAAGAATACAAGAGAATTACCGCTTTGTTCATAACAACCTCAACGCTATTCTCTACAAGAACGGGACCAGCAATCCGTACGACAGAAGCGTCTTCATGGGGTTGTGTTCGATAGCGAAGACTCTTGCGGATCTGACCCGCCTGACCGGACCTGCGGCTTGAGAACAATGAACCCTACGATTGGCGTATTTGATTCCGGCTTTGGCGGGTTGACGGTGCTGCGGGCGCTGACCCGGCGGCTGCCGCAGGCCCGCTATGCGTTTCTGGGCGATACGGCCCGTTTGCCTTACGGCTCCAAATCCCGGCGGACGATTGCGCGGTACGCGGCGGAGAGCGCACAGTTTTTGGTCAATGAGCAGGGGGCGGAGTACCTGGTGATTGCCTGCAACACGGCCAGCGCGCTGGCTCTGGACGCGATTCAAGAGGCTGTGGCGGTGCCGGTGCTGGGAGTGATTGAGCCTGGTGCGGAGGCTGCGCGGGCCGCCTCGCGCACCGGAGACGTGCTGGTGATTGCCACCGACGCGACCGTGCAGAGCCACGCTTACGCCACAGCCTGCCGCGCCGCCGGCCTACGGACTCTGGAAAAGGCCTGCCCACTGCTGGTTCCGCTGGTGGAAGAGGGTTGGATCGACCATTCAGTTACAGCCGAGGTGATTCGTATTTACCTGAAGGAGCTGACCGCCGAAGCTGCCGCGTTGGGGATGAATCCCGACACGCTGGTGCTGGGCTGCACCCACTACCCGCTGCTGCGTCCGCTCTTTGAAGCCGCCGTTCCGACGGGGATGCGGGTGATTGACTCCGCCGAAGCCGCCGCGGAGGCTGCCTCTCGGTATTTTGGCCAGATCGCCGAGGAAGAAGCAGGCCAATCCGTCGAAAAGCTTTCCTCAGAGGCTAAAGCCCACAGCGATTTAGCCGGCATTGACGTCAGGGCTGAAGCCCTGACCTACCAGTCATTTCCAGCCGAGAACGCTTCGGAGTTGAAATGCTTTGCGACGGATTCGGTGGAGAAATTCGAGCGGCTGGGTTCGCGTTTTCTGGGACGGCCGACAGGCAAGGTAGAATTGGTCGATTTGGGCGGTTAATACCTGGGCGGCTCCTACTGACTGATAAACTATTTCAGTTGTGCCTCGCATCCCACGCAGGAGCGCAGGCCACGGAGGATGAAAGCAAGCATGATCAATTTGGCGGGTAAGACGGCCGTGGTCTTCGGGCTGGCCAACAAGCGCTCTATTGCCTGGGGCGTCGCCCAAAAACTGCACGAGGCCGGAGCAACCCTGGCCATTTGTTACCAGAACGAACGCATGAAGGCCGAGGCGCAGGATCTGATTGCCGAGCTGCCCGGCGCAAGCGGCTTCCAGTGCGATGTATCCGTTGACGCCGAGATTGATGCGCTCTTCGCCACGCTCAAAGAGAAGTACACCAAGCTGGACATTCTCGTCCACGCCGTAGCCTTTGCACCGGCCTCCGAACTGCGCGGCGATTTTATCAATACGACGCGTGAGGGCTTCCGCACGGCGATGGACGTGAGCGTCTACTCGCTGATTGCCGTTAGCCGCGCGGCTGTTCCGTTGATGACCGAGGGCGGCAGCATCATGACGATGAGCTACTACGCTGCCGAGAAGGTTGTCCCCAATTACAACGTAATGGCCATCGCCAAATCAGGGCTGGAGTGCGCGGTCCGCTATCTGGCGTGGAGCCTGGGATCGAAGAATATTCGCGTCAACGCCATCTCTGCCGGGCCAATTAAGACGCTGGCCGCGCGCGGCGTTGGTGACCTGACGGAGATGATGCGCGCCCATGCAGCTCGCGCCCCGCTCGGTCGCAACGTGGACCAGATCGAGGTCGGCGGGACGGCGTTGTATCTGGCCAGCGATCTGGCCAGCGCCGTGACCGGCGAAACCATCTATGTGGATTGCGGCTATAACGTGATGGGGTTCTGAAAAGCAGGGACTAGGGGTTAGGGACCAGGAAAAGCCCGGCTCGCTGCTTCCATTTGAATGCAAAGCGTTTGAACTGCCTGTCTAATGGATCAAAAATCCCCGTGTGCTGGTTGCCGCGCACGGGGATTTTTTGTGTCGTCCAGATTGGGATTCTGGTCGATCTATTCTTCAGGCAGCGATATTCTCGATGAAAGGGTGCATTCTATGAGAGCTACCGTGGTCCTTGATGACGAATTAGTCCGAAAAGCGCAGGAATTGTCAGGTATGACAGAGACAACGACCCTGCTCCGCGAAGCGTTGAAGGCGCTGATTCATCAGGGAGCTTCGCGGAGGCTCGCGGCGGTCGGCGGCACCGAGCCGGAGTTGGAAGAAATCAAGAGCCGGAGGCGATGATGCGAGCGAAGTTGCCTAAGCGGCGGCCCGATGGATCGTTCTGCATAGAAATGCAGCTTTCTATTGTCACCAATGACTCGACTGTTCTTGCTACCCGCATGAATGGTTGGATAGATGCGTGGGTACTAGCGAACCGCTATTGGGAGTGTCCGATGGCAAAAAGTGTAGGCGGAGTGTTTGATTTTTATGACGAGTTCATTTGGCCACCCTATTGCGTTGTGGGGAATGCTGGCTCTGTATCTATAAAAGTAGAGGGCCGCCCCGGTGCTGGGAAGTGGTGGAAGGACTGGATTCTCTCAAGGATGATGAGGGACTTAATCGCTATGTTCAAAGAGGTCCAACGCCCCGTTCTAGAAGAATTTAGATACTGCCTGGAAGAGCAATCGCCAGAGCCGGAGTTGGAAGAGATAAAACGCGTATCGATGGACAATCTGTAGTCGGTCATCTTGATAGAAAATCCCTCCGGGGCTAAAGCCTGAAATTATTTAATCGGGTTTTGCGGCATGACTGAAAGTCATGCCCTGATACAAAACTGCGGCTGACGGCGATAGAATCCGAGCAGCGGGCGCGGACGCTGCGCGCCGATGGGAGAATTCATTTGCCGATTCAATCTTCTTCATTCCTGCGCGGGCGGCATGGCCGCAGGGTTGCGATTGCGGTTTTGCTTGCAGGCTTTGCGGCCTGCGCTGTTGCACAGCAGCAGCCAGCGCAGTCGGGTGCGTTTACGCTGCATAAGTTTGCCAAAGCCATCGGCAAGGAGACTTACTCGATTGAGAGCAAGGATAAGAACTCCACGCTGACCTCGCATTTTCTCTTTACGGATCGCGGGACGAAGGTTCCGCTGGAGACGGTGTTTACCTTTGAGACGGCGGGGCTAAAGCCGGTGAGCTATACGGCCAAAGGGCAGGCCTCGCGGCAATCTGGAATGGACGACGCGCTGACCGTCAATGGCGGGCAGATCTCCATTACCCGCGATGGCAAGAGCCAGTCGGCGACGCCTGCGGGCGCGTGGTTCATCACCGACGGCTACTCGCCGGTGGCGATGCAGGAAGAGATGATGCGCTGGTGGATTGCACATGCCAAGCCGGAGCAGTTTACCGTGTTGCCTTCGCAGGCCAGCGTCCATATTGAACATGGGGACACGATGATCATCGACGGTCATGCCGTGCATGGCTTTACCGTCAGCGGGCTGATCTGGGGGCAGGAGTCGCTGTGGATCGACGACGCGCAAAATCTGGTCGCGCTGGTTTCGACCGATGCCGAGTTCGACCATTTTGAAGCGGTGCGCGAGCCGTATGAGGCAGATCTGGGCATGTTTATAGCTGCCGCTGTTCGCTCGAATCTGGCTGCGCTGGCGAAGCTGAGCGACTCGGCGCGGACTGCTCCGGCAAAGCTGCTGGCGATTACTGGCGCTACGCTGGAGGACTCGACCGGCGCACCGGCGATTGCAGACAGCGTCATCGTCATCAAAGATGGCTTGATTGCAGCCGCCGGGCCGCGCAGTGCGGTGAAGATTCCCAAAGGCGCGACGGTGCTGGATGCGACCGGCAAATACGCCATCCCCGGCCTGTGGGATATGCACGCCCACTACGAGCAGGTGGAGTGGGGACCGATCTATCTGGCCGCCGGAGTAACCTCGGTTCGCGACGTGGGCAATGAGTTCGATTTCATTCATGCGCTGCATGAGGAATTGGACCGCAAGCAGAATCCTGCGATTGGGCCACATCTCGAATTTGCCGGGATCATCGACGGCATTGGGCAATATTCGCTGGGCGCGGTCACTGCCGATACGCCGGAGCAAGCGGTTGCTTTAGTAGCCAAATACAAGGCCGCCGGGGCGAAGCAGATCAAGATTTACAGCTCGGTGAAGCCGGATGTGGTGAAGGCGATTAGCGCGGCGGCGCATGAGCGCGGCATGACTGTGACTGGGCATATTCCCGAGGGGATGACGGCGATTGAAGGAATCAACGACGGGATGGATCAGATCAACCACATCCAGTACGAGTTCCCGTATTTTGCGCACCAGCCGACCGGCGCGGATGGCAAGCTGGACCGCACCAAGCCGCCGATTGTGGAGTTGGATGGGCCGAAGGCCAAGGAGCTGATTGCAGCGTTGCAGGCGCATCACACGGTGCTGGACCCGACGATGGCGCTCTTTGAGACCTTCATGAACACGGTGCCGCTGGATCAGCTTGAACCCGGAGTGGATCATGTTGCGCCGCAGTTGCATGAGGCGCTGGATTCGCCGCCTGCGGCCGCAGACAAGGCCGCAGTGGCTACGGCGGAATGGCAGGCGCTGGTCTCGTCACTGCGTACGCTGCACGCGGCAGGGATTCCGATTGTGGCCGGGACCGACCAGTGCATCCCCGGCTACTCTCTGCATCGGGAGATGGAGATTTATGTGCAGGCCGGCTTTACGCCGCTTGAGGCTTTGCAATCGGCAACGATTGTCGCGGCGCGGGCGTTGGGCGTAGAGAAGGAATCGGGTTCGCTGGAGGCGGGCAAGCGCGGCGATGTACTGCTGCTGGATGCCGATCCGCTGGCTGATATTCATAATAGCCGCAAGGTCTGGCGCACTGTAGCTGCGGGGGCGGTGTATGATCCTGCGCCGCTGTGGACGAGTGTGGGGTTTAAGCCGTAGGGATGGATGGTTATCCGATGGCGTAGTGTTGTGCTATCCCATCCAGTATCGCGGTGTGCATCATCGTGCTTTCCCATGTCCCCAAAAGCGAGGGACATGGGGCACCCAAACCTTACGAGATGTATGAAAACCCCTTGAGGAGATGCAATGACGGACACGCCTGATCCCAAGGCAGCTTCGATTACCACGCTCAGCAGCCGCGAGGTTTATCGCAACCCGTGGATGCGGCTGCGCGAGGATGAGATTCTGCGCTCGAACGGTAAAAAGGGAATCTATGGCGTGGTCGAAAAGGATGATTGCGCGATCATTCTGCCTATCGACAAGGGGCGGGTTTGGCTGGTGGAGCAGTACCGGTACACGATTCAGGAGCGGGCGCTGGAGCTGCCGCAGGGCGGCTGGGAGATGGAGATCGACAATCCCGAGGAGCTGGCGCGCGGGGAACTCCGCGAAGAGACGGGCCTTGAAGCCGCGCAGATGATTTATCTGGGACCGATGTGGATTGCCTACGGGTTCACACGGCAGCGGCAGCATGTGTTTATGGCGACTGGACTGACGCAGGCGGAGAAAGAGCCGGACCCGGAAGAGCACGACCTGGTGATTCACTCGGTCGCGGTGGATGAGTTTGAGCGGATGATGCGCGAGGGCGTGATTCAGGATTGCTCGACGCTTGCGGCGTGGGGGCTTTACCTGCTGTGGAAGGCGCGGTTGGGATAATAAACCCCGCCTTGGTCCTCAGCGCTAAAACCTATACGGCAATGGGTGAGCGGTCAAAACGGTATTGGGGAGATCATTTTGTATACGTTGCCTTTATTGTCCACCGCCACGCCGTAGGCTTTGTAGGCCTGTGAGAGTTTGCCAAAATTCTCAACCACATACTCGACTTGTAGAACGGTTCCCTGATTTCCTGTAAACACGCCCTGCCCGATCTCTTCTCCAAGAACATGAGAAAGATAAAATCCCTGCCCGTAGATGGCGTCCCAGGCAAAGGCCAGATTCTGTTGCGGCGGATAGCTGTCAGTATCTCCCGGTTTTTTGGAATTCATCGCAGACGCTGTGATGGTTGCAATCTTCCCTTGAAGCTCCTCGCCATCGGTAACAAAACCAGAAATCTGCTCTGACACCATTCCTTTCTTGATCTTAGCGGTGAATACTTTTGGGGGCGTCTGTGTTGCCGCTGGACCCTGAACCGGGTAGAGTTTCTGTCCGGATGCTTGTACGCTTCCCGCGATGATACAAACACACAGCAGAAAAAGGGAAAATCGGACTTTCATGGTTTATCCTCTCCCGGTTAGACTCCAGAATCATAGCCAAAGTTTCTATGCCTGCGGCAGTCTTGGCAATCTTGTGCGTGTAGGTTCGATAGCGCAACGAAAGCCTAAGAAAATCCCTCTTGTGCGCCTCTTGCAAGCAGAGTAGCCTGTTTGTCAGTTCGCAACGGAGGCTTATGCCGGCGATTCGCGTCCTACTGTGCTGGGCCATTCTGAGCGCTTGCGGGTTTGCTCAGGATATCCCCTTCCCTTTCGAGCGGTTCTCCAATCCTCCGCGCCCCGATGAGGCGGCGCAGGCGCAGGAGGACACGCTCAAGCATATCGTCGCTGTGCATCCGGAGTCCGCCGATGCGTGGACGGACTTTGGCTGGCGGCTCTACAAAAACGGACATTACGGCGAGTGCGAATATGCAATGGGCGAGGCGCGCAAGGTTGCTCCCGCCGATCCGTATGTGCTGTGGCTTTCTGGGTTGGCCAGTTATGCAATGGGGCATTACGCCGATGCGCATACTTACCTGTGGCAGATGTGGAAGGATAACAGGACCTATCCTGAGACCGTGGATATTGGAATGACCTACGACCTGCTGGGACGGATCGCGCTGCATGACCGCGATCTGTTTACCGCCGCGTACTTCTTCAGCAAGGCGGCCGAGGAACAGCACGATAACTGGCAGGTGGAGTTTCTGCTGGGCATTACCGAGTGGTACCGGCAGCAGTACGGAGCCTCGTTCGACGCATTTGAGCGCGCCCGCGCACTGCGGCCAAAAGATGCACTGGTGCTGGACTACTATGCCTGGGCGCGCGCCGCCGCGGATGAGCGCGACTATGCGCGCGCGCAAGCGCTGGCAACAGCGCTGGACAAGCCTGCTCCGGCAGGGCGCGATTTCGCTCCAACACTGGCGGCGATTGATGCGGCTCTCAAGGCCGATCCGGAGAATGCGCTCACCTATGAGCTGGAAGGACGTGTGCTTCAGTCGAAGGGCGATACAGACGGCGCGATCAAGGCGCTAAGGCGCGCGGTTGCGCTCGATCCCAAGGCCGCCGGGCCGCCGTATATGCTGGCCAAGACACTGCTGGCCACCGGCTCGATTGATGCGCGCATTGAAGCCAAGGAGTTGCTGATCCGTTCCGTTGCGCTTGCGCCGGGATATTGGGAGGGCGACGAGATTGCGCCCAACGGCCACCTGCTGGCGCAGATGTTTGCCGATGAGGGATCGTACGAACGGGCGCAGGATCTGCTGGACTGGCTGGACAGGCAGCAGGATCAGGAGGCGTCGAAATGAGAATGCGCACGTTATCGCCACTGCCGTTGATTGCTCTTTTGTGCGTGCCGTGTGCTATATCGCAGGATCTCAGCGCCGCCTTTGCCGCTGCCCAGCAGATGGTGGCCAATTCGCGGCAATCGTATAACCCCGGCAGCCAGAACGCGCGCGATAACCGTGTGAATCAACGCGCGTCGCAGCCAGCCCAGCCGGACTATGCGGCGATTCGCCGCGCAGAGGAACGCGCAGCTGAGAAGGAACAAAAGAGGGAGCAAAAGGAAGCGCAGAAGCGGGCCATTGAGCAGGAGCAGGAGCGGGTGAAGAACAATCTGGCCAATATCGATGCCAGACTGGTAGCCGCCAGCGCTATGCCTCCGATGCCTCCGATGAGAACCGACCATGTGGATAAGAGCACGGCGGCAGTGGAAGCACGCATGGATTGGCTGACGAAGTTTTTGACGGGACCACCGGTGCGGGCTCAGGAGACCTACAGCTCCCAGGAACGGCGTGAGGCGATTGCCAATGCCCGCGCGGTGCGGGATGCGATTGCGCGCGGCGAGAGGCCACCCTTTCAGCAACTGTGGGATTACTACGAGTACAACCGCTCGATCGCCAAGGGATTGATGCCGGAGGATGAGCGTTGCGCGGTGGTGATGAGCATGACGCTGGGGCTGGAACCGGGCGCGGGGGAAGTGAGCGTGAAGGATCTTCCCGACCGCCAGCAAAACCTGATTCTCGGATTGCTGACAACGAAGCAGTTGGTCGCGGAAGCGCGCCTGCAAAGAAGCCTGAGCGACCCCAGACAAAGTGTTGCGGGAACCAATACGGAAACCGGAGCGCGGATCTATGCCAACGCGAAGCAGCTTTCAGAGCGCCTGAAAACAGTGCTGGGGCCGCCACAGGAGTTCGACTCCCTTGATGCCGCGAAGAATCTCAATGGCAGAAAAGGGATTGTCTATCTGGATCACGCATATCTTCATCCGGGACGTCCAGAACCCGATCCGCAGCTCAAGAATCTGCCGGTGAACTTCCGCCGCGGCGATCATCTGGATATCTGGAACAGCAATATGAACGCCACCGACTCGACGATGCCCTTCAACCACGCGCAAAAGGTGCTGTTCTGGGAGTTGAAGTAAGTTCTGCGGAGATTGAAATGCCTTGAACTTGCCGCCTCAGGCTTCAGTGGGATTGGGGGATGCCCGCAGCTCTTCCGGCAGCGAAGTAAATCTGCTGGAAGGCACCGGCTTCAAATAGACTTCGCGCACGGGTTCTGCGCTGAATATCTTCAACCAACCCTGAAACCGCTCTGTATGTGCGCATCATTTGAGAAACAGAGGCTTGTTCGCTCTGTGATTGCCGCACGAAGGCGTTGCAGAGTTCTCGCATGACCCCTTCGACGGTTCCGTGGTGGATATTGGGATCCATTCCGCTCAGGTCGCTGAGCGATTTGGCTACTCGGCGATGCTTCGTTTCAAAGACAAACCAGTCATGCGCTGGCGTCTCGCCGTGATTGTAAGGGGCAGCCTCAGGGCCGAACCACGCGCGAGCAAGCGAATGTGGAAGCTGGGCTGCATTGTCTTGCTGACGGGTGTCAAGCTTTGCAGATGCCACGGCAAGACCAAGCTCAAAGGGCATATTGAATCGTGGGGTTGAAAACGGCGGCTTCCGGTCCAATTCGACTCTGGAAAGGTCGTGAATCGAGTAGCGGCAACTGCGAATCAGATCGAGAATCTTATCCAGCCGATTACGGCCACCCGGAATTTCGATTGTGGCGCGGGGGTCAAGCCCGAGATGAATCAAGCCCGTAATATATGCAAGATAAAGACGCCGGAACCTGTCGTCGTAAGGGATGTTGAGGAAGACAGCCTTCTCTGAGTATTCAGGCGCTTCTGCTGTCACGATCAGCCTTTTTCTTAATCCGCCGAACCGTTTTTCGGACAACTGGTTTTGAAGATGTGGCAGATGAAATTCTGGGCTTTGGTCCAGCGACCGTTGCCCGGCGCGAAGTTCTTTCATCCACGAGGCGAATTAGACGCTGCTGCTCCGTCTTGCTCAAGCCAAGGCGCTTGCCGATCTCATCCAGGGTCGGCATCGGAGTCGTGATAGTAACAGAGTGCGCCATATCTGAATTCGATGATACTGCGTTCCGTGATTCAGAGCGAGAGAATTCTACGGCCTTGGCGTCTTATCCCCGCTCGTCCATTGGGACGTACGGCGAGGGATACACCGGCCCGATATACTCGGCCCGCGGCCGGATCAGGCGGTTGTCGTCCAACTGTTCAATGATGTGCGCTGCCCAGCCGGCGATGCGGCTGAGGGCGAAGATCGGCGTGTAGAGATCGATGTCAATGCCCAGCGTTGTATACGTCGAGGCAGAATAGAAATCCACATTCGCGTTGAGCTTTTTATCGGAGTTGATATACAGCTCGATGGCGCGGGACATCTCATACCATTTGGGATTGCCCGAGTCCTTGCCCAACTGCTCACTCATCTTGCGCAGGTGCGTGGCGCGGGGGTCTTCGGTCTTGTAGACGCGATGGCCAAAGCCGGAGATCTTCTGCTTGGCGGCGAGCATGTTCTTGACGTAATCGACCGGATCAGCGCCGGCTTTGTCGATGGTGTGCAGCAGGCGCATCACGGCTTCATTGGCTCCGCCATGCAGCGGGCCTTTGAGCGCGCCGATGGCTCCGGTGACAGCCGAGTGAACATCGGAGAGCGTGGCGGCGATGACGCGGGCGGCAAAGGTGGAAGCGTTCAACTCGTGATCGGCATGCAGCACGAGAGCGACATCGAGAGTGCGGGTCGCGGTATCCGACGGCTTGACGCCGTTGAGCATCCAGAGGAAATTGGCCGCGTGGGAGAGGGAACGGTCGGGCGGAACGATCTCCAGCCCCTTGCGCAGCCGGTCGTAGATGGCGATGATCATGGCGATCTGCGCGGTGAGGTGGTAGCTTTTGCGCACGTTGGCGTCGTGGGAGCAGTCTTTCTCGTCGGCGTCGTAGAAGCTGAGGGCGGAAACCGCCGTCCGTAAGACTTCCATCGGCGTGGCCGAGGCAGGAAAGCTCCGGAGCATGTCGATGATGCGCTGATCGATCGAGCGGGCCAGCGTCAACTGCGAGGTAAACTCGCGCAGCGCCAGTTCGGTGGGTAGGCGACCGTTCCAGAGCAGGTAAGTCGTCTCCTCGAAGGTGGAGTGAACGGCCAGCTCGTGGATGTCGATGCCGCGATAGGCCAAGACGCCGGCCTCTCCGTCAATCCAGCAGATGCCGGAGTTTGCCGCAACAATTCCTTCCAGACCCTTCCCCGCGACAGCAGTCGACATAGGTTTCTGCACGCCCCCTTAACGTAAGTTTTTTAGGTAGTAGCGACCGGTGCGCTGCCCTGCCGTCAGGGCCTGCTCCAGAAACGCGGTAAAGTCATTTATAGCCTAGCGCTTACCCGCTTGTCACGGCGGAAGCGGATTTTTACGTCAAACTGAGGCAAAGCGTCCCACGTGGCGACAGCCGGAGTGGGGCGGGATAAGGATTTTTCGCAGTTTCGAGGCTCATTCTATATTCTGTTCACGGCATTGCAATGCGGGACGTGGCCTAGTGTAATTTTCGCTCACCGATCTGGGCTCACCGATCTGAGGTGGCCGGGGTCAATTATTCCGAGCCTCTTATCCTGCGGAACAGAGGCATCTTCGACAAGGGCGATTCAACAATCCGGAGCGGCGGGCAGGATGCGCCGCTTGGCAAAAGAAAGGTTGAACAATGAGTAATTACGATGACGATACACCCAGAACATATTCCGGCGCGTTGCTTGCGGTACTGGGCGCGGCGCTGGTGGCGGCCCTGGGCGGGCTGATCTGGAGTTACACGCTGAACACGCGCCTCGCCCACCAGGAAGCGGCGCTGGCCGAAGCCAAAGAGCAGGCCGTAAAGCAGTCCGCGGAGCTGCGCGAAACCAACGCCAAGCTGCAGGTAGCCACGGAGGAGCTGAGCAACTCGCTGGGCCTGACGCAGCGCCAATTGGATACCCGCGCCCAGGAGATATTGGCGCGCGAAAAGGGTCTGGAGAGCGCCCAGAAGCAGACCGCGCAGCAGGTCAGCGCGGTTTCCGGGGAAGTCTCTACGGTAAAGACCGATGTGAACGGCGTGAAGACCGACCTGGGCAAGACCCAGACCGACCTGGCCACGACCATCACCCAGTTGCAGTCGATAAAGGGCGACGTGAGCGACCACAGCAGCCTGATTGCCCGCAATCATGATGAACTGGAACTGCTGAAGCACAGGGGTGATCGCAATTATTACGAGTTTGTGCTGAACAAGGGCCAGCGCAAGCCGGTGGGCACGGTCAGCATGGAGT
>CAZHKN010000061.1:0-19712 GCA_964532725.1 uncultured Occallatibacter sp.
CAGATAACCCGCCGTTGTGGTGTTCGCTTCATCGTGACGCGCTGTACAGGAGACCAAAATGAGACTGACAGTAAAGATGATTGCCGCTGCGGCATTGGCCACAGTTTTAATCCCAGGGATCGCGGCGCTTGCACAGGCGCAGTCGCCGTATGCGGTCGTACCCAACTTTGGCACACCCAAGGTTGAACTCTTCCTCGGCTATTCTTATGTGCGCGCAGTGCCGACCTACGCCGCCGGAAATCGTCTGGTAGATCTGAATGGCGGCAGTGCCTCAGTCGCCTATAACTTCAACCGCTATCTGGGAATCGTGGCCGACGTTGGCGGCTACGATGACTCAAAGACCCGGCTCTCAGCCACAGGCACAACTCCCGCTATCGATGTCAATTCCAGCGGAACGGTTTACAGTTACCTCTTCGGGCCGCGCATCTCCTTTCGCGGCAACCGCAGACTCACCCCCTTTGCGCAGGCGCTCTTTGGCGAGGTTCGCGCCAGCGATGTGACTCTTTCTTCCGGTTGCACGGGCGTGGGTTGCACCGTACTCCCAGAGGAGAGCAAGTTCGGCTTCACCGCCGGCGGTGGCCTCGACTACCGCATTCATCGCCATTTCGCGCTCCGCCTCATCCAGGCCGAATATCTGATGACCAATTTCGACGCTCACGACACGGGCAAAAGCGCATCGCAAAATGACATGCGGCTTTCCTCCGGCATCGTCTTCCGTTTTGGCGGAAAAGAACTTCCACCCACGCCGGTCACCCTGGCTTGCATCGCCAACCCGGCTTCAGTCTTTCCCGGCGACTCAGTCGCAGTTACAGCAACGGCCGGCAATCTCGATCCAAAACTGAATGTGGTTTACAGCTTCACAGGCTCCGGCGCAACGGCCAACGGCGCAACGGCTACCGTGGCTACCGGAACACTTGCGCCCGGCCCGTATACGGTAAATTGCGGCGTGAAAGAAGGCCGCCTCGGCAAGGAAGGCCTGAGGCCGTGGGAGTCCGCCAGTGAAACCGCTAACTTCGCGGTAAAAGCCTTTGAGCCGCCGACGATCAGTTGCGCGGCCAACCCCAGCGACATCAAGCCCGGTGACACCAGCACCGTGACGGCCTCTGCCCTCAGCCCTCAGAACCGTCCATTGACGTATAGCTACACTTCTTCAACCGGCTCCATCAGCGGCAGCGGAACCACTGCATCCTTCTCCTCGGGCAATGCCCCCGCCGGCGTTGTTACTGTCGTCTGTAACGTCACGGATGACAAGAACCAGACGGCAACCGCGAACGCCACCCTTACCATCACGGTCCCGTATGTGGCTCCGGTTGTAAATCCTGAGATACTCCAACTGGAGTCTCGCCTGGCCCTCCACAGCGTCTTCTTCCAGACCGATGTGCCCAGGATCGCGAAGCCCGACGCCGGCCTTCTCACCAGTCAGGAAGCAACCCTGACCACCCTGGCGGCGGACTTCACGCGCTACCTCACATTCAAGCCCGATGCCCAACTGACCTTGACCGGGCACGCCGATGTGCGCGGATCTGTCGAGTACAACAAGGCACTCTCCGAACGCCGTGTCGTTCGCACCAAGCAGTTCCTGGTTCAACAAGGTGTTCCCGAAGCGAAGATTGAAACCGTCGATCTTGGCAAAGAAGATAACCTCACTGCCGATCAGGTGAAAGCTCTGATCTCAGAGAATCCAGACCTCGACCAGGCGCAGCGTGAGAAAGTTCTCAACAAACTCGGCGTCATTGTCTGGGCACAGAATCGTCGCGTGGACATTACTCTGAAGAACGCTGGCGATAAGTCGGAACATTCGGTTCGTTTGTACCCATTCAACGCTACCGATGCACTGACTCTTCTCGACGAAAAGAATCTGAAACCCAGCAAAGTCGCAGTTCATTCACGCAAAAAGTAGCTTCTCTGCTCCCGTATCATCCCAGTGCCCCCTTCGCACTTTCATTGCGAAGGGGGTGAAGCTTGCTCCGCTCCCACTTCGCAATAAAAGCGCCATTCCCGTGATGACAAATCTTGTTCGCAAACTCTGGCAAAGTTAATAACATGTGCTGGAAATTTATGAGTCGATTCAAAATAATTATCGATTGCAATTGGCAATAATCTATCTCAATAGGTAACGCCTGCCTTCATTCTAGCTATTTTTCTGGGTAAATATCATTCACTACCAGAAAACGTGCTATTCTCTGTGCGTAATCGACGGCGTCTGTTTCCGGATCTGTTTGTCCTGACAGTGTCCGAAAATAGAAAATTACCGGGGTTTATTTACTCAAAGTAAACAACGGTGTGTAATTTAACGAATTCTCAGGAGCACCCCACCATGCATGCCACCCTCCCCCCAGCCTTGCAGGGCACCTTTGCGTCTGTCTCTGCCTGCCCATCACGACTTCAGCGCCTGCAGTGCAAGCTAACCGCCTCGTTTTTCCTTCTTGCCGCACTGCTCTGCATCGCACCCCGCACCGCCCCTGCCCAAACCGCCCACTTCAGCGGGTCTGCGCCTCTCAGTTGGGTTCAGAGCACTACTCCGATTCTAGGAGAGGTCAACGGAATCGCACTCGATGGAAGCGGAAACTTTTATCTCGCAGCGGGCAGCTTCGTAGTAAAGTCAACGCCGTCGGCGAACGGTTACAGCTATAGCACCCTCGGTGTAGGCTTTCGTCTTGCCTACGCCGTTGCGGTGGATGGAAGCGGCAACGTGTATGTCGCCGATGTCGAAAATAACCAAGTGGTGAAAGAGACGCCGTCCGGTAGCAGCTATATCCAGAGTCTGGTCGTCTCCTCAACGGTCAGCAATCCATTCGTTCCTGCGGGAATCGCAGTGGACGGGAGCGGCAACCTCTACATAGCGGATCCGAACCACGGCCAGATACTGAAGGAGACACCGTCGGGTAGCAGCTATACCCAGACTACGGTGATCAGTGGACTGCAGCATGGAATCACCTCAATCGCGGCAGATCAGAGCGGCGACCTCTACTTTACGGATCAAACCGACCACACCGCAGTGAAGGAAGCGCTGGTTTCAGGAAATTACAACCAAAGCCTGGTTGGCGAGGGCGGCCCAGGAATCCCCACTATGGTTGCTGTGGATCGGAACGGCAATGTTTATATTGCAGGCATCCAGTATTCGCTTGTCAATGGAGCCTATGTGTCTAGCGGATTCGCGTATGCGGAGACTCTATTAGACAGTCAATTTTTCAGCCTTGGTCAGGCAATACTCCCGACGGCCATCGCCGTGGATGCGAACGGCGACGTCTATATCGCTGACAGTAACGGGGTGCTGGAAGAATCGCCGGTTTACGGAAACTTTGGATCGGCCAGCGTTGGGAGTACCGGCACGCAAACTCTCTCACTTGCTTTTACCTTTGATACTGCCGGAACGCTCGGCGGCAAGGCAGTATTGACGCAAGGCGCAACCGGGCAGGACTTTGCCGATGCTGGCACGGGAACCTGCACGGCAAGCACCGTATACACTGCCGGTGAAACCTGCACAATGAACGTTACATTTACGCCAAAGTTCTCAGGAACCCGCTATGGCGCGGCTGTCCTCTACAACAGCGCCGGTAACACGATTGCCACTGGCCGTCTCCAGGGTACAGGCGTAGGGCCGCAGATTGCCTTTCAGCCCGGAATTCAGAGCATACTGGGCAGCGGAATCAGCAGTCCCATGAGCGTGGCTGTGGATGGCAACGGGAACATCTATTTCACCGAAGTCGGCGGCTCAACATTGTATGAGATGCAGGCAGTCAATGGTGTTGTCCCAGCCTCGCCAACGATCAGAACCATTGGCAGCGGCTTCGGCAGCAACGTTTTTGTGGCGGTGGATAGCAGCGGGAACCTCTACGTTGCCGACAACATGAACAATGCGGTCAAGGAAGTTCTAGCCGTCAAGGGTAGCATCCCCGCCTCGCCAGCTATTGTAACGCTGGGTAGCGGATTCAGCTATCCGGCAGGCATCGCGGTAGATGGGAATGGGAACGTCTATGTCGCCAATACATCCGACAAGACGGTAAGAGAGATTGTGGCCGTCGGTGGCAGCATTCCATCTTCACCCACCATCAGAATTTGGGGCGGCGGCTTTTCCGTGCCTTTTGGCGTGGCGGTGGACGGCAACGGAAATGTCTATGTCGCCGATGAGGGCCAAGGCGAAGTAAAAGAGATGCTGGCAGTCAACGGCAGCATTCCCGCCTCGCCAACCATCAACAAGCTTGGCAGCAGTTTCGAGCAGCCCTCTGGGGTTGCGGTAGACGGCAACGGCAATGTCTATGTCGCCGATTACGGCAACAACGCGGTCAAAGAACTCCTGGCAATCAACGGCAGCGTTTCCACGTCTCCATCCATCAACACACTTGGCAGCGGCTTCAGCAGGCCCGGTGGCGTAGCGGTGGATAGTCGCGGCAATGTTTTCGTCGCCGATTACGGCAACAATCGCGTGGTGAAGCTGGATGTCGCGGATCCGCCGAGCCTGACTTTTGCCGCCACTGCTCCAGGCTCAATCAGCAGCGACAGTCCGCGAACGGTTACAGTCGTGAACGCGGGCAATGCTCCGTTGGTTTTTCCGATTCCATCGGCCGGAAGCAATCCGAATATCTCGGCTAATTTCGCTTTGAATGACAGCGGATCCTCGGCTTGCCCCCTGTTGAGTCCCAGCTCCTCGGAGCCGCTTACGCTGGTGGCAGGCGAATCCTGCCAGTTGCCCGTCAGCTTCGCTCCTACGGCTCTGGGTACTTTCAGCGGCGCGCTGATATTGACGGATAACAACCTGAATGCCGCTGCGCCGGGCTACATTACGCAGAGCATTGTGCTGAGCGGGATAGGGACTGGCAGCTTCACACTGTCCAGCTCGGCGTCGTCTCTGATAATGAATCAGGGCGGTTCAGGAACCTCAACCATCACGGTAACCGGCGTGAACGGTTTCACTGGCAGCGTTAATTTGAGCGCCGCGGGCTTGCCCTCTGGAGTAACCGCATCTTTCAGCCCAAACCCAACCACAGGCACAAGCGTACTAACGCTGACCGCTAGCAGCGCTTCTTCTCTTGTAAACGCTGTTGCAATCACTATCACTGGGACTTCTGGTCCATTGACCGAAACCACCACGCTCCTGCTCACTGTAAGTCCCGCCAACTTTACGTTGAGCGCTTCCCCCTCTTCGTTGATTCTGAACCAGGGTTTGTCGATCACATCAACGGTCACTGTGACAGATCAGAGCGGATTCACGGGTAGCGTGACTCTGGCTGCGGCTAATCTTCCGAGCGGAGTGACTGCTTCTTTCACTGCAAACCCAACGAACGGGACCAGTATTCTGACTCTGACAGCAAATAGTAATGCCGTTCCCGGAGTCTATCCCATCAGCATCTTCGGGACCTCGGGAACGGAAGTGGCATATGCACCAAATGTTTCTCTGGCTGTCGTGCAGCCTAGCTTTACAGTTAGCGCCGCACCTGCTTCTGTGGCCGTAATTCAGGGCGGGACCGGCATATCCACCATCACGGTGACGGGCCAGAGCGGATTCACCGGCAGCGTAACTCTGGCCGCCTCCGGCCTTCCCAGCGGCGTAACCGCTTCCTTCGCCACTAACCCCACAACCGGAACCAGCTTGCTCACGCTAACCGCCAGCAGCATTGCCCCAGCCGGAACCACCACAGTAGCGATCATCGGAACCTCCGGCACGCTTGCCGCAACTGCCACCATTGCACTGACCGTCATCAGTTCCCCGCCGAGCTTAACCTTTCGCGCCTCACCTGCTGCGATCTCCATTGAGCAGGGCCTCAGTGGAATCTCCACGATGATAACCACCGTATCGGGAAGCTTTGACTCGAATGTTCTCTTTTCCGTGAGTGGGCAGCCGTCAGGTGTCAGCGTGAGCGGTCCTGAGTACATCGCCGCTCCCGGCAGCGGCTCTTCCACGATGATCGTGGATGTGGCCTCAACTGTTGCTACGGGAACATACCCGATAACAGTAACCGCAACAGGGGAAGGTATTACTCAAACGGCCACGGTCACTCTGACCGTGCTACAGTCTTCGCTCCCTGCCGCGTACTTTAGTGGAGTGGATACCATACTGGCGAGCGGGTACGGAGGTCCCGCTAATGTTGCAGTCGACAAGAACGGCAATGTCTATATCGCCGAATATGACGGCGGCACGATAGACGAGATTGTGGCGGTCAACGGCAGTATCTCCGCCTCCTCCCCTATACGGACTCTGACTACATGCAGTTGTGTAAGCGTCGCTGTGGACGGGGACGGCAATGTCTATTTCATCGACTATGAATCGATCAAAGAAATCGTGGCGGTCAATGGAAGCATTCCAACCTCGCCTACAATCAGAACCCTGGCTGGCGCTCAACTTCCAGAAGGTGTCGCGGTGGACATAAGCGGCAATGTCTACTTTACCGATTACAGCTCTGAAACGGTGAGTGAAATTGTTGCGGTCAATGGCAGCATCCCGGCTTCGCCCACCATCAAGGTGTTAGCCAGCGGATTCGGTGGCGCTGAAGAGATAGCGGTGGATGGTAGCGGCAACCTCTATGTTGCCGGTTTCGGTGGAGTGCAGGAAATTGTTGCGGTCAATGGCAGCATCCCGGCTTCGCCCACCATCATGGCAATTCCCGGTGGTACATCCGGAAACAGGGGCGTTGCTGTAGACGCGAACGGAGATGTCTACTTCTCGGATGAAGAGGCCGTGAGTGAGATCCTGGCGGTGAATGGCAGCATCCCGGCTGCCCCAGCAGTCATTGAAGTGGCGGGCGTGAACCAAGGTTTGAGTTTGGAGGCTGTCGACGGCATCGCGGTCGATAGTCATGGGAACGTATTCATCTCCAATATCGGATTTGAACAAGTGGTGGAGGTGTCGACCGCGGGCGGAAACCTTGGGCAGGTAAACACTGGAGCCACGAGCCCCACAGTTGCGCTGCACTTTAGCTTCGGCGCGCCGGTCACACTGGGTTCAACGTCCGTATTCACGCAGGGAGCAACAGGATTGGACTTTGCCGACGCGGGATCGGACACCTGCATAGCAGGAACCGCTTATAACGCTGGCCAATCCTGCACGGTGAACGTAACCTTCACGCCCGCGTACGCCGGAACCCGCAACGGCGCAGTGGTGCTCAACGATAACAATGGAAACGTGATTGCCACCGCATACCTTCAAGGTTCGGGCGCAGGGCCACAAATCAACTTCTTGCCAAATACTCAGAGTATGATACCGGCCACTAACCTGGCCTCCCCAAGCGCTGTTGCGGTGGACGGAATCGGCAATGTCTATATTGCCGATTCCTATAATGGTCAGGTTTTGAAGGAAACACTGTCATCGAGCGGATATACACAGAGTGTTGTCGGCGGCGGATTCATTGCGCCAACAGGTGTCGCTGTGGATGGAAGCGGCAATGTCTACATCGTCGATACATACGGTAATCAGGTGGTGAAAGAGACACCGTCGGGGGCAAACTACATCGAGAGCACCGTCGCGCCAAATGGTTCCAGTCTATTAGGGCCCAATGGCGTGGCGGTCGATGGGAGTGGCAACGTTTATATTACCGACTCGGAAAACAACAGGGTGTTGAAAGAGACGCTATTCGCAGGAAGCTACTCCGAGAGCGTGATCGGCAACGGTCTCACTGATCCCCTGGGGGTGGCAGTGGATGGTAACGGCAATGTCTACATCGCCGATACGATTAACAACCGAGTGTTATTGGAGACGTTATCTGCTGGGAATTACACACAAAGCATAATTTCCAGCAATCTCAATATGCCCTTTGGCGTGACAGTAGATGCGAATAACAGCGTCTATATCGCCGATTACGCGAATAACCGGGTGTTAAAGGAAACGCCATCGGTGACCGGATACTCCGAGAGCATAATCAGCGGTCTCCGTCTTCCTGTCGGGACTGCGGTTGATGGCGGTGGCAATGTCTTTGTCGCCGAAGAGTACTATAACGACGTATGGAAATTAGACTTCGCGGACGCGCCGAGTCTGAGCTTTGCCAGCACATCGGTCGGCTTAACCAGCCCGGATAGCCCGCAAACAGTCACAATCGAGAATGTCGGCAACGCTGCGTTGACGTTTCCAATACTATCCACCGGCAACAACCCAAACATCTCCTCGAACTTCGCTTTGAATAGCAGCGGCGCCTCGGCCTGCCCGCTGGTGAGCGCAGGCTCTACGGCAGCGGGTTCCCTGGCGGCTGGCGCTTCCTGCCAGTTGCCCATCAGCTTTACACCCGCAGTGGCGGGCGCCCTCACCGGCTCGTTAACGCTGACGGATAGCAATCTGAACGCCGCTACGCCGGGATACGCCACACAAACAATCACACTGAGCGGTACTGGCACACAGGGCACACCGGCTGTCTCCTGGACTGCTCCGGCAGCTATCACATACGGGACAGCGCTCAGCGCAGCCCAATTGAACGCTACCTCAACCGTTGCCGGAACTTTCACCTACTCACCCGCAGCCGGGACCGTGCTCACCGCCGGAACGCAGACGCTGACCGTAACCTTCACCCCAACCGACACTACCGACTACGCAACTGCCACTGCAACGGTGATGCTCACGGTAAATCAAGCCACCCCAATCATCACCTGGGCGAATCCGGCGGACTTCTCCTCTGGCACGCCGCTGACCGCCACTCAGCTAGACGCCTCTGCGAATGTTCCTGGCGTCTTTGCTTACTCACCCGCAGCCGGAACCGTTCTCAGCTCAGGCACGCAGACGCTCACGGCAACCTTCACGCCCACCGACACTACCGATTACACATCAGCAACTGCCACAGCTACTCTGGCCGTGGACTAGGCCATGTCACCCACCCTTTACTAGAAAAAGGGTGGGCGGCAATACACTCAACTACTCGAGGCAAAGCCCACCTGCCCCACCGCTGGTGGCGCAGGTGGCATGAGCAAAGAACGGGGCAGCGACGTTAGCCACATGCGCTGCCCCGCTAGCCGATCAGTTATTACTATGCTCGAAGCATCTTAGTCGCAGACGGTTCCATTCAGCGCGAACGACGCCGGCGCCGCATTGGCGCTGTTATTCCACGTTCCGTTGAATCCCAGACCGGAGTAGCTGCCCCCAGCCGGAATCGGGCCATAGATGCCATCATTGAGCACCGTCACTGCCGCGCCGCTCTCGGTCGCAGCGCCTCCCCACGCCTGAGTGATCGTCTGCCCATTGGCGAAGTTCCAGGTCAGCGTCCAGTAGTTCAGGGTAGTTGTACTGGTGTTATAGATGGTGATGGTCGCATTGAAAGCCCCCGCCCATTCGCTGTTGATGGTGTAGACAACATGGCAAGTGCTGGACGGAGTTACAGTCACCCCGGACAGCGCATTGATCAGGTTCTGTCCATTCGGGCTGCCCCAGCCGGTAACCAGATCGTAACCGGTGACTGCGTTAAACCCTCCATTACTGCCGCTGGTCATGTCATGAAAATCGCTGCCGTAATTGGAACCTTTGCCGATCACATAAATGGCCGGGTTGATAAAGCCGGCCGTCGGCTTGCCTGCGGCCTCGGCCTGCTGATTGATCAACGCCGTATAGCCCGCCCACAGCGGACTTGCCAGACTGGTGCCGATCCATCCGCCACACTCAGCCAATGGGCAAATGTAGATACCGCTGCCTGCATTCGCGGCAACATCTGGCACATTGCGCAACGACGCCGAACCGCCATTCGACGCATCGGCCACGTCTGCCTGGTAGTCAGGCAATCCGTACGTGCTAGACCAGGCCGCCATGCTGATGCCATCGGGACTGATGCCGCCGCTGCTGGCGCAATACCCTGTGCAGTAACCGGTGCCCCATGCGATCTCCGGCCACGGTAAGGTATACGCAGGCAACACCGTCCCGCCGACTGATGTAACCCAAGGGTCCTCTGCTGGGAATGCCGAGAAACCGCTTGGGTACGAACCCCAATCTCCAGACGCCGCGAAGATACTCTGCCCCTGTGCGGCCATCTCCTCGAAGATGGGATCCTCTCCCGTCGGGTTATACGCCAATACCCACGAGACGCTGATTTGCTGCGCTATATCCTCCGTTGCGATTTTGTTGAAGATGTCCACATCCGATGACCCGATATAAACGCGGACCTGGCTCAACCCCGGCGCCATGCCCATTGCCGCGACAATGTCCAGAACCTCTTCGCCGTCGTAGTCACCGACAGGCCCCGGTCCCATTCCGTCCAGCAGAACATTGTTCACCGGCACGTTATTCGTCTGGCCGGCGCTACTGAAAGACTCCTCCACATCGCTCAGATCGTACCCGCCGCGTTCAAAGAGTCCAACTACCTGACCCGCGCCAGTCAGAGCCGAGCCGCCATAGTACGCCGACCGCATATCGCTGCTCGTGTACGACCCGCCGGGTCCAGAGCCTTGGTAACTGCCGGCGGCAAGCACTTCCGCCGCCGTCGCCTTCTTCGACGCAGGCTTGGGCAGCGTGAAGTCATCCAGGCCGGCAATCTGCGCCACCGGTACGCTCAGCGCAAGCGATGGCTCGCCATCCGGCGAGTAAAAGACGCGACTCTCCGTCGGATGCTGGTAAAGATTCATCTTGATGTTGAGCGCCTTCTCGACTTGCTCCGCCGTTGCGCTCACCGGCACGATCATGCGATTCTCAGGTTCATCTGTCACGGTAAAGCCGTTGGCCTTGGCGAAATCCACTACCGCTTTGAAGTCCTCGGCAGTCGGCGCAAACCGTTCCGTAAACTCGGCCACGCTCAGGAACTTGCGGTAATCCGGACTCGACGGGTTGTAAAGCCGCCCCAGCAAACTATGCAGTTCAGCTTCGTTGCGCAGAGGCAGCACGATCGAGAGATTGAGGCGCTGGCCAGGCGGCACCCTGCGTACCAGCTTTGCCTCTCCGTTAGCCACTGCTGAGCGAACATGGCCATGCAATTGCTGAACCGGCTGTTCGGCCAGCGCCGGAGCAACGGAAACAAGAAATGCGGCAGCGCAGAAGGCCGCGGCCAGTCCGCGTGAAATTGCGGATCGTGCAAAAATCGATGACGTATTCATGAAGACTTCTCCTTAGGGGGTTACAGCGCAACCATGGGTGGTGTATCCCGAGAGCAAGTCCATCCAGTCGACGCGACCATCAGGGAGCGGCAACCTCGCACAAAACTCAACAGGACACGGGAACCTTGGTTTTGCTTAAGTGAGGTTAATAACAAACTTACAACTCAAACGTTTTAGTAGACAGAGCATAGCTTTCCTATACGCTGGAGTCATCTACTCAAACGTTTAAGCTAGTGGGCCAAGTTGTTTGTCTTCGGGCGTTCTGTTCGTAAAGCTGTCGGTCAGGGATCGTGCAGGACAAAGGGAAGTTGCCGGAATCAACTCTGGGGAGAGTCTTTTGCTACAATCTCGCTGCGGAGTCTCAATACCAGATACCCAAGCTCCGCTCTATGCATATAGCATGACCCAATATCGATACGACTGTCAAATTAATTTTTGTGGCGCGTGTACGAGGAACGGCTTCTCTTCCCGGCGCGTTTCTCTTTCCCTGAGCAAAGCAACCAAGCTATCAGCGGAAGGAGCAGAGGCCTTCAGGCCTCTGAATGTCGCACCTACCGATCAGGCCTTTAGGCACGGGCTTCTTTCTCCTCAACATTCAGACCACGCGGCATCGGGGCCAGCGATCCGCCTAACTTTCAAGATCGTGACCTTGCCAAGCAACCTCGGTGGTCGATTGAGATATATGGCACCCCCTCAAACTAAAAGGCTCCATTTAGGTTTATTATGAGGTGATCGAAATAGAGGTGGTTTATGCCACAAGAAAGTAATCAGCAGATCGCAAGGACATTTGTTCAGCTGACGAAGAGAGCTGAAGCCGCAGATCCGGCTACACTTGTTCAGACGTTTGTTGACATCGGAACATTGCTTCCTTCGATTAGTACCAAGGATAACCAAGTGATCTTTGGCCGACGTGGTACGGGCAAGACTCATGCTTTAGTCTATGCTCTAGAAACCGCAAAGGCTGCCGGTATTGCTACTGTGTATATTGATTTACGCACAGTCGGGTCTTCAGGCGGCATATACTCCGATACAAAGATATCTATTACAGAAAGAGCGACCCGCCTATTGCTCGATGTGTTGGAGTCCGTTCATTACGAAATTCTCTCTGTAGCACTGAATAATGAGAATCTCGATCTCTCAATTGCTGGTCCCCTACTAGACGCTTTTGGAGAAAGTATTACCCAAGTGCGTGTCGAAGGAGATATAGCGATAGAAAGGCAGACCGCGAGAACGATCTCGTCGGAGAGTAACACAGGAACAACATTGCAGATAAACAAAGAACCCGGGCTAACCCTCATCAATACAGATAAGGATGCGAGGAGTGACTCAGAAGGCCAGAAGATAACGGAGTCTGGGGCATTAACACACAGAGTACATTTTGGTTCTTTATCGCGGAGCCTGAACAATATACTTGAAACCCTACCCCAAAAGCGTCTTATTATTGCGCTTGATGAATGGGTCGCTATCCCTTACGAACTTCAACCATACCTTGCTGATCTCTTGAAGAGGGCGCTATTCCCCGTAAAAGGCGTGGTTGTCAAAATTGCCGCAATTGAACAACGGTCAAATTTTAGAATAAAAGGACAATTTCGCGACTCAATTGGATTTGAGGAAGGAGGCGACGTTTCCACGGCGATCAATTTAGACGATTTTATGGTTTTCGAGAACGATGCGAACCGTGCAACGAACTTCCTTCGTGACCTTATTTACAAACATTATAAAGCAGAAGTTCCTTTTAGCGAGATCAATTCTGCTGACGAACTTATACGAGTTGCGTTCACTCAGGCAAATGCTTTTGAGGAGTTTGTCAAAGCAGCTGAGGGCGTACCACGAGATGCGATTAACATCCTGAGCATCGCAGCACAAAAAGCATCCGACACCAAGATATCCATCCCACATGTGAGATCAGCAGCACGTGTTTGGTACCAACGTAGCAAAGAGGCAGCGGTAAACTCTGATCCAGAAGCACAACGACTACTTCACTGGATAATTGATCAGGTCATAGGGGCAAAGAAATCACGCGCATTCCTCCTCCCTTCAGGAACGCGACACCAGTTGATCGATACCCTATACGATGAGAGAGTACTGCATCTGATTAAAAGAGGGATGTCAGCTCAGGATCAACCGGGAATTCGATACTATGCATATAAGGTGGATTACGGGGCTTATGTCGAGTTGATTACTACCGACCGCGCTCCGAGGGGGCTTCTCGCGCTGGACGAAGGCACTGATCAATTCATCGACGTGCCGCCAGACGACTACAGGGCAATACGGCGAACGATTCTAGATATAGAAAAATTTGAGGCTGGACCCGTTCTACCGGATATTGCGGTGTAGTCATTACTGCCGGGTGCCCGCATCCTTCGATTTTTTTAGCTAAGCGTGGCAAGCAATCCCCTCAACTCACCGAGGCGAAGCCCGTCAGCCCCACCGCAGGTGGTGCCTGCCAGATCTCTAGTTCAAATTTTTTGTAATTGCGAATCAGCTCGAAGTCGGCGCGGTTGGAGGTAATCAGCTTGGCTCCGTAGCTGCGCGCTGTCAGCGCTATCAGTACATCAAAATGCAGATCGCGGAGCTTGCGCGGCTCAAAGCCCTGATCCTCCTGCATCCTGGAAAGTATCTCCCCCACACTCCAGCCAGTTCTTCTCCGTCGGCGTGAGGATGGGGTGGCTCCGCCCCAGCGCCTCAAGAATTTTCCGGTCTATTGCAGAACTGGCTCTGCGCCAAAGCTCGGCAAGTACCACGGGGCAGTTCCGCACCACTCTGCTCAGTCCCGCGATACATTGAATATGCTGGTCAGTGCGCAACTGATCGATCAATATGGAAGTATCGAAGACGATCACTTCACTCATCGTACCCGGCAAAGGTGCCCTTGCCTCCGTACCAAATCCTGCCCCCATCGCGGTGGATCTGTGCAGAGCAATCCTGCCTGAAATCAGCGCATCAGAACCAATTCGTAACAATACCTCCGTAATCCAGCCATCGCCCCCGGCTCTCATCCCCCGAGCTGGCGCGCCGATACCCGTAATTAGGGAGGAATCCCATGAATCGCCTCCGCAATGCGCTGCTGCTGCTCGCCGCAATCCTTGTCCCGCTCTATTCACTGGCAGCCACCCCCGATCGCCAAGAAAACGGCCATTCCGCCGCGCCCGTTACCGGCACATATTCAGTCACCTACGACATCGACCTAGTCTCCACGCTGCCCGCGGGCACAACCATCGTCTGCAAAACCCAGATCGCGCCGGTCCTGCAAGGGGCGGAGGGCCAGAGCGGCATGGTTGTTCCGGTAGAATCCGCCGCCAGCGTAGCCACCATCTCCGGTTCCACAGCCACCTGCAGCGTGGAAATACCCTTCGCCTGGACGCTGAGCGCCAGCCAGGCAAATGTCGTGCTCAATTACGAGATTCAGGCAGTCAACGCTACCGGCACACTTCCCCTAGTTGTACGCAACAGCGTACTGCAGCGCACAAGCGAAGCCCAGCCCGCCACCACCTCCAGCCTGGCCTTTGCGGTAATCCTTTGAGGCAGGCGCTGCGGGGCAAAGTTGGAGTTAGGATCGAACGCTACTTCTTCAGCGGCTCGCCCTGAGCCACCGGTTGGGATGCGGCCGGAACGGCAGGCGGCGCAGCCAGTTCATACACTTGAATTGCGCCTCCATCAATGATTGCCACTCGCTTGCCAGAGGGTGAAATCGCCACATTGCCGCCAGCGTCCAGCACTGGGCTGGCCGGTGCAGTCAGCACGATCTTACCGTCTGCCGCGTCATAGACCCGTACGCGCTGCCCTTTGATGTCTCCCGTGCCGATAGGTGAATTGGCATTGACCTCATAAGGAAGAACAAGAGTCTCTCGCGCCAGCCGGGAACCATCCGCCGCGACCGCAATCCAGGGCCAAACCTCAGTTGCAGGCGCTTCCTGTTGCCAAAGCTTACGGCCGTCTGTCGTCACGGCGGTCAACTGATCGCCTCCCCGCGTACCGCAACCGGTCGCCAGCAGTTCCTGCTGCGAAACAAACCGCAGTGCAGGCGCGCAGCCGGACTCCACTTGCCCCAATGTCTTGCTGCCCCCGCTGAAATAATTCAGCATCAGCGTCCATTCCCTGCCGCGGCCCCGCAACTGCTCCAGGTATCCGTCCTGGTTGATGGGCAGATACACCGGTGCGCGGACGCGGCTGAAAAGCATCACCTTTCCGTCACTGGCACGCAGAATCCGCATCAGCATATCCGGCTGCAAGGCAGGCTTCGCTTCTCCGCCGGCAGCCGCATCGGCAACTGTAGCCGCGGCGGTCGCGGGTGTAGGCACCGTTCCGGCTTTTGCCTGCGTCGCGGCTGGTTCGCGCGAGTTGGTAACAAAATACTGCTGCGATGGATCCAGTTCCAGCGAAAGTACAGGACCCGGAAAGCGCAGATACGGTTTCAATTCCAGTGTCGTGTCACCCTTGAGAATCTGATCCCGGTCACGCACCAGAAAATGGCCGTCCTGAAGCATCCACAAATAAGGCGCTCGGTCATGCAGCGTCCACAGCGCCTCAGCCTCCACCGCGTCCGCGGGCAGCGCCAGCAGAACAGCGCGGATGTGCCGCTCATCCCCTTCAGCCACTGCACCGGCTGAATCTTGGCCCACCGCCGAGGTGTCGCGGCGAATCAGACCCGGCACCCGGAAGGTGAAGAGCAGATGGTTTTCATCGAGAAAATCCAGCGAGACGAGAGTCGTTCTCTCCCCCAAATAGAGCGAGCCGGGAGCGGCAAAACCTAAGTCCGCAACTGAGATGGAAAAGGCAGGCGGCTGCGATGGCTTGGTGGCAGGCTGGGCATGCCTGCTTGTCGCTTCCTCAGGATTGAGAATGCCGGTTTGCGCGCGGGCGTTCAGAGAAAAGGCAACCGCTGCAACCAGACCGGCGCTCAACCAATGTTCTCGATACCGCCATCGGCAGCCGCCGCACAACTCTCTTACCGTCACTGCTTTGCAATCTCCACTCTTTTCACTATTCTCGCCGATCAACGAGGCCTGGCGCTGAGACGGCGGAGCGCGGCATTGTGCGAGAGTAAAAAGAGATGGCCTCGCCTACCAAAACCGGGCAACACATCTCGTTTCTCGGCTACGGAGCCTGCGCGCTGGCCAGCAGCCTGTGGGGAACGGGCTTCTATTTTGGCCGCCTCGCGCTGAACGAGATGAGTGTGGAGCACATGGTGCTCTACCGCTTTCTCTTTGCCTGCTTGGGAGTGCTGCCCGTGCTGGTCACGCACTGGCGCAGCTTCCGGCTGACGCGCAGCGAACTCCGCACTCTGCTCACCGCCGCAGCCTTCGGCATTCCCATCCAGTTTCTGCTCCAGTTTCACGGCCTGGCCCGCACCACCGTCAGCCATGCCTCGCTGATGGTGGGGGCAATGCCGGTGCTGCTGGCCGCTGCCGCCTCGCTCTTTGCGGGAGAACGGCTGGATATATTCGGTTGGCTGGCGCTGGCCGGCTCTACCGTGGGCGCGGCGCTGATTGTTTTGGGCGGCACGCACGGGGCAGGTACCCACGGAGCGGGTGCGCGCGGCCAGCCAACGCTCATCGGAGATTTGCTTGTTGTTGCCTCGCTCTGCACTGCGCTCTGCTGGATTCTGCTCAGCAAAAAGCTGATGCTCACGCACAGCCCGCCGGTGGTCACGGCCTGCACCATTCTCTCCGGAACTACAATGCTGGCGCTCTGGGTTCTAGGCCATTGGGAGATGGGCCAGTTGGGCTGGATCGAGCGCGTTCCACCGCCGCCCGTTGCCCATGTAAGCGCAACGGCCTGGGCAGCCTTAGCTGCCAGTGGACTGCTCTGCACTGCTGCGACAACGTTGCTCTGGAACTGGGGAATCCATCACGTTCCGGCCTCGCGCGCCGGGGTTTTTCTGAATATCGAGCCGGCTCTCGGCTCAATATTGGGCGTCGAGCTATTGGGCGAGCACCTCGGCCCCTATGCCTGGATGGGCGGAGGGCTGATTCTGGCAGCGGCAGTCACGCTGACCTCTCGCAGCCATGCGCCGGAGCCTGAAGTTGTGCTCGAATAGCCTAGATTGCCAACTGACATACACTTTACGCCCAAGCCTCTCGATGCAAGTTGACACAATAACCGGGTGGAATCGATGCACCCATGTCGACTTATGAGCACCATTCCAGGGAACATCGGAAGTCACTTCACCACTCAACCCTTCTTTTTTACATGCCGAACAAAAAACTGTCGATTTTTTGCCGGCATATTCGTTATTGGCGCAGATGTACATTGAATCAAACGGGAAAAAGGAGAATCCTGATGTCACAGTATGTGCTCTTGCTACACAGCGACGGCGAAGCCTGGAAGAAATTGAGTCCAGAGGAGATGCAGCAGAAGGTTGAAAAATATCTTGCCTGGCGGAACAAACCCTTTGTCGTAGCCGGCGCGGGACTGGTCCGGGATACAGGGCGTGTCATCCGGGCGAAGGGGGACGGGGTGAGTGTGACCGAAGGCCCATTCAGCGAGTCGGCAGAGGTGATGGGAGGGTTCTACACCATCGAAGCAGCTGACTATGACGAGGCAGTCAAGCTCTCTCTCGACATTCCTCATATTGGTCTCGGCACCATCGAGATTCGCCAGGTCATGGTCTACAACGCGTAGGGGTGTTTCTCGATGCAAGAGTCAGGCAGTCCCGTATTGCTGGAGCACCTATTCCGCCGAGAGTCCGGGCGGATTGTTGCCTGGCTGGCGGGACTGCTTGGTTCGGCGCATCTGCAACTTGCCGAAGATGCTGCACAAGAGGCCATGCTTCGCGCCGCGCAGTCGTGGCCGTTCGAAGGCATTCCGCAAAATCCCGAGGCCTGGCTCTTTCGCACCGCGCATAACTATGCCATCTCGTCGGTTCGACGGGGAGTTGTTTTCAATAGCAAGGCCGAAGCATTGGTTGTGGCGCTTGAAACCTGGGTCCAGCCCGTGCTGGATCTCGGTGCGGAGCAAAGCCTGCGGGACGATGAACTGCGCATGGTCTTTATGTGCTGCCATCCAAAACTTGCTCCGGATGCGCAGGTAGCGCTGAGCCTCAAGCTGGTTGGCGGATTCAGCACCGAGGAGATCGCCCGCATATTCTTCTCCGAGCCAAGTACGATTGCGCAACGCTTGGTGAGAGCGAAACGGTTGATTCGCGAACAAAATCTCACGTTGGCTATGCCTTCCAAGGCTCATCTGGAGCAGAGGCTGAACTCAGTACTCAAGGTAATTTACCTGATGTTTAGCGGCGGTTACGCGGCCCACTCAGGGGAAGACCTGATCCGCTGCGATGTCTGCCTGGAAGCTCTGCGGTTGGGACGGCTGGTTGCCGCTTCTTCAATGAGCGCTCCGCGCGTGGACGCCTTGGTTGCATTGATGGCGTTACAGGCGGCGCGGCTGCCCGCGCGAACAGACACGACAGGTGATCTTGTTTTATTGGAAGAGCAGGACCGCAAGCTATGGGATGAAGATCTGATCGCACTCGGCTTTTCCTACTTCGACCGCTCCATCGCAGGGACGAGATCTCCGAATGGCATGTCCAGGCTGCCATTGCATCCACTTATGCAAGCGCCGCAAATTCAGCGGAGATCGATTGGGCATCCATCCTTGAGCACTACGACCAGCTGATGGAGATGACCGACTCGCCGGTAGTGGCGCTTAACCGGGCGGTGGTTGTGATGAAGGTGCATGGCGCGGAGGCGTCGCTGGCTGCATTGACTCCTCTTGCAGAAAACAAGGCTTTGCAAAAATATCATCTGCTTTTCGCGACCCAAGGTCATGTGCTGACGGCGCTTGGACGCCACGACGAAGCAAGGGCGGCGTTTTCAACAGCGCTGGAGTGCGACTGTACCCTGCCGGAGAAACGCTTTTTACAGCGGCAGTTGGCGATGCTGTCCATGCAACATCGCTCTTCGTAGTCTGGATACAGGGTGTCGGCAGAACTATCGGTACAGAAAAGGCCCTTGCCAGCAGAATTAAACCTCAATCCGCGCCAAATCCCCCACTCGCTGCTCGCTAACCAAAGCCAAGCGGACAATCTCCGAATATTCCCGCTCATCCTGATTCATCAGCAAATCGTAAATAGCGAGAAAAAAACATTTGACATATTCCCATACAAGAATATATTGTCCCTGTATGCCCAGAGCCGCCACCACCTCCGACGCCTTCAACGCAGTTGCCGAACCGCGCAGGCGGGAGATTTTGAGCTATCTCGCTCAGCGGGAGCGTCCGGTGGGCGAGATCGTGGCTTCCCTGCGCCTCGACCAGCCCTCCGTCTCCAAGCATCTCGGTGTGCTGCGCCGCGTCGGCTTGGTTCATGTCCGCTGCGATGGCCGCCACAAATACTACCGGACCAACGCCGAGGCCATTCGCCCGTTGCATGAATGGGCAGCCACATTCGAGCGCTATTGGCAGCACCAGTTGTTGAATGTGAAGAAACGCGCTGAAGAACGGACGAACAAATTGAATTCCAATCCAATCCCCGAGGAGAAATCATGACCCTGACCGCAACCAGCATTGAGAATATGACCCTGAACATTGCTCAGGAGATCCACGTGAAGGCCTCTCTTGAGATAACCTTTGAATCCTTGCTCGAACAGATGGGCCCCGAGAACACAACTCCGGACGGCAAGCTCATGCCGATGAAGATAGAGCCATGGCCGGGCGGAAGATGGTACCGCGACCTCGGCGACAACAACGGCCATCTCTGGGGCCATGTGCAAGCCATCAAG
>CAZHKN010000062.1:0-19662 GCA_964532725.1 uncultured Occallatibacter sp.
GGGTTCATCGCTGGTCTCCCTCATGGTTTAAGTGTGTGAATTTCCGGTGTGGCGATCCAGAGGTGAGTTTCATGGTTCAGCCACGCCCTTGATTCAGGCCCCTACGTCGAACGTGCTTGCCACTCCATTTGCCGCAACTCATTGTGCTCCCGCGGAATGGCGCGGTGAAGGTTTGCAGTTTCCAGACGATGTCCTTGCGATGAGAGCGACAGTACGCCTTCGCCAGCCCTGGCTCCTGTAAGCGATGCCTAGGCGAGCTTGAAAAGATAGGCAAGCGCAAAGAACTGCGGGCGATTTTCGTGCGACTGGCCGCCGCCATCGTTTCCGATCGCATGGACATGGTTCTGGACTTGAATCTGCGACCATCCGACTGTAGTAATCAGGTTTGGCCGGTTGCCGTTCGGGTCATCTGTTCCCCGATTGATCATGATGCCGTTGCTTACGCCCTGACTATTGAATGCCACTCCCGAATAGTTGAGATAAGGGGCAGAGACGCCAGTTGCGCCGCCATGGGAGTGTGCCGGCATCTGAGCGTTTGAGAGTGTAATCGCGTCGGCGCCGCCTTGCTGGCCAACGATGTAGGAGCCACCGGCGCCAGGAACAAACCTATTGCGCAAGTCTGGAGAGCCATTGTTCCCATTGCAAACCTGCCAATCCTCAAAGTCGGTGCCGACTACTCCTTTGCCATCGGGACTGAAGTGGGCAATGTCATGAATATCGCCGTAGTACATGATCACCGCTCCACGAGGCGCCATTCCCGGCCCACTGATAAGACCGGTGGATTTGATGCCTGCGCTAGCGGTGAGATAACCGGTAACCTGGAGTTGTCCCCCCACGTTCACGAGGTCTTGTGTTTTCAAGCTATGGGCGATCAAATCTGGATTCTGTATAGCTACGGTAGTGGACAGTGCGGCCGTCAGCGGTGATCCGCCAGCCACGCTGACCGTGACCACGATGGTGAAGACCGTATCCGCCGAGAGCGGCCCAGAAGTCCATAAGCCGGTATCGCTGGGTGTAGCCGTCTGCTGACCCTGGACAGCGTTTGAATAGTAGATGGTGAAGGAAGCAAGATCGACGACCGAAGAGTTCCACGTCAGTGTGACCGTGGCCGGGTTGGCTACCTGCGCAACTGGAATGTACTGGCTACCTTTCTGAACGTTGGCGGCGAGTCCGTTGAAGTAGAAGCCTGATGGGAAGGTAGTGACCAGAAAAGAAGTGAAGCCGATGGCGCCGGCAGTCTCTTTGATGCCGATGGTGGTATTGCCGGGGTTTTCGACAGTGGGGAAGTTATAGATCTGGACAATGATGGAAGCGCCGGCAGCCACGCTGACGGAAGAGCCGGTCATCGGCGCGAGCGTGTAGACGGCGGATCCGCTGGTAACTTTGCCGGGAGGTTGAATCTGCCAGTTGGTGGTGTCGTTAACGCTGGTGCCGACAGTGGCTATGGAAGTGGTCAGATCGCTGCTGTCCGTTCCAACCTGAATGGTGAAGGTCACCGAGTTAAGCGATATTGCCGAGGCGGTGGGGTTGGTGACGACAAATTGGAGGGAGCCGAGAACGGGATCGCTGCCTGAGATGCTGACCGTAAGCGGCGCGGGGTTCAACTGCAAGGCATAGGTGAATTGGGTGGTCACAGCCGCATCCTGCGATACCCAAGAGTTGGGACGGGAGATGGTTGCCATTTCTATTTCTCCTTGTGGGGAAGGTTGGGAATGGATGAGAAAAGGGCGCGGCGCGCCTGCGCGACATCGAGCGCCGAAGAGAGCCGCAGCAATCCGCGGCGCAACACCGGAGCAACCTCAGTGAGCCGGGCTGTGGTGTCATTGGGAGCGGTGGGGTAGATGCTCCAGCCAGCGTCGCCATTCTCCAACCAGCTCCAGGTACCTGTCTCCAGTTTGGGCACGGCGGTCAGGATGGTGGGTGGGGTGATAGTCTGCTCCGGATCGGGCGCAGGCATCTGCTGATCGGTGAGCAGGCCGTTGACGCGGAAGGTGACATTCATGCTGTTGAGCGCTGTCGCGGTGAAGTTCGGCGGCAGCGTTACTGAAACGTCGGGCAGGATGGCCGTAGTTGCATGCACCGGGGCGCGTGGATCTACCAGCATCGAAACAAAGGTCTGGGTGACGCCATCGAAAGGCTGATAGAGATAGTTATTCGCTACGCCGATGGGCTGAATGTATCCATCGGTCTGCGCGCCAGATTGGGTGACCACATTGAAGGTATCGTAGTTATCGGCAACGAAATAGCCGATGAGTCCGTCGTCGAGCTGCGCGACGTTGCCCAGTTGAATGCCAAACTGGTAGCTGGTGACGGGAGACGCTGGCGGTGCGAGTTGCGTACAGTCGGAGCCCGCAAAGGTGTTGGACCAACCGGGATCGGAGAAGACCGAGCCTTCAAGCAGGAATTGCAGGCGGGCGCGTACCAGGGCCAGCGGGCGGCCAATGAGGACGGCAAGATTCTGGTCGAAGCTGGCGCCGGCGGGCACCGTGGTCCATAGCGTCTCGTCGATCGCGTCGAGGAAGTCCGTGACCTCGGAAGGCGTCTTGCCGTAGAGAGCCAGTAGGAATGGCCCGAGGTGGGGAATCTGCTGAGCGATCTGCTGCAAGCTCAGATAGGGGCTGAAGGGCGCCATGGTCCAGAAGACCTGTGGGCTGCCGGAGATCGAGACGCCGACCGACATCTCGCCCAAGAGATTGCCAAGAGCATCGTAGGCCATCAGCGAGCTGTCGAGGTGATTAGGCAGAACCCAGCCGGAGATAGGATCGGCAGCGGGATTAGCGGGACCAAAGTCGATGCTATCGCTCGTGGCAGAGACCAGATTGAATGCCAGCCGGGCTGGCTGCAGCAGCGAAGGAGGCAGTTGGATAAAGGGATCGGGAGCCTGCGGAAGAACCTTGCTGCCGATGGACTCAGTAACTGAGGCGACCATAGCGCTGGCCAGCAGGTTAGCAGGGACGGCGGCGGTGAGTTGCTGGCCGGAGACATAAGTAGTGACCAGCGCGGCGCCGTTCCAGTTAACTACAGAGTTAGACTCAAAGCCAACACCGTTGATAGTGAGGGTAAAGCCTGTCCCGGCGGTGGTTGCCAGGCTTGGCGAAATGCTGCCGATGGCTGCTCCGCCAACGATGGTGAAGGGCAGCGTGTTGGAGGTGCTTGCGCCGACGGTGACTCCGACGCTCGCCGTGCCGGGAGCAAAAAGATAACTCGCAGGGACGGATGCAGTGAGCGATGTCGCGCTCACCACCACCGTGTTTACCGGAGTTCCGTTCCAGGTGACGAGCGCTCCTGGGGCAAAGCCGTAGCCGGTGAGGATGACGGTGAGCGTGTCGGATGGAACCATGCCCGCCTGATAGAGGCTGGGCGAGACGGCAGAGAGACCAAGCGCGCCGGTGACCAGGACCGGGAGGCTATTGGATGCTACCGATTTATCGACGACAGCAACAGTGGCCTGCCCGGCAGCGAGGCTCGATGGCAAGGGCGCGGTCAACTGCGCGGAGTTGACGAAGGTCGTTGTCAGCGGGGTCGAGTTCCATGTGATCTGCGCGGAGGAGTCGAAGTTGATGCCGGTGACAGTGAGGACCGCTCCTGCTGCCGTTAAGGGAACAACATCGGGCGAGACGCTGGCTATAGTGGGAGCAACGGTGACAGTGAGCGGCAGAGCATTCGAGGTCAGCACCGGGGTGAGATCGGGCGGCAGGAAGACAATCTCTTTGGTATAGGAATTTTGGCTAAAGGGCCATAGAGCCTGGCCCCACTCGTCGACCAGAATTAGGTTGAAGAACTCGAATTGCCCGGCGCGCCAAGGCTGAAAGCTGCTGGGGAGGATTGCCTGGCCTTGCATGGGGATGGCCGGCATTATGGGCGGATACGTGCCTGCCGAACCGATGAGCGAGGCCAAAGACGGGGTGGTGACCAGCGTACTGGCAGCAGGGCTGAGGAATACACCCGCTGTGCCAAGCAGCAACTGCTCGTTGAAGCCGTCGAGTTGTTGCGAGAGCAGATCCCAACTGTCATCGGTCTGAACGGCCTGGAGCAGCGTGTTCAGGGCCTGGGCCTCCAGCAGCGACAGGTTGGGGTTGGTCGCAAGAAATTGCCGGATGCGGGATTCCATGTTGAAGCTGGCGTTGGGCGTGAGCTGAATAACTCCCTGCTGGCTCATGAACGGTGTAGCGACGCTGGCCATCGACTGGTTCCAGGTGTACTGGGTTCCCTCGAAGATCCAGTTGGGAGCGGACGGTGTGCCGTAGGTGATGGGATAGTAGTTTGTTTGCCAGAAGAGCAGAAGCGGATGCCAGGGATTGGCTGTCCAGTTTTCAACGCCGCCGGTTGGATAAATGCCGATGTCGTTAGCCGGGTTGCTCATCTGCGTCTGCACCGTGGCGAGGGTAGCGCCAATGGCCGCGGCGACGCTGGCTGCATTGTTATCGTCAACAAAATAGAACTCGTTTACCAGGCTGGTAATGAGCGGGATTGTCCAGGGTACTCCGCTGACCCCGGTGAGCACTGGCTGGGGAATGGAGATTCCCGGAGTTGCCGCGGTTACGGGCTTGCTGTCGTAGTTGAAGCCGGTGACAACCTGCGAGGGGAAGCGGCATTGCAGCGTATTGGGGCTTTGCACAATGCCGCTGGAGCCCGCGCCGGCAATCAGCACGACGGGATTGTTGGGCAGGAAGAAGGTCTCTGCCAATCCGCGCTTGAGCAGGCGGGTTGCGGGTAGTTGCTGATTTGAAGCATATGCAGCAATAGCCTGCTCCAGAGCCTCGGGCGTGGAGCCGCTGGGCACCGCGGCGGCGAGCGTGGTGATGGAGTTTTGCAGTTGCAGCACTTGCCAGGCAAGGCTGCCGTTGATGGTGGGGTCCAACTGATTGGTGATTGAACTGGGCGGTTGGTTGTCGTCGCCGGTTAGGCAGGGAATGGCCGAACTGCCTTGCCATGCAGATTCATAGCTCTGGTACTTCCACCACAGAACATAGAGTTGACGCTGCAAGGCGGCGAGTTGAGGCTCGGCGGCGTCGAGGGCCTGCTGGTTCTGGTTGAGCGTGGCCAGCCAGCCAGCTTCCTTGTTTAACTCCTCTTGAGACTGAGTGACGGTCGAGTCGGGCGCATCGACAATCGACCAGGTGTAGCCGCCGTTACGGCGCTGGAAGAAACTGGCGCGCAGTTTTTCGGTGAGTACGGCTGCGCCGTCGGGCTGGTCGAAGACATCAAGGAGATTCAGTTGAAAGGCTTCGAGGAGCTCCGCATCGACGGTAGCTCCGCTGGCCGCAGCCTGCGCGGTAATCAGCGCGGTGAGAGCTTCAACCGAAGTGTTGCCGACGGCGACAGAGACCGGAACCTGATCCTGTGTCAGGTTGGGGGCGTTGCTAGGAGGCGGCAGGGTACTTTGCCACTGCACGCCGTTGACGGAGCCAGCCAGCAGCGTCCATGTGGCGGTAAGGGTGGGATCTGTACCTTCGGGGAGAGTCCAGCCGAGAGCGCCTAGCTGAGCAACGAAGAAAGGCTCGGCAGTGGCAATGATCGTGCAGCCGGGAGCCTGCGCGATGGTCAATGTAGTAGTGATCTGGAGAGTGGTGGTGGAGACTGCGGGATTGAGATAGATGTAAGTGGTCTCGATCATCGCGCCGGTCGTCCCGGCGGCAATGTTGAGCACGTTTCCGCTCTCGTTGGTGAGGGTTCCGGCGGTCCACTGGACCTCTACCGAGGAGGCGGGTGTGTAAGCGAGGGTGCTGGCAAAGCCACTCCGCGTGTTGGGACTGGCCACGGACGGACCGGGTTTTAATGGATCGTTGGCTGCGGAAGAAAACCAGCCGAGGACCAGGTAGCTGAGGGTCTCGGCTGGTTGCCCGTAAAGCGGGTCAATGAATGAGAAGACATTATTATTTTGGGACTGATAGAAAGCGAAAGAAGGATTGCCGGGACCCATCGCTGTGAGGCCGATAGAGTGGCCGGACTCAGTCCAACCGCCTAGCTGCACATTGCGGCCAATGTAGACGCCAATGGGCGTGTTGTTGGTGATCGAGGTCGGCTGGGCGAAGAGCGATGCACCTTGCGAGGCATTCGCCGGTGAGGGCCCCTCATTAACCGGATACGTGAAGTCGCTTTCGATAATCCATGCAGTGGCTACGCGGGCGGTGAGCGGGCCGCTATAGCGAATGACCAGCCAGCGATTGGGAACCAGCGGATAGCTCGTGATGCCGGATGTGTTGTCCTGCGTACCGCTGGTGAAGGCCTTGGGCAACCGCCACTTGAGATAGACCCCATTGTAGTACTGCGAAGAGGAGACATTGTGCGGCGGCACGTTGATCTGCTTGGTGAAGTTGGCGTCGTTCCCGTTGATGAAGGGCTGTCCATTGCCGCCATTCTGGATGGCGTTGTAACTCATCTGCGTGCGCATGAAGGTTTCAATCTGATTTTTGGGCGCGCGCACACTGTCGTTCACCACCAGGGCTTCGACGGTCATTAGGACAAGAAGAGGGCTTTGGTCGCTCATGGGAATCCTTCGGGATCAGGTAGTGGGGAAAGACTGCAACTCGGGAGCGGCGACCATCTGCAGCGCGAAATCGCCAGCGCCAAATCCGCCGTAAACGTTGAGAGTGGTGAACTGCGGATCACCGGCGATGACCTCCGGCGGATCGAGCAGGCCGACTGCCGGCTGCGGACCAGTAACCAGGAACGGCAAGCTATTCGAAGTCACCCCGCCGGAGGTCACGCTGACAGGAACGGAGCCGGCAGCGACAAGATTTGCGGGAATGTCGACGGTGATTTGGTCGCCGGAGGCTGTTTTGGAAGCCAGTTGGTTTGAACCCCAGTTGACCACCGGGCTTCCGCCGAAGTTGACACCATGTACGACCAGAGTGAATCCACCTGCTCCTGCCAGAGCCACCGATGGATAAAGCGAGCCGATGGTGGGGTTGGCATTGGTGATGGTGAAGGGCACGGCGTTCGAGGTAGCCGAGTTCACAACCACCGCGACCTGGGCGCTGCCAACTGTTGCAATCAGGCTGCCGGGAATCGTGGCCTTGAGGACTTGATCGCTGATGAAAGCAGTGGTCAGTGTTGCGCCGTTCCATTGAACAGCCGCTCCTGTGGCGAAGCCGGTCCCATTGACCGTAAGCGTGAAGCCAGAGCCGCCAGCCATGGCCAGATTTGGAGCGATGGAGTTGATGATCGGGTCGGCGCTGACCACACTCAGCGGAACCTGATTCGAAGTGCTGTTCCCAGCTTTGACAGTAATGGACGCGGTGACGGGTGAGGCGACGAGATTCGCCGGAACCTGCGCGGTGACCTGATTGACGCTGATGGGCGTAGTAGTCAGCGCGGTTCCGTTCCACTGCACAACCGTCCCGGAGACGAAGCCGACTCCATCGACCGTTAGCGTAAAACCGTTGACTCCGACGGCAATGAGTACCGGGTTGATGGTGTCGATCTCCAGCGGCGCGTTGATGATGAAGTTCTGCGGCAGAGAGGTGGCTCCGCCGCTGGTCACGGTGATCGCGGCTGTTCCAGGCGAAGCGATGAGGTTGGCGGGCACGGCGGCTTGCAATTGGTTGGCGCTGACAAAAGATGTAGCCAACGGAGCGCCGTTCCAGTTGACCGTTGCTCCGGCGGCAAAAGGCGTGATGCCGACCGCTGACATCAGTGAGGTAGCCAGGCTCTGGACTTCCAAGACTCCGCCGAGGCTGCCTCCAGGCGGCGTGCGGAAAGCAGCAGGAACTGGGTTTCCGTTGGCAATCTGCGAACCGGTATAAGCCGGGGCGGTGACGCAGCGCGGGAAGACACCCTTATCCTCCACGCCGAAAAGCACGCCCTGATAAGGTTGTGCGAGAGCAACGGTGTCAGGGGTGCCGTCGAAGAGGCAGAGCCGAACTGTCGGCGAGAGCGTGCTGTCGCGAACGGTATTCAGGGGCGCTCCACCAACGGTTGCGGTAACCACCATATTCGGCCAGCCGGAGACTACTGCCGAGCGGATCAGAACACCGGTTATCGAAACTCCATTGCCGCTTGCATTGGCGGATGCACCGGCGACGACGTTGCCTAGAGAGCTGGCTTGATTGACAGCGGCATCGGGACGGATGCGGCGGAAGCTGCGCGCACGATGGCTGTTGATCGAGGTACGCAGGGCAGGCATCATGACGACTTGTTGAGCCACGTCGGCAGAGCTGTGAATCGCGATGCTCAGCGCGCCGGCGACCAATGCATCGGTCCAGCCGGGGTCGAGATAAAAGAAGCGGATGGACTCGACAGGCAACATGCGCGGATCGGGAACCAGATGCGAGAAAGGCACTGGGTAAAGGAGGCTCAAATTGGCAAGCCACGCGGTGACAGACTCGATGATCTCGCTGAGATCGGTAGAAACGGCCGCGGCTGCTTCTGGTGAGCTAATGGCCAAACGAGGATGAGCGACGGGCCGGGCAGCGAAGCGGCGCTGCGGGCGGGCCAACGGGCCGGGATGCGAGGGCGCTTGCTCTGATTCTGCTTTAAGCTTGAGACCGCGCAAGCGGGTCGTTCGCAGTGAGCTGGTCCATTGGTGGCCCGCTCCCTGCGCGAGCCGCGCGGTGAAGGCACGGCGCGAAGCATTCGGCGCGAGCAACTCGCTGAGGCTGGTGACCGAGGCGAGATGCGGCATGGCTGTGCGTTGCGCCAGCGTAGCGAATGACGATGCAACAGCGTTGCGATAAGTGGTCACATTGCGCGCGAAGACAGCGTCGGCCAACGCCAGATTGCGTCCGAGATTCCAGGCTGCCGCGTAGCTGAGGTCAAAGAGTCCTTGCTCAGCAAGATAGATCATCAACTCGTCGGCGGTGTTGGCCTCACGCACCGGAGTAGCCGGGTTGCCGACCGAAGGCAGCGGCTGCGGCGCCTGGGCAGTAAACGGCCCGCGATACCATGCGAAGCTCTCCTCGCCCGAGCCGGTGATGAACTGTAGAGGAACAAAGCCTTCGTTCAGCCGGTCCTGCACGTTCTGGGGCGCGGTCGTAGTGAGCGGCAGCGGCAGTTGCAGGGTAACGCTGCTTTGCTGCGTGGCCGTGGCCTGCTGGCTTTGAACCAGACCAGTCATCAACTGGCTGAAGCTCTCGCCGGACTCGGGCAGCGAGGTAAAGCTCCAGTTGAAGAGTGAGACTATCTGCACATTCATCAACTGCTGTGAGTTTGGCTGAGTGGGAATAGGTGTGGCGTTGGGACCCACGTACGCCGCGAAGCCTTCGAGTGAAACCAGATGGGCGAAGTATTGAACAGACGCTGCCGGACTCGACGCCGCCTGTGGCAGCCGGTTGGCCAGCAGGATACTCAGCAACTGCTCGCCCTCGTCCAGAGTGTTGACTCCGCGGCAGTGGGTGAGGAACGGAAGGTCGGCGGTAGTGGGAACCACTGCATTGAAAACTGCGCCCGGGATGGTGATGGTCTGGCACTGCGAGTTGAGCAGGTCAGGCCCGACCCAGCCGATAGGCAGTTGCGGCTTGAGAATTTTTCCCTCTGAATCTGGAGTCAGCAGCAAATCCACGGTAGTCGTGGTTACCGGGTTGTTGGATTGCGGCGGCAAGATCATTTCGCTCTGGGCGAAGATGAGCAGCGCCATCCATGCGGTTGGATTTGCCGGATTCGGCAGGCCCTGGCCCTGATTCGGATCGGGAACAAGGCTGCGCTCCCAGGGCAGCGAGGGATCAGTGAGGACGATGAAAGGCAGTTTTTCGGCGTAGATATCCGAAGAGCCATTGGGCGGATAGAAGGTCTGGATAATGCCGGGGTCGATGGTGAACTCTGGAGCCTGCACCGTGACCTGCTGGATGGCTTGGAAGGCTCCGGGCGCGCCGGAGTTTCCGGTCACGGTGTGCTTGAGCGTGATCGTGTAGGTATTCGCGTCAAGCGCCGGGAAGTATCCGTCGAAGAACTGGATACTGCCGACCGGCGGCGGCGAGGGAAGGTTCGCGAGATTCGATGCGGCCACAGCTGTCTCCTAAAGCAACCGAAAGTCTTATGCAACCAGAAGCGGAACAGCAGAGAACGAGCCACCGGCTTGGCTGGCAAAGTTGGTTAAGGGATCGTTCTTGGTATTGGGTGCGTATTGCAGCGTGCGGAGAGCGGTCAAGATGGCAGTACGCACTGCAGTAGTGGATGTCGAGGCAATACCAGTATTGGGATCGACGATCACAGCCAGGGTTGTCCCGCTGTTGACGGCGATATCACCCGTAGGAGGTGCGGTACTGAGGCCAATCAAAGCGTCGGGAATATTCAGGTTTATATTGGCCAGATTGACCGCGACGTTGACTGCACCGGCTGAGCCGCCAATCTCCGGCGGGTTGACGACGACCGAGAGGCCAACAAGCTGGTTGGGCACCAACTGGGATGAAGCGTCGGGAGTCGACTCAGACTTTGTGCCCCAGAGCTGCGAAGGGACGTTGCCGAAAGACGGCGAAACGCTGAAGGCCAAGGAGACATCCTTGTTGGCGCTGTCAACGATAGTGATGACATGCGTGGCAGAGACACCGGTCCAGCCCAGAGGCACAACGTTGAACTGACTGCCGGCTATCTCATGGAAGCCGCCGACAGCAGCCGAGCTTGCCGGAATGGACGACGAGGTGTTGAAGCTGAACTGGCTGCCACGCACAATCCACGGAGCAGGAGTTGCCGGGGCATCGGCAGCCTTGAAAATCGGCGTCGCATTGACGCTCTTGGCCGGGCTGGTGGCGGTCGGCGTGAGGCCCGAAGCGGGCGAGAGCGTGACCACATTGGGTGCAGCCGCCGTGCCGGAGTTAGGCAGCATGGCCTGCACCTGGCTCCATTGATTGATGACCGGCTGCGAAGAGTTCTTGGAAGAGCCGAAAGGAATCGAGAAGGAGATGATGTACCAGTCAACGCCGACGCTGCCGCCGGTGGGCGGACCCCAGACTTCGAGGTTGCAACCGAGTTCGGCGGTGACGGTAAAGCTGGTGAACCAGAGATCGACCTTGTAGGATGCGCCGATGCTGATGCCGAAGGATGCGTCGAACCAGAATGGATTCCACTGCACGATGATGTCGGCGTGGGCGTCAAACCAGGCCTTGAGATTGCCTGACTGGTAAGTGGCGTTGAGTTCTCCGCCGACCATCAGCACCGATGGCGTGAAGGCAAAGTATGCGCCGCCGGTGATGCTGATCGAGGAATCGAGCGACCAGTGGAAGCCGACCTCGGGGACTTTGGGGTAATAGGAGGGCGGCGTAAAGCCGGGATTGTAACCGCCAAGCGTGAGAACGAAATCGCCGGCGTGAGGGTTGGGTCCGTACCACACAAAGAATGCAAAGCCGCCTGTGAGCACACAGGCCTTATCGAGCAGGAAAGAGCTTTTAGCAAGCACGGCCTGAACCGAGAAGACGCCCTGCGACGGGGCGAATTCAACCAGAAGGTCAAGCTCAATGTAGGCGTAAACCGGCGTGCCGCTTCCCGCGCCTTGCGGGAACTGCGCTCTGGAAGTGCCGACCAGCGCGATGATCAACTCCTGGCCAACCTGAACAAGGATAAGCGCCTGCGAGTTCACCATTTCAAAGCTGGTGAAGGTGATGCCGGCAGCGAACCAGAGCGAACCCTGCTGCGGCGTAACCCATGCCGGCGAAGTGTTCATAATGACATCAAGCACGCTTTGCGGAGTGGGATTCGTGCCGAAGACGCTCGTGTTCGGCACCATCGAAGTGGGCAGAACTTCGACAAAGGGGAAGGTCGTAACCTCATCGATGGTGGGAATGCGCAAGCTGGAGTTATAGCCAAAGCCGAGTGCAATGCCCGTGACGAAGAAGGCCGGCGGACCGCCGAAATCGTAAGCGATGTCGCCGAAGATGAAGAAGGAACTGTACCTGGCCTTGGTAATGGGGTCGGGCTTGTTGCCGTAATAGCCAAAGGCCATGACGGTGAAGTTGCCGGTGCCGATTGTTACTCCGCCTTCAAACTCGATGTAATCGGCTCCCGGCGGCGCGAGGTTGGTGAGCGAACCTGCAATGGTAAGCGGCGGTGCCGAGTAGGAGATGCCCAGGCCCTGTATCGAGAACTGCGGCGCGAAGCTGGTGAGCGGCGAACCCAGGCCGAGGCCGACCAAGTCCATGGTGATCGGACCGAAGGCCAGCGTGGCGTCCAGCTCGAACCAAAGCACCTGCTGGTCGGACTGATACATGGCTCCGATGCGCTGGAAGGAGACCGGGCCAAAGCTCTTCTGGACATTGAACCACGTGGTAGTGGGAGTGGAACTGGAAGTAGCAACCCCTCCTACGGCATTGGTGGTTGCAAGAGCGCCGGGCGCATTCACAGTAACTCGCTGCGGCGCGGGCAAGGCTGTCTGGCTGGAGGTTGGTCCGCCGCCTAGTTGCAGGTTGAGTGGAATGGCCTGGGTGCCGAAGGTCAACTGCGCCTGCAAAATGAAGACGCCGGTAGGCGGGGTAGTGGGAAAGGACGGATATTGTGTAGCTCCTTGCGCGTTGAGAGCGGCAATAAGAGTGTTGATCTGTGTGATGACTGGAGCGGTCAGAAGCACCGAGCTGAGGATGATTTCAATATCGCCGACTTCGATGTTTTCAATAGCGGCGAGTTGCTGGCCCACCAGCGGCAGATTCGAAAGGCTGAAACTCTGACCTACGCTGAGCAGGAAATCATATTGGTAACTCCCGCTGACAGAGATTGCCGCAAAAATTGCCGTGCCGTAATTCTTCGACTGCGCCCCAAAGATCAGATTGCCGGAGGTGAAGTCGTAAATAAAGCTGGCGCTGGTCAGCGACAAGTCCAGGCTCGACGGCACAGATGGCATGTTCGTCCAGCCGAAGGCATTCGCAATGTCTGAAAATTGCAGAGGGTTCGCGGGGTCGCTCCACTCGGCTTGGAAGACCTTGTCGGTCTGGCTGGTAAAGCTGACATCGAACTCAGCGGTGCCAATGATGAGCTTGCCGCCCACGCTGACACTGTAGGATGAACTGCCTTTGGTAAGCGAAGCCGTGACCGTGAGATTGATGACAGCCTGGTTGACCGTAAAGTTGAGGGTGAATTGTCCGCTGGCATTGGTGGTCTGGGTGTCGAATTGAAACTCAAAGTCGCTCAACGTGAATTCATTGAGCGCCGCCGGCAGCGTTACGCCAAACTGGCTGGCCAGACCACTGACCAGCTCGCCGATGGGTACAGGATTCTCCTTGCCGATGTAACCGCTGAACTGCCACCCTCCTGATGTCGGGTGAATGGCGGAAACGCCGATATCGACCGATCCCAGACTTACCTGTGTCTGGATCAATCCGCCTATCTGACGACTCGCACTGACCAGCGGATTCGCGATCGTAAGACCGATCTTGTAACTATCCAGCGTGAATACGCCGGGAATAATGGCCCACCCTGTTGTATCTTTAGGTGAATTTCCTATGGTCACGCCGATTCGCGTGACCGACGAGGGAGGTGTAAATCCGACAGACAACTCCAGCAATGAGAAGTTGAGCAGGCTATTTAAGCCGTCCGGGAGACTGATTCCACTGGTGTCACTGCCGAAGGCCGCAAGAATGTCGTTGATGCTGGGCAGATCGACGGATGCAGCATTCAGCGTAGTCTGAATCCCCCCCAGGGAATCGTAGGTAAGCTGGATCGGAATCGGCGTCTGGCTGCTGTCCCCTTGGATGAGTAGTGTCGTCGTGATGAAGACATCAACCGGGGCCACTAGCTCCTGATTCGCCAGCTGGGATGGATTTGTCTGGCCGCCGACTGATACCTCGCTCAGCGAAAACCACGGAACCCCAGGGATGCTGAGTCCCGAGTTGTCGCCCAATTCACAGGAAAATGAAGCCAGGTACTGCCCTTGCGCGGTTGGATCTGACGTAATCTCGAACGACGAAGCCAGATTGTTGAACAGTCCCCAAGAAGCCGTTGCGGTGATCGTGAGCGTCTGCTCGGTTCCGCTAGAGAGATTGACGGTGGCGCTGGCAAGCGTGATCGCGCTCAGCGAAGGCAGGCTCAAAGCCAGCAAACTCACCTGCGGAACCTGTTCCTGGACAGCCGCAATAGTCAGTTGGCCTTGCTGGGCAAGAGGCTCCAAAACGTCATATACGGATTGCAGTGACATCGGCCGTATCCTTTCGCTGAATCAGATCTGCGCGCCGTTATTCCGCTCGGTGACAGGGGTTTGCGGCGGAATCGGCGGCGTATAGATGGTTCGCCTGGGAATGGCTACGCCCGGAGTGTTGGTGGGATCGGCAGCAGGCGGGACAATCCCCACCCACTGCGCGCGCACCTGATTCTCACCGACCGCATTGCCGTTGAACGGCATGATGCCGGCCGCCTGCAGTTCCGCCGCGGTAGTAGTGTAGTTGCTGTTGTCGTAGCCGGGGGCGGAGCCGGCAGTGTTGTAGTAGGCGTGCATCAGTTCGTGCGCCAGACCGATCGCTGGCGGACGCCAGTCGGGATCGAGCAAGTTGTTCTGTTCCCAATCGAGAACATTCCAGGTAACCTCCGTTGACCTTCCTGCCTGGGGGGCGGAACTGTCCAGGAGGATGATCGTTAATGCCATAAAGAAGAATCTGCGCAGGTTGATCCCCGTGACCAGAGTATTGGTCGGCAGCCATGCCTCGAAGTTCGGGAACCCGCCAACCGACAACCACGCCATTAAATCCGCGCCGGTAATCTGCGCTCCCTGATAAAGAAAGTTGCCCGTCAGAATATTGGCGGCGAAGAGAGTCTCGTCGATGAACAATGAGTAGGTGAGCATGGCGTAGACGTCTGCAGCCAATTGGTTGTAGCGTGGCAGCCCCGCCCCCAGACCGTTATAGTGCTGGTCAATCGCGGCGCGAATGGCCGCTTTGTTGAGCGGCGTCCCGTTTTGATCGAAATCCCAAAGTGTTGCGGCTACAGCGTTCATCGGACTCCCGCCACCGAAAGCAGTCGCGGCGTTTCCCCCAAAAAACGGGGAGATAACGGTTTGCAGCGCACGATTTCGCAGCGCGGTCAGTTGCGTGTTCCCGGCAGCTGTTAGGTTGATAAGATTCAAGCACCAAGTGGCATAGCGGAAGTAACCGGTCAAGTCAATTTGCGTGGCTAAGGGAATATTCCAGTTTTCGCCAACCGGCGGGTTCGCCATCAGTTGCCCGATCAGGTTGGTCACGGCAGCGCAGGGCGCAACGGGCATGAACGGCGACCCAGGATAATCGTAGACAGGAGCGATTGGGCCCGGGGGCGGGGGAGCTACCCGCAGGCAGTCGTTTCTTAAATGTGCGTTGTTGAAGACGACATAGAGACCGGCCGCACCGGGTTGCACCACCGCCAGAGCGGGAGGGTCCAATGTTCCCGGAGCACCATTGCCCGGAACCCATTGAAATCCAAAGTAGGAATTTGCCGGCGGTGGTGGTGGTGGCGCCGGCGGCCCCCAAATCAAGTTGGCAATAAACCGAAAGAACGCACCCATTCTTCCTCGCAACTATTACATGCTGTTGATCTTCATGAAATAACTCAAACCGACCCGCGCTATCGTCTCGGCCTCGCTCGTTACGACTACAAAACACGCTTCAGGTCGAGCAGGTCCGAAGAGAAGACAGCGATGCGGCGATTCTGGGCAGGGTAGAATTTTTGACGATCTCGTACATCATTCGAGCGGGCATGAGCCGGGAACCTCACATACGCGGAATTAGTCTCGTCAAAAAAATCAAGGGTTTCAGTACGCAGGTATCGGTACACACCAATACCTGCAGGGTTACGCGAGAACTCCGCGTCATGTCAGACAGAAAAAGGACTTGATAGTTTCAAGAGCGGGCACTGCAAATTGCGGCATGGAATATGGATTTGATTCTGCGAAGAGTAACTGCGACCATAGGGGCGCAATCTAATCAGAGAACCGAAACAGCAATTCCAAATAGGCATCAACTCGTAGTCATATCTCATGAACATGCCAATCGGCAATGGAGCATCAATAGATAGCTACGAAAAGCGGTAGTAAGAACAGATCATTCATGCTCCTTATACCTCCAGCAGGTGTAAAGAGTATGGGAAGAATCGCAGATTTTCCTCAAGCGGGCTTGAGGTGGGGAATCCAGGAACTGCGGCTGGCTCTGCGCCAGATCAGGAGTGAAGAATAAGAACAATTGTCGAAGAATGCAAGAGTTATTTTTCTTTAACAAAATTGCACCCTCAAGTGATTGAATTTAAATAATTTTGTTGGCGCTTTAGCGCAGAGTGGTTGCATTCGGGCAAGAAAATTAAAAACAATGACGCAACGAGATCAGATGCCTTGCAAAATTTATTCAGGTATCCTCTTGCAAAAATCGTCACGCCAGCAAGCGGGGGTGGACCGCAACTCGCACTGGAAAAGCCATGTACCGTACAGCACACAAATACATGGACTGCGATGCCCGTCTGGCGCGAATATGGTCGTTGGCCTGAATCTGCCAATCGGTCTTACTCTTCTGTCGCTCCATTCCTGCAATGCGCGACGAAGTTATAGCGGGGATGGCTCAGACACTCGGCAGCTATATATTGCGACCGAGCAGAGTGACTCCAGAGGAGACCGGGAGGAAGGTTTGGCGTCGGTTCCCTTCCCTGCTGCTTTTTTTTGTTTTGTCCTTGCCCAAACTGCGTTGCTCCAGGGGCAGCCTCTTCTTAGCGCTTTGCAGAGGCCACCTGGACGATGTCAGAAACCACGGAAGCTGGAGAACTACTCTGCATCAGTGCGTATCAACTGCGCAAAAACGCACTGCCTGATAGGGTTTCGCCGGCAGTCGCAGCTTGCATTTACCAGAAAACCTGCCGGGCTGCGGGGTAATTGTCATGGCCAACGGATCGATCCACTCAGCGTTGAACGTGCCTTCCGGCAGAGGGAATTCGTAATAGGCCGGTTGATGAAAATCGAAGTAGTAGAGGATGGTCTGCGCCTTTTTGCCGTCGGCACCGCAGGCAGTAGCGTGCAGATAATACGGCTTCTCTTCGGAGGTAAGTCCGGTGCGTGTATTGGTTGTGGGCAGCGCTGTTTCTTCCACCAATTTGCGCAGGAACGCGATTTGCCGTGGGCTGGTTCCGCGCAATGGCCCGCCCTGTGACCAGAAGATGGCCTGCGTTGCACCTTCATCTGTGGACAGATCGGGATCGAGATATGTTTCGCCGTGCGTGACATAGCATCCGGAAACCACGCCGAGCCAGAAGCGGCGTGTCATCTCATCGCCCGATAGATTTCCCCAGCGCCGGTTAAGATTTCCCTCGTACATGATCTCGTCGTAGCAGACCGGCTTGTTCCAATTGGAAAGATATTCGGGAGCTGCGGCGAAATCCGTGCTCTGCAAACTGGCGTGCGTTACCCATGGTCTGCCGTAGTCGTACATGGTGACGGAGTAATGGATTGAGCGCAGGTGCGCGTAGGGATCTTTCTCTTCGACGATGTGAAACAGACGGTCGAAGTCTTGAGCGGACTTGGCTCTTATCAGGTCGAATTCATTGGCCATCGACCACCAGACGTTGCTGTAGGCGGAGAGCCGCGCCACAATGTAGCGCACATAAAGATCGTCCGCTTTCGCAGGCATGGTGGAGAATCCCCAACGATCATAGGGGTGAAAGAGAATCAGGTCCGCTTCGATGCCGATTGCGCGCAGATCGGCGATGCGTCTTTCTAGATGCGCAAAAAATTCCGGGTTGGGACGCATATAGTCGCTCACGCCAGCGGCGCTGCGCTCGAAAGGATAGAACTCCGGCTCGTTGTGGTTATACTCGTAGCTTTTAGGAAAGACGCACATGCGCAGCTTGTTAAAGGGCGCCTCACGCAGAGTTTTGAGCGTGGCTTGCTGCAACGCACCCGTCTGATGCACCCAGGCATAACAGGTAGTGCCGAAAGGGAAGTAGGGCGTGCCGTCAGCATAAGAAAAGTGGTGGGCGTTGCGCACACGTACCGGGCCATGCGCGCCGGTCAGTGGAGGCAAAGCTTCGAATGCTCCCTCGCGGCCATCGAGCGCAGCTAGATTGCTTTTGAGCTTGTAGGTCCAACTGCCCACTGTATCGGGCATGAAGCGTACCTTGAAGAGATCTTCTCCTTGCAACTTTCCATCGTAGAATCCATCCACTTCAACAGTGCGATGACCGAAAGAAAAGATGGCGCTCAGATGTGCTTCGGTGAAGGGATTTCCCTCGACAGTGGCGGTGAAGGAGGTTTCAAAGACCTCCCATTGCGAGACCGGCTGCATCTTGTCTTTCGAGACTGGAGCGGCATGGAATGATTCAGGATGCAAAGCAGCAACAGCGCTTGCCGAAGCCAGTTTGAGAGCGTCACGGCGACTTAAGTTCTTCATTCTTCCATCTTAGTGTCAAACCCGGGCTGCCGTGTTTTGGCGAGCTTTGTGCAAGGTTGCCTCCTCCTCATGTCGCTCAACTCGACGAACCTGATTTCCTGCAAATCTGCACTTCTGTCTCTCGGTTTTCGTGCTCCTCCGCGATACCGAGACTTTATGCCAGAAACCAATTTTTCTCCGATACAATCAATCGGCACAATCTTCAGCTAATTGTCAGAAGATCGTCAGCAGACGGAAACCGCATCCAGTTGGATGTTTCTCTCCAGTAGAATCAGCAACTAGTTGTATAGTGCCGGTTGTTACCGACTAAAAGTCAGAGATCAAAACTCAATGAACCGGACAAAGATCGCTCTCTGTCCGGTTCATTGAGTTTTCTATTGTGGTTCTCGATTCGACCCTGGCAGTTGAGGCAAAGCTCGCTGAGTCACTCCTGCGCCTCATGTCCAGGCTTGGTCTGCCGCCAAATTGATCCCTCTCAGCGACTCTGCGGGTTGTCAGAAAGGGAGCGAGAGATACGTTGTGCCGAGTCCGGTTAGCTGGCCGGACGATCCCAGCAGGCTGGTGTAATGCGGATCAGGACTCATGCGCCCTGTGAACCAGGCGTACCGGAAGACATCCGAGCGCGTCTCGCAGGTCGAGACCATGTCCGTCATCTGTGCTTCTTGCAGGGCCAGCGTATCGATCTGCGCGCCGTCATCGGCGCTGTGCCAGTTTGCGAACTCGGTTACCCAGATTTGCTTGCCGTACTTATCAAGCGCATTCAATTGGTCTGCCAGTCCGTAATCGTACCAATGGAAGGCAAGGTAATCGATTTGCGGCTGATTGCCGTTATTTGCCGCTTCATACGCGGCATAGAAAGCATCCAGCCAGGTCACCGGATTTGTGTAATTCGTCATATCGCACCAGGTGATGGCCGGCCCCACGATCTTCACGCCGGTTTGTGCCGCGACCGCCTCATACTGCGGCCACACAGCCGCCGCCTGCGTGGGCGTCAGGTTAGATTGTTCCACGCAGTTCGGCTCGTTCATAACCAGCATGTATTGGATGCTGGGATTTGCTTTCAGGTAAGCTACCACCGAGGTAGCGTTAAAGTTTCCGTTCCACAGCATCGGATAAAAGAGCATCTGATAACTGCTGGCATAATTCGCGGGCACAGCCGAATTCGGGGTTGGACTCCAGTTGTACCACCAACTCACGCCGGGAGAGAGCGCTGCTAAATCAGCCGGATCGGCAAGATCATACGCAACGCCGCGCTTCCCGCTCTTGGTTGCAGCTGTCGAGGCAGCCGCAAACGCGGCGGAGTAGAAGTTCCACTCGGCATTGTCCTGGTTGAGGGTGAGGGTTTGCACACCTGCCGGCAGTGTAACAGTAGCTGTTACGGTCTTCCAGGTTTCCCAGCCGCCGGTATTTG
>CAZHKN010000063.1:0-19452 GCA_964532725.1 uncultured Occallatibacter sp.
TGAAATTGGCTTCGATGGCCGCGATGGCCGCGTCCTTGATATGGCGCGGAGTGGGAAAGTGAGGTTCGCCTGCGCCAAAATCAATGAGATTGGCCCCCTGCGCGCGCAGCTTGGCTGCCTCGGCAGCCACAGCCATGGTGGCCGAAACCTCGATCCGGCCAATGCGATCGGCAAATACTTTGGTAGGTGCGGAAACTGTCATAGCATATCTATTTTTACAGATTTTGGGCACGGGTGCGGGGCGGAGGGGGAAAATAGCCGAGCGGCGTACCCCTTATGCAGCCCTGGGCACAACCCGCTTGAGGGCGGGACTGGACGCTGCCAGCCGCAATTGATACTCATTTTGAAGATTAAGCCAGAACTGCGCCGGGAGGCCGAAGTATATCCCCAGCCGCAACGCCGTATCCGCGGAGATCGACCTCTTGCCTCGCACAATGTCGCCGACCCTGGGCGTGGGCACGTCCAGTTCCTTGGCGAGCCGGTAGGCAGTCAACCCCAGTGGCTCCATGAACTCTGTCAGAAGAATCTCTCCGGGATGAATCAATGCAGACTTAGCCGTCATTTTTCCCTCCGGCGCTGAAGTCAGTGGCAGTCGGTGACTTCCACGTCGCGCGCATTGCCATCGCGCCACGCGAAGCAAATGCGGTATTGGTCATTGATGCGGATGCTGTACTGGCCTTCTCTGTCTCCGCGCAGTTTTTCGAGCCGGTTGCCCGGAGGCACTCTCAGATTCTCCACGGCCAATGCCGCGTTCAGAATGTAGAGCTTCTTCAAAGCCAGACGATTCAACCGAGCGGGCAACCGCTTGCATCTGCCTGTCTTCCAGAGCCTTTCGGTCTCCGCATCCCGGAACCCGGCGATCATGAGAGATCATAACACGGCGCGTTATGAACGTGGAACGTGCATACACGGTTTCAAACTTGGGCGCGCATTTTTGCACTGGATGCTCACCCGCGGAAAGTAACCCGGGACTGTTCTTCGTTCCATCATGGGCTACTTTCGACGCGTCCCTTTGGGACGAAAGGTCGAGTTGGAGCAGCAATTCAATTTCGTGCGGTTGCCCTGGGAAAATGGCGGGGATTCAGAGGTCGCGGGAGAGGCGGCTTGATAAGGGCAGAGAATAGGGGTTAGGGACTAGGGATTAGCCGGACAGCGTTGTGCTGCTTTGGAGTTTTGTTCGCGTGGCTGATGGACGATGGAGGCGGATTTTCAATTAACCGGGATTGATGGGGTGGAGTCAAAGCTATAGACACATATGCCTGTGACGAATTTGTTTTGTTGAGAGTGGCGCGAGGAAGGATAATTTTCTTTATCGACAAACACATGGGCGAACGCCCGGAAAGATCTTTGCAATGACAAGACTACTCCTCTCCTGCGCACTGATTCCAGTGTTAACCCTTTCCCTTCCTGCACAGCAAGCGGTGCCCGAAACCCAGACCGCTCCTGCGTCTGCTCCCGCCACCGATTCTCAGCCTGCCGCGCAGAAAACGCTGAACAACGATTCGATCATCAAGCTGGTTAAAGCCGGTCTCTCCGATGATTTGATTACGACGACCATCAACACGTCGTCGGGGAGCTATGACACCTCAACCGATGGGATCATCGCTCTGAAGACTGCGGGCGTCAGCGATAAAGTAGTGGCGGCGATTTTAGTCAAGTCCGCGGCGCCTGCTGCTCCAGCAACTCCGCCCGCTCCGATTCCATCTGCCGAGAAGGCTTCCCCGGCAACCCCTAGCCTGCCACCCGGCGTTGACACTCTCGGCATTTACTCGCAGGCAACTGACGGAAGCTGGCAGGAGTTTATCTCCTCTGTCGTCAGCATGGAAACCGGCGGCGCGATCAAGTCCTTTACAGCACGGATGGTCAAGGGGAATTTCAGCGGCCACGTCGAGGGACCGACCAGCCGGCTCAAGCTCAAATTGCCTGCAAATTTACTCCTCTATCTACCGGAAGGCGTGTCGCCCGGAGAGTATCAGTTGGTCCGTTTCAGGATTGAAAACGAGAATCGCGTTTTTCGCCTGATTGCAAAAAACCATGATCGCGCCACCAATGGCCCGGTGCGCGATACGGTAGAATTTGACGCCAAGAAGATTGCGCCTCGACTCTACGAGATCGAACTCGGCAAAGATCTCGGTGTGGGTGAATACGGATTGCTGCCGCCCGCTGAGGCTGGCACCAAGGAAACCAGCGCGAGTCAAGGCAAGATATACGCATTCACTGCCGTGGATTAACACCTTGGGCTGGAGTCTTTGAAAAATATTCTTTGCTAAGAGTGGGAGCAAGGGTGGATAATTCTCCTGCATAATCAGACAATTGGGCCGCGACCCGGAAAGAATCTGCCCATGACGAGGCAAGTGCAGTGCTGCGCAATAATTTCCTTGCTCACTCTCTCAATTTCTGCCCAACAAGCCACCCCGGTTCCAGCGGCTCCATCAGGCGCAGCTTCGGGCCAGGTAACTGGCGCCTCGGCACCCGCAGCCCAAGCTCTCTCAGCACAAGTTCCCGCCGCGGACTCTCAGCCAGCAGCACCGAAAACGCTCAACAATGATTCGGTCATCAAGCTGGTCAAGGCGGGCTTATCTGATGATTTGATTATCTCGACCGTCAACGCGCAGGCGGGAAATTATGACGTCACCCCCGACGGCCTTATCGCTTTGAAGGGCGCGGGGGTCAGCGACAAAGTTGTCGCGGCTATCGTGGCCGAGGCAGCTGCGCCTGTCGCTCCAGCCGCAACCGATCCACCTGCTCGAATGGAATACCAAGGAGCGGCTTCTTCGCCTCCTACTGCCGCGACGGCTTCACCATTGCCGCAGCCTGGAGCCAAGCCAGAGCTATTTCATTCCACGGACGGCAAGGTCCGGGTTTATATTACGGACCATCCCATCTTTGAATCGAACGGGATCGCGAGGGCTGGGGCCAATGGAAACGGAGCCTACTATGCATCCGCAAAACATGCTCAATCCGGCGACGACCCAAGGGTGGTCGAGGTTGAGGCTGACATTCTAAAGGTTTGCCCGCCGTACGTCGTTGCTTCGAATAATCAGGACCGGTCTGACCTGGTGCTTGTCTTTCGCCGGCGCGGAGGCGCGCGAAGCTCCATGTTCGCCTTCGGTGGGTTGGAGGGACTCGCACTCTCAGGACTCATGAAGGTGGACGGCGCTTCACTCTTTGAAAATACAGGGGACATGGTTTACGCCACCAAGAAGGGTTCCGTGGAAAGCGCAATCCGGGATGTATGCGAGCACATTCCCGCGCCTGCGGCAAAATGAACGGGCAAAGAAATGACGGCCGCCGGACAGATTAAACCGAGGTTTCAGGTTGTGAGTAGTTTGCTCCCTGAGGGCCAGGAAGTGCCAGGGCACTACTTCAGAACTTCGTGGCTTACGATTGCTGAATGCGATGAACCAGATACAGCCTCGATTCGGTGCTATAATTGGTGCACGGAGGGGCTATGAGAGCAACTGTATCGCTCGATGACAGCCTGTTAAAGACAGCACACGAGTATACCGGCCTCACGGAGCGGTCAGAGTTGCTGCGCGAGGCGCTGAAATCTTTAATTGCGCGCGAGGCTGGGCGTCGTCTGCTAGCGCTGGCCGGAACGGCACCAAATATCGAAGATGTGCGCAGATTACGAGCTGACGGACTGTGATCCTTGCTGACACGTCCATTTGGATTGAGATGTTCCGCCGTGGCCGCTTCAAAACAGAGCTGGAAGGCCTGATTTCTAGCGACCAGCTCTGTATTCACCCGCATGTTGTGGCGGAATTGGCTTGCGGTTCTTTGCCGGATCGCAGCAATACGCTGCATTATCTCGACAGCCTGCACCAGGTTGAACCGATTCGCTTGGCGGATGTGCGTCTGATGATCGAAGCGCGGGGACTGGCGTCGAAAGGGATTGGTCTGACGGATGCCCATTTAATTGCGTCCTGTTTGGCTATTCCTGGGACGCATCTGTGGACTATCGACGGCGCACTTGGGAAGGCAGCCGATCTGCTTGGAGTCCGCGCCACTTTCCCTTCACCTAGCTGACTTGTTAACCCGCTAGCTGGCTAACTAGCTGCCTCCCAACCTGCCGCAAGATGATACCTTGTTCCTTGACGGCTCCGATGCACAGACGCACACGCAGAACGCTCTTTATTGTGGCCGCGGTCCTGATTTTGTTGGCCGCGGCGGTGTTTTTACGCTCGAAAGCGCCGCCGGAAGCGGCGCGCCTCTTGCCCGAGTCCGACGGCATTCTCTACATCAACTTCAAGCCGCTCCGCGGTTTTATGTCCAAAGGCATAAAGCCACCGCGAAGAGTCCCCGAGTACCAGCAGTTTGTGGACGCGACGGGAATTGACTGGGAGCGCGACCTGGACGAGGCGGCGATTGCGCTGCACCGCATGAAGGATCCGAATGGACCCAATGGGCCGGTAGCTTACTCGATGGTGCTGGTGGGCAAGCTGACCGGGGCGCGGCTGAACGGCTGGCTGGAAGCCCACGCAACAAGCCAGGAGACCTACGCCGGGCACACCGTCTACTCGGTGCCGTCAGAGGGCCGAATGGTGCGGGTAGCGCAGATCGGTTACGACATGGTGGCGGTATCGAACTACCCCACTACCGAGATGATTCACTCGATGCTGGACCGGCACCGGACGGCGGCGCTGCCGTTTGCAGGTTCGACGTTGCTGGCGCAACATTACCACGAAGTTCCGCTGCTCTCTCTGGCCTGGGGAGTGGGGCAGATTGCTCTGCCGTTCGGGGAGCGGGGAGCGATCAGCGTCTTTGGGCTGGAGCTGCCGCTAAAGGCCGACTCGACGATTGTAGCCAGTGTACGCTGGACGGGTTCGCTGCGGCTGCGCGTCGAGGAAATCGCCAAAGACGAGCAGATTGCCGGCGAACAGGCCGCGCAACTAGGAACGCTGGTAACCGTGGCGCGTGGATTTACCGCTCCGCTGGGCGAGAACAAGGCGAACGATGGTTTGAAAGAACTGCTGAAGACTGCCGAGGTGACGCAGAAGCGCAACCGCGTGGTGGTGACGGCGGCCTTGACGCCGGGGCTGCTGGGCGGGCTGATGGCCGATGAGCCGGTTGCGCCCGAGACTCCGATGACGCCGGATGCGTCGAAATAGAGAAAGACCGATCCGATTCCCAACGGAGGTTCCATGTATCCTACCCTGAAAAACTTTTTCCTCATTTGCAGCATCACAGCAGCGGGTGTGCTGTCGGCAATGGCTCAGAACTCATCCCAGAAAACTGTGTTGACCGGGCAGGCGGCGTTTACCGATTGGACGCAGGAGGCTCCGGGAATCAGGCGGCACTTGACGGTGGCCGACCTGCCCGGACCTGCGGAAGAGCAGTCGGTGGACAATGGGCCGAAGCTGGTTGCGCGCCCTGCAAATGCCTGGCCGATTGCGCCCAAGGGCTTCAAGGTGGAGATGTTTGCTACGGGACTCGATAACCCGCGCCTGATTCGCACCGCGCCGAATGGGGATCTGTTTCTGGCCGAGAGCGAGACCGGCAAGATCAAGGTTTTTCGCGGCGTGGGAGCGGATGGGAAAGCGCAGCAGGTTTCTATTTTTGCGGATGGGCTGCATCAGCCCTTCGGGATTGCGTTCTATCCCAGCGGAGCGAACCCGGCGTGGGTCTATATCGGCAACACCGATGGGATTGTGCGCTTTCCGTATCAGAACGGCGACATGGCGGCGCGCGGAGCGGCAGAGCATCTTGCCGATTTGCCCGGCGGCGGACGGCTGCGCGGCGGCGGCCATTGGACCCGCGACGTGGTCTTCTCGAAGGACGGAACCAAGTTATTTGCCTCGGTTGGTTCGCACTCCAATGTGGACGATGCGGATACACACCCCGAGGAGTTTCACCGCGCCGATGTGCTGGAGTTTACGCCAGAGGGCAAGTTTGTAAAGGTCTACGCGTCGGGGCTGCGGAACTGCGTAGGCGAGGCGATTAACCCCATCACCGGCGAGCTATGGTGCTCCACCAACGAGCGCGACGGGCTGGGCAATAACCTTCCGCCGGATTACATCACCCATGTGCAGGAGGATGGATTTTACGGCTGGCCGTGGTACTACATGGGCGGCGCTGCAGGCGGGGTTCAGGATCCGCGTCATGCCGGGAAGCATCCGGAGTTGAAGAGCAAGGTGATTACGCCGGACATTCTGCTGAATCCGCATTTTGCCTCTCTGGAAATGCTGTTTTATGAAGGCGGGCAGTTTCCCCGCGAGTACAAAGGCGAAGGCTTTGCCGCGGAGCATGGTTCGTGGAACCGGGCCAAGCGCGGCGGATATGAGGTGATCCGGCTGCCGATGAAGGATGGCCACGCAACCGGCGAGTACGAGGATTTTTTGACAGGCTTTGCGCTGCCGGACGGCACCGTGTGGGGAAGGCCGGTGGGCGTGGCTGTGGCCAAGGATGGATCGCTGTTTGTTTCCGATGACGGGTCGCGGTCGATCTGGCATGTGAGCTATACGGGGAAGTAAGTCGGCGCGCAGGAAGAGATAGCTGATAGATGAGATTGTTGAAGAACATCTCATGGCCAGCATTGCAGGACAGCGGGCAAGCTTCATTCACGGTCTCACTCCGGCACGGCTGCGGTGGACTTATGGCCGGGCATCTGGAGATATGAAAGGAGCTATCGGTATGGACAGTCCTGCAAACACTGGGCAGAAGGCAAGCCTGAGTGATTATCTGGCAGCGGAGCGAACTTTTCTTGCGTGGATTCGCACTGGCCTGGCCCTGATGGGCTTCGGGTTTGTGGTGGCGCGTTTTGGGCTATTCTTGCAGCAACTGCAGATCATTGAACGAACTCCCACGGAAGCCTCCTATGGATTGTCGCTGTGGTTCGGCACTGCGCTGATCGCAGCCGGGGTGCTCGTGAATCTTTTTGCCGGTTGGCAGCACCTAAGATTGGTCAGGGAACTGGATCGCGGCACGGCGGCACGCTCTCATTCCTCGACCCAGGCTGTGCTGATTGCTTTCTTTTTGGCGTTGGTCGGGCTGACGATGGCGATCTATCTGCTTTCGATTCGAAGCACCACTCATGCAAAGCTTGAAGATGGAAAGGAGGCAACTATGGCGCTCAACAGCAGCACGGGAATTGTCGATGTACCCAGCAACCATTCGGTAGACGAAACGGTAGAAAAGTTGAAAGCAATACTGAACGCAAAGGGGGTCACGCTCTTCGCGCTGGTCGATCATAGCGGAGAGGCGGAGAAAGTGGGAATGAAGATGCCTCCCACCAAGCTGCTGATCTTCGGCAACCCCAAAGGTGGTACCCCTGTCATGCTGGCGGCTCCGAGCATCGCCATCGATCTCCCGCTCAAAGTTCTGGTCTGGGAAGACAAATCCGGGAGGGTATGGATTTCCTACAATAGCCCGGCATATTTACAGCAGAGGCACGGCGTCCCCGATGAGTTGATGCAAAACATCGCAGTCGTCGAAACACTGGCGGCGAAGGCGGGCGAGTAGTTCAGATCGGTTATTGGCCCGCTGGACGGGATTTGTTGATTGGCCAAGCACGATGCCCAGGCAACCGGGCACGAGCGGTACGCCGGACAAGAATCAGCACAGTAAAGAAATAAAATTCATCTTCCGATCCTCAACGCGGCAGATGAGTCTCGTTGGACTCTCCGGTAATTTATAGCACCTGGAGTGGGCGGCTGAACAAATTCACGGAGTCCGCTCAAATTACGATGTAGCTAAATAAGTTGAAGAATTTGCCGATAGGATGCAATGGTGAACCAAAGAGCCATTGCGCGGACGCTTGCCGTCATTCTGCTTGTGTGCGGGGTATCGCGCGCGCAGGAGTACAGCTTTCGCAGCTATGGCAGTGTCGAGGGGCTGAGTAACCTGTCGATACGGACCATCTATCAGGATCGCGAAGGCTTTCTTTGGGTAGCCACCGCCAATGGACTCTTCCGCTACGATGGCGAGCAATTTGAGATCTTTGGAGCGGCACAGGGCGTTCCTTCCAGCCACGGCACCGCGCTTGGCGATGCCCCCGACGGCTCTTTACTTGCCGGGGGAACCTTTGGACTCTACCGTTTACGCGGAAACCGCTTCTATCAGGTTCCCGGTCCCTTCAAGAGCGTCGGCGAGTTGCAGGGAATCCAATCGGACGGAAAAGGACACACCTATGTGAACACAAACCAGGGCCTGATGGAGCTTTCCATCCAGCCCGGTCAAAGTGAGATCGCGGTACGCAAGATTCCGCTTCCAGCGGGGGTTGCCGAAACCGAATATTACGGCACACCCGAAGCTGGCGGCGTGCTGATCGATGGGAACGCTATCTTATACGCATGCGGCGAAGAGTTGTGCCGCCTGGAAAAGGACGAGACCAGAATCTATGGGGTCAAAAATGGGCTGCCAGCTCATACCGTTGTGGCTATCCGGAAAGATCGCGAGGGCAATCTCTGGCTCCGATTAAGGGATGTAGGTGTGTACATTCTTCCGGCTGGCGAAAGTATGTTTCGGAAACCGGAAATACCGTATCAAAAGCAGCATATGGCGAATATTCCGGCCACCGACTCGGATGGGCGGGTTTTGATGCCCATGTCCGACGGGATGCTGGTCGGGGGCGAACGAAACTGGCAAAAGATCGACTATACAACCGGGCTGCGCGGGGTGGTCTACACGGCATTTGAAGACCGGCAGCATTCTCTGTGGATTGGTTTGAAGGGACGGGGACTCGTCCAGTGGCGCGGCTACCGTGAATGGGAAAACTATACCACGGCCAGCGGGCTGCAGAGCGATGATGTGAACGCGATTCTTCCCCAACAGAATGGTCCAGTCTGGGTGGCCACCGATGGAGGGTTGCTACACGGAGAACGGCAGAGCACTGGCATCCAGTGGAAGAAGGTTCCGGAATTGGATGGAACAATGATCACCGTCATGCGCGAGGGTCCCGACGGGGCATTGTGGCTGGGCGCCGGATCGCTTGGTATTGCGCGATATGACGTGCATACCGGCAAAGTTAAATTGTTGAGCAAGACGCAGGGCGCAAACAAGGGAGTCTTTGAGCTGCGCTTCGATCACAAGCAGCGACTGTGGGTGGGAACGAATGGAGGACTCTATATGGCCGAGGCTCCATATACGAGGTTCGTTCTTATCCCAGAGTTGCCCCAATCGCGTATTTGGGCGATTGTTGAGGGCAGCGATGGCACACTCTGGGTGGGAGGGACCGGCGGGCTTTTCTCATTCGATGGCGAACACTGGACGAATCACTCCGAAGGCGATCCAACAGCGCGCGAGGTGCTTTCACTGGGCGTCGGCGCCGATGGGACGATTTGGGTCGCACACCGTTCCAGCAACGAGATCGATCGCATTCATCTGCGCCCGGGCGGGCTGGATGTCGAAAAGAACGTGCAACGGTTGGGCTCGAATGGAATGGTGTATTTCATGCAGTCCGACGCCCAGGGACGCATGTGGATGGGCACCGATCAAGGCGTGGATGTCTGGGATAGAGGACACTGGGACCACTATCGGGCGAGCGACGGATTGGTCTGGAACAATTGCAATACGAACGGCCTGGCGATAGAACCGGACGGCACGGTCTGGATCGGCACCAGCGGCGGACTGTCGCGTTTCAAGCCGCGCCCGCGCTCCAATCTGGATGCGCCGATCGAGGTAGTATTTACCAAGTTGGAGATGGGCGGGGCGGATGTTTCCGGCTTAAGCAATCCGTCGTTCGAGATGCACACCAACTCCCTGCTGGCGCGCTATTCGGCGCTGAACGCATCCCGCGTAAACGCGGTAATCTTTCGCTACCGGCTGATAGGGGCCAGTTCCGCCTGGACCGAAACGACGCAGCGGGAACAGCGATTTGCGCGACTCGCGCCAGGAGATTACCGGCTGGAGATTGAAGCGCAGAACGGCGATGACGTGTGGCGTGCGCATCGAGCCGAGTTTGACTTCAAAATTCTCCTGCCCTGGTATCGGACCTGGTGGTTTTTCACGCTCTGCGGCCTTGTCCCTTTCTGTGGGATTGTGGTCTTCTACCGAATTCGGATCGCTGCGGCGGCTACGAGGGAGCACAATCTCCAGTTGCTTGTCGAAGCGCAAAAGACGATCCAGAATCTGGCTTTTTATGACCCGCTGACCGAACTTCCCAACCGCCGGATGCTGTTGGACCGCCTGCGCAAGACTGTGGCCTTGAGCGCCCGCTGCGGCCGCTTGGGTGCGCTGCTATTTGTGGACTTGGATAAGTTCAAGCCAATGAACGATTCGTTTGGCCATCAGGCCGGCGATCTTATCCTCAAGGAGACGGCGCGTCGGTTGACTTCCGCGACACGCGAGACCGACACGGTAGCGCGATTGGGGGGAGACGAATTTGTGATCATCCTGGAAGACCTGAGCGCCCTTCCCGAGGAGGCAGCGTCCCAAGCCGAGATGATCGCCCAGAAGATACTTGTCTTGACCAGTCAGCCCTATCTGCTGATGGGCCATGAGTGTCTCATCTCGTCGAGCATCGGAATCACGGTCTTCGGAATTCAGGGTGAGAGCACGGAAGAGGTTTTGCAGCAAGCGGATATTGCCATGTACCAGGCCAAAGAAGCGGGAGGCAATACAGCGCGATTTTTCGCTCCGGAATTGCAGGCCGCCATCAATTCACGCGCCGCCTTGGTCGAGGATCTGCGCGAGGCAATCAAGCAAGATCAGTTTCTGCTCCACTATCAGCCACAGGTAGATCGCGACACTGTAATCGGCGCAGAGGCGCTGTTGCGCTGGAAGCATCCCCAGCGCGGCATTCTGCTTCCCGGTACGTTCATTTCTCTGGCCGAAGACACTCGGCTGATCCTGCCACTGGGAGATTGGGTTCTGGAAACCGCTTGCCGGCAATTGGCCGCATGGGCGGACAACAAAGAGACCGCTCATCTTTTAATTGCAGTGAATATCAGCGCGCGGCAGTTGCGGCAACCGGATTTTGTCGAGAGAGTGCTTGCGACGCTTGCTCGGACTGCAGCCAATCCGAAGAACCTTGAGCTAGAACTGACGGAGAGCATGCTGGTGGAAAATATCGACGAAGTCGTTGCAAAGATGACCGAGTTGAGATCACACGGTATAAAGCTCTCCCTGGACGATTTTGGCACCGGGTATTCATCCCTGAGCTACCTGCGCCGTCTTCCCTTGAACCGGTTGAAGATCGACCGCACGTTTGTGCGTGATATTTTTGCAGATCACAGTGGTGGCGCCATTGTGCAAGCCATTCTCTCTTTGGGTAGCGCCATGGGTTTGAGTGTGATGGCCGAAGGAGTGGAAACTGAAGAACAGAGAGAATATCTCGCTGCTCTTGGGTGCGATCTATACCAGGGGTATCTCTTCAGCCCGCCGGTGGCGATCAATGAATTAGAGAAATTTATCAGGGATGGGGTAAAACCAGGCCGTCGAGTCGGAGTGACAGTAGGCCGGTAAATGCAGTTTCTCTCGCTTCGCATTGAATGGCAGTTTGAGGGGTTGGCCGGTGCCCCATGTCTCAATCTACCACTGAAGATGGGTGCCCTCATCCTTGACGCGTTCTCGGCGGCAAGGGTGGGATCGCGCGAACCCCAACCAGCCGCGGCGAAGGCAGTAGGCTGCACTGCAGGCGCCAAAACTCCGCCTGGATTGGGAGTTTTTTCTTCATGCAGTAATTCGATGCAATTACAAATTTATCAATAACTTAATCACGAACGCGCGCGCAAAGCCAGGGCCATTCGTATCATTCCGTCGCATTTTTTCCAAAATCTCTCTACCTATATGCCGACACTTTCCGACACTTTTTCGCAACGATTTAGTCTACTTACATGTCGTATCGCAGTAGGCGTTGGCGATCATCGATAACATCGCGATATAACTCGACGGCGAGACAGCGGCGCGAGGGCACACACTGTTTAGCGCTTGATTAGGCCTGAGCCACCCGCCCGAGCGCGCTTTTGTCGTCCGCGAGGTCTCGGGCGCTACGGGCGTAAACCCATAGATAGAAAATACACATGAATAATAAGGCCAGCGGAGCCGGAAGGGCCTGCGCCGCAACAAAAATCTGCGACACAAGATGCGTTGCAGGCAGGTTCAGTTTGCCAATCACTCCAAGGATGATTGACCAAGAAAGATCGCCGGTGAACACAAATGCTGTCGAATTCACCAGAAGGGCGAGCTTCCCGGTCAACCCGCCTTCAGCCCATAGCATGGCGCAAGCGGGAACCGTAAGCAGCAGCAGTTTCGCATCGAGCTGCCGATGGTAGACAGGCAGCATGGAAAGAGCGGCAACCGAGGCCAGAGCTAGCCACACCCGTCGGCGCGAGGGCTTTGCCCACAGAGTGATGCCTGCCCAGAACAGCAGCAGTAGGGCACAAACAAGATAGGAAGCTGGATTGTAAAAGCGCGGATCGTCTCGTAAAAGGCTGAAAACTGTCTGCAGGTTGATCAGCATATCCGGACCATGACCACCGGAAGAAGCAGGGCCGGGATCGTTCATAGCGCCATGTTGGGAGAAGGCTATGAGATTGGTGTGCATCTCCTGCAGCCAGTTCGGCGATAGATGCCAGACCCACAACACCGCCGGCAGCCCGATCGCGAGCACAACCAGAAGCGATTGCAGTGCGCGCTTGCGGTAAACTCCGCCTGCCAATAAAAAATACAGCCAGACCAAACATGTTTCATGCGGTTTGACGGCAAGACTGATCGCCAGACAGAGCACACCCGCAACCACAAACCTTTCCTGAAGAAAGCACCAGACAGCTACTGCGCCAAGGCTGATCGATACTCCAGCAATATTGCCCGTCAAAACAAGCAATTCGCTGTTGGCCAAAACCAAGAAGACCAGCAGGCCGGCAAAGGCAGGTTCGTACGTTGCCCCGAGATTCGATATCAAGAACACGGCAACGATGAAGCAGCCTATGCAAATTATTAGCCAAAGAACATGCGCCGGCCCCCACATCAGCAGCGCAACCGGAGCTATTAGCAATAGCGCAGTGGGTGGATAGAGGTTTTGCGTCGCAATCTGGTGTTCCTTCGCAGTATCCGCTAAGTTACTTTTTCCCTCCGCCAGATATGCGCGCATCACCTCGGTCACCGCGTAGGGATCGCGTTGCTGAACCAGTGTTCGAGCGGGATAGTAAAGCGCCTTAAAATCCGATAGAGAGGTAGGATTGGCGATCTCAAAGGCAAGTCCCAAAAAGATGAAGATGAAAATGCCCAGCATTGTCAAATACAAGCCATCGAGTTGCTCACGCGTCATCCTAACTCTCTCTCTCGGCTTTTGCTGGAAGGGACCGAAAAACGCCTTGCTGCCGATCCGCATAACTAATCATATCGCAGGCTCCTCCGGTGCCCGTTTGCCGCCGTCGCGCAGACGCCTTCGTCAATCGTAGAAATCAAGAAGAGCGTCGGCGAAGTGAATCAATCAAGTAAAGATTTTCTTGAAATCTCCGCAATTTGAATCTGTTAGGATGTCCTCAATGCAATCCAACGATGACATCGCACCCTGTCTTACGGTCGTGATGCCTGTCTACAACGAATCCGCCAGCGTGGCCAAGGTTGTCCAGGCAGTCTTATTGCAGCGTCCCGTTCAACAATTGGTTATCGTCGATGATTGTTCGCAGGACGGTACCTGGGATCTGTTGCAGCAATTCTCTCTAACCGATCCACGCGTCAAACTCATGCGGCACGAAGTAAACCGCGGCAAGGGAGCGGCTCTGCGCTCCGGTTTCGCGCAAGCAACCTCGGAGGTCGTCATCGTACAGGATGCCGATCTTGAATATGATCCGGCAGAGTACTTCCACCTGCTTGAACCCATCCTTTCAGGCAGAGCTGACGTGGTCTACGGTTCACGTTTTCGCGGCGGCGGCGGCGCCTGCCGGGTTCTGTATTTCTGGCATTCGGTCGGCAATAACTTCCTCACCCTCTGCTCCAACATAGCCACGGATTTGAACCTCTCCGATATGGAGACCTGCTACAAAACCTTCCGCCGCGAGGTCATCCAAAATATCAAGATTAAGGAAGACCGTTTCGGCTTCGAGCCGGAAATCACGGCCAAAGTCGCCAAAGCGAGGGTGCGTATCTACGAAGTGGGGATATCCTACTCGGGTCGCACGTACGCTGAGGGTAAAAAAATTGGCTGGCGGGACGGTTTTCGCGCCCTGTGGTGCATAGCAAAGTATAACTTCTGGAGTAAGTAACTGCCTCGGCCAACCTACGCCGCGGATGGCGCAGATTCTTATCCCGTAGGATGGACTGAATCTGAGGCGCCCCGCTTCCCTCGCATTTGGGGATATGGGACATCTGTGTTGATTACAGCACCGCTATTTGCAGTTATTGTCGCAGTTGGCGTTGGCGATCATCGATAACATCGCGATATAACTCGACGGGGAGACGGCGGCGCGGGGGTTCTTGTCGATGTCTACCTGATGCACAACGACCATATCTTTGGACGGCAGGACGGTGATGTACTGGCCGCCGGTTCCCATGGCGCTGTATGCGCCCTGCATGAATCCGATATAGCTGTAACCGGGAAAAGTCGGCTCGTCCCAGACCCACCAGAGCAATCCATAGCCCCAGCGCTCGGGTTCGCCGCCGTTGCGCAGGCCGGTGGGGTTGATGTCTTTGAAGGGTGTGATCAGCGTCGTCATATAGCGCGCCCAGTCACCAGGAAAGATGATCTTGCCATTCCACACGCCCCAATCGAGCATGAGCAGGCCGAGGCGGGCCATGTCGCGCGTGGAAAGCGAGATGGGATAAAGCGGATGCACACTGCCAGGCACGGGGATCTTCTTCTGTTTCGAGGCGTCGTAATCCTGCATGCCGATGGGCGCGGCAATATCGGTCTGGAGGGACTGGTAGATCTCTTTGTGAGTGAGCTTTTCAAAGGCCGTGCCCGCGGCGTTGAAGTCCCAGTTGTTGTAGACATAGTGGGAGCCGGGATACTCGGAGCCGCGCGGCGGCATGTAGCGGCCCTGGTCCCAGGCGGGAAGCGTCTCCGGTGGCGTTTTCTGGGCGGGCATATAAATTCCAGAACGCGAGGCGAGCAACTGGACGAGAGTCGCTTTTTCTTCCATAGGCAGAAAGGGAACGTTGTCGTCGAGGCCGATTTGCTTGACGGTTTTGTCTATGTCGATGGTGTTGTCGAGCACGTATTTGCCATACAACATGCCCAGTACGCTCTTGCGCACCGAGGCCACATTGCTGGGGTGCGATACGTCTCCATAGGAGAAAATGACCCGGCCCTGAACGATGACCATCATTGAGGTTGTGTCTTGCGTTTTGACCCAGGCGCGCAGGGCTTCGAGCTTTGCGCTGGAGTAGCCGACGGACTCGGGCGAGGTCTGCGCCCACTCGGCTGCCGGGACTGCTTCACCGGCGATGCGCGTGGTTGGCTGAGGCGTGGGTTGGGACGCGGTTTGCCCAATACAAGCCGTTGCTCCTGTCGCGAACAGCAGTGTGAGAACTAGACGGCAAAATCGTGTATCCAGAATGGATTGTATCAGCGGCTCCTTGGGATAGAAACTGTCCTCTTATAACCAGACGCGCGGACGCCAGAATTTGCGAATGCTCCACGTTCCCAGGCGGAAGGTGAGAAAGACCAGAGCCGCGCCGAGGATAAAGCCGATGGGCAGAAGCCACCAGCCGAGCAACTCAGAGGCATTGGCCGGTGGGTCACCGGAGCCGAAACCGAGGTTGAGGCCCCAGGAGCTATCTCCGTTTACGGTCTTCCACAGCCCGGTGGCGCGAGGCCAGATGAGTTTAAGCGCTGCGAGGATAAAGAGAAACCCGCCGATGCAGTAGCCGACGACGGAGACGAGGAATACGGCCAATCCGATGATACTGAGTTTTGCCCAGCGGAAGAGGCTGCACAGCATGTAAGCGGGTGAACGTGCGGATTGCGCGCGCTTCAACAGTTCCTCGGTGCGGTAGCGGCTGGCGAGTTCTTCAGGCGTGCCGAGGGCGGCGAGTGTCGCGGCGACAGCCACGGCAGAAGTGTCGGTGGAGATTTTGTCAAGGATATGGGCGTTAATCTCCTGCACGATGTCCTGGACATCTTCTTCCATCAGGTCGCGGAGATGTTTGCGCAGGGCCGCGAGGTAAGTGTCGATAGCTTTTTGAGAGTCGGCTGGAAGGGTCATGGCTGTTCCTTTCTCGATTCCGTGTCGGATTCAGGAGAGAGCGGGGCGAGGAGGCCGTTCATGCTGGCGGAGAACCGGGTCCAGATACGGGACATTTCAAGGGCGCGCTGGCGTCCGGCGGAGGTAAGCCTGTAGTACTTGCGAGGGTGGCCGGAGTCGGACTCAACCCATTCCGATTCAACGAGTCCCAGAGAGCGTAGCCTGTTGAGCAAAGGGTAGGCGGTGCCCTCGACGACGATCAGGTCGGAGTGAGTTTCCAGATGGCGGAGGATCTCCAGGCCGTAGAGCCGGCCCTGCCAGAGCGCGGCCAAAATGGCGAGTTCGAGGGAGCCCTTGCGGAGCTGAACCTCCCACTTCTCTGCTGACTCCGGTGGCTGTGTGGTTTCTTTCACAGCACGATACTATGCAGTGCATAGTATCGTGTCAAGGATTATTTTGAATGACATGAAGTATGTGCGGCTGCGAGCTTGAGACACAGTGCTTTCCCATGGCCCAAAAAACGAGGGGCGTGGGGCAACCATCTGATCCGTCAGGACTTTTCAATCCAATATGGTTGTGTAGGCGCGCCAAGGACCGACGGCGTCGCGGTATTCACAGGCCATCGTTTTTACGATTTGCGCGATGTGGCCTAGATCGTGAACCGCCCAGTTGGCCAAGTGATTGCCCATTGTTACCAAACCAAGTTCAGGATGCATGCCGGGCAGATCGTAGTGCTGTTCTCCAACGCCAAGATCGCGAAGTTCTTGCAGACTGCGGCTCCGCATCTGGGCAAATTCATCGAGCAATTGGTCCACGGATTTATCGGCGATCAAAGGCTGAAATGCGAACCGGTCAAAGGGATCGAAGGTTTTTCTGTCCTGGTGGTCGAGGATGATGCGGGCACGCGGAATCCAGTCGGTGAGTTCTCCATGCATCAGGTGACCGAGAACATCGATTGGGCTGAAGGACTCAGGCGACCGCCTGCAGTTCAACCACGCAGCGGACTTTCCCCGCAGCAGCGCGTTGAGGACAGAAGGGGTCTCGGTGAGGAGTTCCATTGCCTCTTCGAGATGAAACTGCATTCTGAATCTCCATTGCAACTGGGCTGTTACTTCCACTCTGGCGTGTAAGACCAGCGGCTGGGGCGGTGGAAGATGTACTGAGCGACGCGGGGCTGAGTGTTGAAGTTGGGACTGCTGCCGTGGGGCAGGGCGTGGTGCCAGATGACGAGGTCGCCAGCTTTGCCTGCAATGGGCGTGAGGCCGGGTTCATTCAGGATCGCGTGGCGCGGGTCAACGTTCGGCGGCAGCGCCTTGAGCCACGACTCGAGCTTGCGATGAAAGCCGGGGATGCAGGTGAAGGCACCCTGATTCGCTTCAGTATCAGTGAGATAGAGAATCCCCTGGAGGCCGAAGACGTGAGGTGGAAGCAGAGTCATGTCCCAGTGGACATGCGGACCGGGAAAGGGCCAGCCGGGACGCTCGGGAGGGTTGAAACCGCCTTGATCGACGGAGGGCCAGAGGTCTTCGCGTCCCCAGAGTTGGGCAAAGGCTTTCACCAGGCGCGGTGCGTGGCGGTTGGCCCAGAAGGAGGGATGGTGGGTGAGCGGCACCCAGATGCTTTTGCCGGCCTTGTCGGTGTACCAGGTTGCGGGGTTGGCGGGGTCTACTTCGAGGAATTCGTAGATGGCGGCAGCTGCTGCGTCGCGGCTCTCGGGTGGAACGGCGTCATGCAGGACGACGTAGCCGTGCTCCTCCCAGAAGGCCAGCTCGTCGGCGGTGAGTCCGTGGACGGCGTCGAGGTTGCCGGCAGGCGAGCCGACCGGTTTGCCGTCGAGGGCGTCGCGGAGGCGGGTAAGGCTGGCCTCGTCGATTGCGCCTCCGTTGATGGCGAGGACCCACTCTTCAAAGGCCTCGAAAGAAGGGCGGTCGGGCTGGTAAAGAAAGCGGTGGGTCTCAAGCAGGTTCAGCCGCAGGCCGGAGAGGAGCGTGTTCTCCTTATCCCACTCGCGGGCCTCGTCGCGAAACTTGGTGGTCGGCTCCATTGCGCGGAGCCAGTAGGTGTAGAGGTAGGGGATATTCAAGCGGAGGGTGACTTCTGTGGCTTCGGTGGTCATGGCGTGGTTTCCTATGAGGCGGTTTGCCTTACCATCATAACCAGAAATTTTCGGTTGGGCTTGTGAATCTACTCGACCGCAGATCCAGAGCAATCGCAGGCGCGGGAAATCAGATCTCGATCAGTTTTGGGTGCTCCTGTGCCAGCTGTGCGTCAGTATTTACGAACGGAAACTGGGCTTGTATGAGAAGTTTACGAGGTGGAAAGCGTCTGCGTATAGGTAGAGAGATTTTGGGAAAAATGCGACGGTTTGGAGCGAATCACGCGGTTTTCTTGCGCGTATTCACGATTAAGTTATTGATGAGTATGAATTTACATCAGATTATTGCATAAGAAAATATCTACTGGTTTAGGCGGAGTTGTGATTCTGGCACCCGCGAAGCGGCTATTCGTCTTCAAAAGGCTGTTGGCCCGGCATCATGCTCTGGTGCTGGATGCGTGAGACAAGAATTCCGTCTTCCACTTGGCGATAAAAGAGAACATGGCGACCCTTTTCAAAGCGGAAGAGGCCTGGGCGAATCCACTCACATGGCCTGCCCAGCAAAGGCTGGCTGGCAAGCAATTTTGCGCATCGCTCCAACTCGTTCAAATAGCGCTCGGCTTGGGCCGCGCCCCATTTATCAAGGGTGTATTCGCCGATGCTGAGCAGGTCGGCCCTGGCGCTGCGAGAAAACTGCAGGGTGGGCATAACTAGATGTGATTTGCCGTCAGATTCAGCTTCTCACGGACCTGCGCAAAAACATCACCTTCGGCAATTCCGCTTGCATCCCCTTCGTCGATGGCGGCGCGCAATGCTTCGAGCTTGGCCTCGAAGGCCCGCTCTTCGCGCTCCATAGTGCGCAGCGCGGCGCGGACAACTTCACTGGCGTTTTCAAATCGCCCGCTCTCCACGCGCGAGAGCACAAAGGAGTCGAGTTCCGGGGTGAGATTCACATTGCGAGTGGGCATAGCTGCTCCGCGTCCTTCTTGGATTGGAGAAGGAGTTGGTTTCTAAAGTAGCACTATTAGCAATGTTTGCCAATAGCGGCGGATTCGTTTCCTACTTCAGAGGTATTTAGAAGCGAGTACGTTTTGGCCTGAGATCAGCTTGTGTTTCTATCCGTGTAATATTGCTTAACCGCCTTGTTGTTCTCGCGGGGGCCTCCTTTACAAATCGTCGCTGCAGTGAGTCGCAGTTGAGAGGACTGGAAGTGTGAGTCAGCGCCTAGATTTCGATTCAATGAATGAGATCGACGTTCGTGAGGTCATCGTGAGACCTCTTATTGAACGT
>CAZHKN010000064.1:0-19407 GCA_964532725.1 uncultured Occallatibacter sp.
GCGAGGTGGTTGTGGCGTTGAACTTCATCCCCGAAGCTGTCTCCAGATTCGTGATTGCCGAGTTAATGATCGCGTAGATCTGCGCACGTTGGCTAGCTGTGCTCAGGTCAAGCGAGGCGCTGCTCGAAACCGAGTTTGACGCAAGTGCCGCGTTGAATGCGGTCTGCGCCTGCGCCGCGGTAAAGTATTGCGCTGTGTTGGTGCCGTTCGAGTAATCCAATAACTCGAAAACATTCGTGAAAACAGTCTCCAACTCGCTCATGCTGAAAGCGATGTGATTGGTTGGCGTCATAGTCGTTGTTGCGCTCGTGGTTGGAATCGGATTGTCGTACATCTGATCGAGGTAGTAATGCACCTGGTAGGGATATTGCGAATAGGTGCTGTCATTTCCCCAGACCGAGCTGTATGAGTCTACCGTTGCCACCGTCGAGGCGGTTGCCGTGGCGCCCAGCGTACTATAGGAAGCAACCAGCCCGCCGTAGTAACCCTGGTTGTAGGCGACATTCAGAATCACATCCAGGAAACTGTTCGGAAGGCTGTCAAAGTCGGCCAACGCCTCGTCGTATTCCGGTTGCCAGGGAGTTACCCAACCGCCCGTGCCGGTTCCGATAATGTTCAGGGCCACCATGTCGTTGTAGTGGAAGAACGCAGGCAGCATGGGACCGTAGTATTTGTTGTTGAACGACGCCGGGGTGACTGCGGCGGCCTGAGCCGCGTTGCCGGCCACTGTATAGCCGATGTTCTTCTGAATGGCGATATAGTTCACCAGCGCATGACCATCCGCGGCGTAAGCGCCCGCCACCATATCGTCAACGTAGTCGTTGATTTGATACGGTCCGCCCTGGCCCTCTCCCATCACCGCCTGCTGATCGGCCAAGGGATCAATCAGGTTGCTGCTGGATACGTAGGCCTCGGTCTCCAGATTCTCCTGCAACAACTGACCCATAATCGATCCGTATAGGTAGTCCTTGTTGAACTGGATTCCGGGGAAACCCTCTTCGATGAGGTGGCCGTACATCACGCCGGCGATGAAGTTCGACATGATCAGGTCATTATAGTTACCGCCGGTCAGGGTCATGTTATCCTCCGCGGTGGTATAGCCACTCACGCCCAGCAATAGGTGGAAGCCGATGGCGCCTGTAGTAGTTACTGACCCACCGGAGCCGGAGGAGGAGGTGGTAACATCAACCGCCGAGCTTTGCGAGGATGTTCCATCGGAATCCGTGGCTGCAACCGTGTAACTGTACGAGGTCGATGCCGCAAGTCCGCTGACCGCATAACTTGTGCCGCTGGTTACTGTGGCAAGCTCGGAACCATTCTCATAGACCGTATAACTCGTCACCGAACAGCCGCTAGCCGCCGTTGAAGCGGCCCAACTCAGCGTGGTGCTGGTACTGGTCGTCCCAGAGGCCTCTAGCCCCGTCGGAACGCTCGGTGAGGAGGTGCAGCCGGACGCCGATGCGGCAGCGAACACGGCATAGTTGAGATTCCAGCCGCCATTATCCTGATTGATCGTCAATGTCTGCTGGCCCGCTGGCAGAGTTACGCTGGCGGTCACATTGGTCCAGGTCTGCCAAGCCCCGGTATCGGGAACTGCGACCGAGCCACTGAGGTTGGTTCCCGCGGCATTCGATATGTGGAAGGCATCGGAGATCGCGCTTTCCGCAGCGACGCGGAAGGTGACCGTGTAGGTTCCCGCCGTGGCCACGTTCACCGTGTACTTGAACCACTGCCCGGCCGTTGTCCAACCCAGGTCATAGCCCCCGCCGGTATCGGTGGTCACTTGCAGATCGACACCGTCAGTGCGGTAACTGTTTGCTGAACCGTTGGTCGAAGCAACGTTGTAAGCGATTCCCTGGCCGCCGGTGTCGTAATTCTCCGCCTGCACCGTGCCGGGAACCGCTGCCGGCGTTCCGCCGAATGGCGCCTCCGCGGCGAACACGGCATAGTTGAGATTCCAGCCGCCATTATCCTGATTGATCGTCAATGTCTGCTGGCCCGCTGGCAGAGTTACGCTGGCGGTCACATTGGTCCAGGTCTGCCAAGCCCCGGTATCGGGAACTGCGACCGAGCCACTGAGGTTGGTTCCCGCGGCATTCGATATGTGGAAGGCATCGGAGATCGCGCTTTCCGCAGCGACGCGGAAGGTGACCGTGTAGGTTCCCGCCGTGGCCACGTTCACCGTGTACTTGAACCACTGCCCGGCCGTTGTCCAACCCAGGTCATAGCCCCCGCCGGTATCGGTGGTCACTTGCAGATCGACACCGTCAGTGCGGTAACTGTTTGCTGAACCGTTGGTCGAAGCAACGTTGTAAGCGATTCCCTGGCCGCCGGTGTCGTAATTCTCCGCCTGCACCGTGCCGGGAACCGCTGCCGGCGTTCCGCCGAATGGCGCCTCCGCGGCATAGGTCGCGGTTGCCGCGCACCACAACAAAGCGCCGCAGAATGCGGCATACATCAAGCGAGACTCAGTCTTCATCGTTCTTCCTCACCCTCTGAAATTGTTCTGAATTTGGCGCGGTTCGCGCGAACTGCACCCCGAGCATCTGCGGCGCAGCATCCCTCTACATTGGTTGATGGGGGAGTGTTCTACATATCTCAGGCCCGAAATAAGGCCATATCTCCCGCGTATAAATTCAATGTATACATTAGAACCGAGGAATCAGCCCCCGATCCCTCTTCAACCGGACGGGGAGATGCTTTTTGAATCGTATACGATTACACTCGCAAAAATGGGCATTTGTCAAACATTTAATAGAATAATTGATCAAATTAATACGATATGCGCAAAATAGGGAACCCTTGCGAATCCTTTCCGCTCACGCACTGCATGCCCGGAGCGGTTCTCCAATTCCCGTGGTGTGGCCGATTTTGCAAGGCGGCTTTTGCAGAAGGGGAAAAGCCGCTCGACGATAACTGTTTCGGTATATGGCAGTCGGAGAACCGCGAAACTGCAAAAAAGTTGCAGCAGCTTCTTACCCGCGCACCGAGACGCCAAAGAAAGAAACCACAGCCAGACCGCGCACCGGCTGGCCAAAACGCGTGGCCGGCTGGAAGACGCTGAAGAGCAGCCGGTTTTCAACTTCAGCGCGAGTGGCTGCATCATCGGGACCGGAGACGATGCGATAGTCATACACTTCGCCGGTGCCGTTGATATACGCCTCGACCGTGACCGGGCCGGAGAGTTCGCCAATCTGATCGTTCCCGGCGTTGGTGGAAAGATAAAGCAGCCGTGGAGCAGTGGCGCTTCCGAGCGGTTCATCCTGCGCGGAGGCGTTCTCCGGCTGGGCAACCATGGTGGCCAGCACGATGACCGTTCCCATCAGCAACACCGCCGAAGCAAAGCCGGCGGCTGCCTGAAAGATAAAGGGGGCGAAAGTTCTGCGCCATGCCTGATCGAGAACAAGCAGAGGATTGCGGCGGCGCGCCTTTTCTTTATTCAGGGCAACGCGAATCCGCATGGGCAGATCCTTCGGAGCCTTCACCGGCCCGAGCGCCGCCAGAGCGGACTGCATCTTGCGCAGCGATGCCCATTCTCCGGCACAATCACTGCATCCGTCGAGATGGCCAGTGATCCGTTGCATCTCACGGCCAGTCAACTGTCCATCCAAATACTCGGTAAATTTTGCCTGTATCGCCTTACAGCCTTTCATTGCGCCTCCTCTCCAAGGGGCATTGCAAATTCCCTGCATTCCTGGGCACGGACAACTGGGGCGGTCAGCAGGGCCTTCAAGGCGGCTCGCCCACGCACCAGCCGGGATTTCACCGTTCCCAGATTCACACCCTGCATCTCAGCCACTTCCTCGTAAACAAAGCCTTCTATATCGCGCAGGATCAACGTCGTTCGGAATGGCTCCGGCACCTGGTTCAGCGCCGCTTCCACCCGCTGCCGGGTTTCCTCATGCAGAGCCAGATCGTAGGGCGACTCGGCAGGGTCAACCAGCAACTCCTTCAGCCGCACCGGGGTTCCGCAGGAGGTCTCCATCGTTTCCTGCTCGATGGGAACTTCCTGTTGGCGGTGACGAACCCACCAGCGCCGCTGATTGGATGCTTCATGGAGCGCAATCCTATAAATCCAGGTGCGCAAAGACGACTCGCCGTGAAAGCTGCCGATACCGCGGAAGATCTTGACGAAGACTTCCTGGGTGAGATCGGCGGCGTCTGCCCGGTCGCGCACGGCGCGCGCCAGCAAAGAGAAAATCGGCTGATGGTAGTGCGCAATCAGCCATGCGTATGCCTCCTCGGAACCGGCCTGAAGTTCGGCGATCAGTGCCGCTTCTTCGGATTGGAGGGTCAACGCGCTGACAAGATTGCCCATGGTGAGGTCCGCCTGCAGATCAGTGTCCTCCCACATTACCGCAACTAGCTAGGGGTTCGCACCTGCCAATTTTAAAAAAAAACGGCAAATGCACCCTAAACCGCTACGGCCACCCACCCTCCTGTATCAGATACGTACACAGGAGACCGAAAGTTCCGGTCGAGTGCGCAGAGAGTGGACTTGAGGCTGATTCCTACCGGCGATCAAGCCGGTACGTGCAGCCGGAAATCCTTGCCCCCTATTGTCTTAGACACCGGCTGGGGGAAAAGTGTTCCCGGTCACGACAGTTTGCCGCTTGGTCCTGCCCGGAGCTAGACCGGCAGCCGAGCGGCGGTGCAGCTTCCCGCCGCCAATTACACGGATATTGAGCCTCACAAGGGCGTTTGTCGATACGAACCCGGCTTTCGCCAAGTTGGATGAGCGCATAGGCTGTTCAGAGCGGCTTTAGGAGGGTCATTGACGCTGCGGTTTAAGGGTTTTATAAAATACCTATTTTACAAATAGGTATTTTGAGTTTATATTTTCGGAATGGCCAAGAACCCCGAACATCGCGACCTCTTTCCCGGCGCGCTGGAAATCATGATCCTCCAGTCGCTGCGGCTGAAACCAATGCACGGCTATGCGCTGGTAAAGCACATTCAGCAAGTTTCAGACAATTTGCTCCAGGTGGAGGAAGGATCACTTTACCCGGCTCTGCAGCGGATGCTCCGCGAAGGCTGGCTCGAATCGGAGACAGGCGTCTCGGCAAAGGGGCGGCCCACCCGGATTTACCGCCTCACGGATGCAGGTCTTCGGCATCTGGATGCAGAGGTTCTCAGCTTTGAAAAGATGTTTGCCGGAATTACGCGCGTACTTGCAGTTGCGAGAACCTAGGAGGCCCACGATGGGATTGCTTTCTCAGCTTTTCACCCGGCGTCGCCGCTATGACGACATTTCTGTCTCCATCCAGGAACACATCGACGAGCGGATCGATGAACTGATGGAAGCGGGCATCTCGCGTGATGAGGCCGAACGGACCGCGCGCCGCGATTTCGGCAATGTAACGCTCCTCCAGGAGCGGAGCCGCGAAGTGTGGCAGTGGACCGCGCTGGAGTCTGTTTTGAGCGATATCCGCTTTGCGCTGCGGCGGTTGCGCAAATCGCCGGGATTTGCAGTGACGATTCTGCTGACGCTGGCCATCGGCATTGGCGCGAACACCACGGTTTTCAGCGTAGTGAACAACGTACTGCTGAAGCCGCTGCCTTATCCGCATTCCGAGCAACTGACGGCATTGAGGATGAATGCGCCCGGCGCCGGCGGGTTGTCGAACGTCAATGACGGGCTGCGACTTTCGCCATCGATGTATCTGACGTTCGCACGGCACAACCACAGCTTTGAGTCGATCGGGGTGTTGCAGATGCGGAGCGCGAACGTGACGGGAATTGCGCAGCCGGATCAGGTGAACGCCGCATTCCTCAGCGATGGCGTGCTGGAGACGTTGCAGGTTCCGGCGACGCTTGGGCGATGGTTTACGGCGGCGGACCAGGATCCGCGCGGAGCGAAAACGGTGATGCTCAGCTACGGCTACTGGCAGCGCCGCTTTGGAGGAGACCGCGGAGTGATTGGCCGTAGTTTGCAGGTAGACGGACAGACACGCACGATTGCCGGGGTGATGCCGCGAGGCTTTCTGATGGTAGACCAGGAGTTCGACCTGTTAGTTCCTCTGGCCTTTGATCCTACAAATCAGATACTGGCTGGATTCGGCTATGTGGGAATCGCGCGGCTGAAACCGGGGGTGTCATTTGCTCAGGCCGACGCAGACGCCTCGCGGCTGATTTCCCTTTGGATGGACTCTTGGACGAATGGCCCCAACACGAATCCGCATTACTACGAAGCCTGGAGAATTGCGCCGGAGTTCCGCCCGCTGAAGCAGCAGGTAATTGGCGATGTGGGAAATGTGCTTTGGGTGGTGATGGCGACGGTTGGGCTAGTGATGCTGATTGCCTGCGTAAATGTTGCGAATCTGCTGATGGTTAGAGCGGAATCGCGGCACCAGGAGCTTTCGATACGGGCCGCGCTCGGGGCAGGGCGCGCGCGGATTGCGCGCGAGTTGCTGATTGAAAGTTTGATGCTGGGACTAATGGGCGGAGCGGTCTCGGTTGCCGTGGCCTATGCGGGACTGCGGCTGCTGGCGGCGATGGAGCCGGCGGATTTGCCGCGGCTGAGCGAGGTGTCGTTTGACAGGGGTTCATTGGGATTCACGTTTGCGCTGGCAGTCTTTTCCGGTTTGCTGTTTGGTTTGATGTCGGCTTGGAAATACGCAGGGACAAAAGCCTCTGCCATAATGGCTGGCGCTAACCGCACGGCAACCACTGGCCGCGCTCGCCAGCGCTCCCGCAGCGTGCTGGTAGTTGCGCAGGTGGCAATGGCGTTGATTCTGCTGGTGAGCTCTGTGCTGATGATTCGCACCTTCGCCGCCCTGCGTAATGTCGAGCCAGGCTTTGCGGATGCGGCGCACGTTGAGACAATGAGCGTCTTTATTCCAGAGCAGACGGCGAAGGACCCGCATATGGTGGCGGTGATGCAGCGCGCAATTACCGACAAGCTCGCGGCGATTCCGGGAGTAGCTTCAGTGGGCTTTGCCGTCGCTCTGCCGATGGACGGCAACGATCCGAACTTCGACCAGATTGCGGTGGAAGGCAAGGAGTACCCCGGCGGGGAAGGGCCGCTGCAACTGCAAAACTACATTTCGCCGGGATACTTTCAAACATTGGGCACACGTCTGGTTGCGGGGCGAGACTTCACCTGGGATGACCTGGAGCAAGTGCGCCCGATGGTTATTGTGTCGCAGGGTTTTGCGCGCGAGAATTGGGGTTCGGTGCAAGCAGCGCTTGGCAAGCGGATAAGGAAGTATGTGAACTCTCCGTGGCAGGAAGTGATTGGCGTGGTGGAGGATGTGCACGTGCACGGCGTGGATCAAAAAGCGCCAGCCATTGTCTACTGGCCGGCGATGTTTTATGACCGATTTCGGACGCCGCCTTTGATGGGTGGGCTGCGGTTTGCCTCTTTTGCGATCCACAGCAGCCGCGCGGGCACGGAAGGTTTGCTGGGAGAGATGCAGCAGGCGGTCTGGTCGGTAAATGCGGATCTGCCATTGGCCTCACCGGGCACAATGCAGCAGATGTATACGCAATCGATGGCACGAACAACCTTCACGCTGGTCATGCTGGCGATTGCGGGTTCGATGGCGCTGGCGTTGAGCTTTATCGGGATTTATGGGGTGATCTCGTACTCGGTGGCGCAGCGAACGCGGGAACTCGGAATCAGGTTGGCGCTGGGCGCAAACAAGAGCGAATTGATTTGGATGTTCGTTCGTTCAGCGTTGGTGCTTACCGGAGTTGGGACAGCTGTTGGCCTCGGCGCGGCAGCCGCGCTTATGCGCCTCCTACGAACGCTCTTGTTTGGCATTAGCCCGCTCGATCCGATCACGTTCACCGCGGTACCTGTTGTCCTGATCGCTGCTGCGGCGCTGGCAAGTTATCTGCCAGCGCGCCGGAGTGCTTCTGTCGATCCGGTTGAAGCGCTTCGAGCCGAGTAACTAGACCGGTTCCAGAATTTCCGTACCCTTGCGGACATCGAGCAAGGTGGCATCTTCTTGAGGAAAATGCCACTTGAGTGTATTGCTTCCGAAGTATAGCTATTCTGGAACCGGTGTAGGGCAAGATCAGTGGCTATATCCTGATTGCCCAAGGCTTTGATCCCAATTGGTATCGAGATGCCTGCTTCTCGAACGCGATGGAATGACAGGTAAAGTCCAAAATGCACCACCACCGAAAGCCCCGCCGGATTGCGTTCCAGCCCGTTTCCGCCCTATAATAGAAGAGAATTGCAGGAAAGGTCAGTAGATGCCCAAGGAAAAGATTCACCCCAATTACGCCGCCGTGCGCGTTCTGTGCGCCTGCGGAAACATTTTTGAGACTCGCTCGACGCACAAGGGCGACATACACGTGGAAATCTGCTCGAACTGCCACCCGTTCTTTACCGGCAAACAGCGCCTAGTTGACACCGCGGGCCGCGTCGAGCGCTTCCGCCGCAAGTACGCCAAATCCGACGCAGCAACAACGGCTGCCAAGTAACGCCGCCGCGCTGATCGGGTTCGATGGATTGGGCCTCCGCCACGGCGGAGGCCTTTTCACGTTGTGCGATGATGGGATTGCATGGTCGATGTTTCTCTTTCCGTATACCATCGCCGAGCTAGACAGCTTGCAAGTGCCATGCGGCTCTGTCAGGACGATCTCCCCGGATATGCTTCCGCGGCAGCTTTGCTGGCGGTGCATAGTGCTATCTCGTTCAGCGATGCCCTGTTGATCGGGCTTGGAGGCAAGCGGCCACGCGGTGAGAACCACAATGAGGCCATCCCCGCGCTGAAACGGGCATGTACAGGGGCGAAGATTGATCATCAAGGCGTTGCGCATCTTCAGAAGCTACTAAGCGCGAAGACGGACGTCTCCTACGGCGATAAGCAGATTGATTTCGAAAAGACAACAGCACTCTGCAATGCCGCCACGCGATTTGAGACCTGGGCGGAACGAGTACTGCAACGGGGAGAAGGAAGGGTATCCTGATGGCCGTGAAAGAAGAAATTCGAGAATTGACTTTGCGCCAAAGACAAGGACGCGCTATCAATGCGGTCGCGGAGCTTTTGCGCCGGAAACTCTCCGTCCCCAATATTTATCTGGAACCGCCATCCTCCCTGATTGCGGCGGACGTACTGGCGGTGGACCACGGCGGCGCGGGAGATTTGCACGCCGTAGAGATCAAACTGGAACACGATCTTAACCCTGCCGACGGCGAACGATGGAATCCATCCAATCTCAAGGAACTCAATGAACTGAATAAGGCGTGGTATCCAAAATACGTCGCTAAACTAAAGGACATTCATCGACAGTTGATGACTATGCCGGCTCACTATCGGTACCTAGCAATTTCGGAAGAGAGCTATGTTTTGGCCATTGGAGAACTCGGGCGTCTTGGATTATTTCATGACGATGGAATCGGGTGTCTTGGTGTCATAGCCATCAGGCAGCATGGCGAAAATTCTCCCACTGCCGAAATAGTCTCTGTTCCGGAGCGTTTTCGCGTGGATCCGACAAAACTCAAGGCAATCGAAACCAGACTCTTGGCAAAGAGTCGCCCTGACATCGAAGTACGAATTTGAATTTGTACCCGTACCGAGACAAGTGGCCAAGAGAGGTGACGAGGTCTACATCGTTTTCTATTTCGCGCCGATAACATAAATGCTTGAGGCGGAGAATTTGTTGTTCTGAGGAAAGATGGCAGGCAAGGGCTTTACGGTAAACAAGAACTGGGACAACCCCATTGAGCACCCAATGCCGGCCGAGGCCCGGGTGCCGGCGGAGTTGTGCATTGGCCCGGTGCTTGTCACTCCGGCAACGGTGCTTGCGCCCATGGTGGGCGTTACGGATACGGTCTTCCGCCGGTTTATTCGCCATGCCAGTTTGTTCACTGCTGCTAACGATCATTCAAATTCCCCGGTCTCAGAATCGAGACCGGGGGCACCCATCGTTGATGCTGAAATCAGCAACTCCCAATCCGGCTGCGGGTTGTTGATGACTGAGTTCACCTCGGCTGACGGACTTTCGCGGATGCGTGAGTCCAAGCGCAAGCGCTACCTCACCTTTTACGACGATGAGCACCCTATTGGCGCGCAGTTGTTTGGCTCGAACCCGCAAACGCTGGCCGATGCGGCGCGGATTGTCGAAGAGACCGGCTTTGACACCGTCGATCTGAACCTGGGCTGCCCGGCCAAGCGCGTCGTCGGCTGCAATGGCGGCTCGGGTCTGTTGCGCGACCTGCCCAAGATTGGCGAGATCTTTCGCGCGGTCCGCTCTGCGGTTTCAATTCCCTTCACCGTCAAATTCCGCCTCGGCTGGAACGACGCCCAGATCGTCTGCGTCGAACTGGCCCGCATGGCAGAAGCCGAAGGCCTCAACGCCGTCGCATTGCACGCCCGCACCCGCGAGCAGGGCTATACCGGCCAGGCCCGCTGGGAGTGGATTGCCGCGGTGAAGCAGGCAGTGAAGATTCCGGTCATTGGCAACGGCGATATTCGCACACCGGAAGACGCGGCGGCAATGGTTGCCCTCACCGGCTGCGACGCGGTAATGATTGGCCGCGCCGCGCCGTCGAACCCCTGGATCTTTCGCCAGATTGCCCAGTACACCGCGACAGGCAGCTATGAGAAGCCAACCGGAGCGGACCGCTACCGCATGATCCGCACTTACTTCCAGATGCTTTTAGCAGAGGCCGAGGCGAGCAAGGATCTGCCCCGTGCCGAGCGTCTCGGTGAGACCTCGGGCAAGATGAAGCAGTTCGCCACATGGTTTACGCACGGCGTACCCGGCGGAGCCAAGCTGCGTGCGGCAATTTACCAGTGCAAGACCGGCGCGCAGGTTCTGGAGCGGGTAGATGAATTCTTTACCGCACAGCCGGCAGATGCAGTGAGTGATCCCGCAGACAACGAAGAAATCCCCGAATCCGCGCTGATCTGCGATTGAGTTTCCCCGATTCAAGTTGAAGCGCGCTATCATTTATGAATGCCTAGCCTTCGCGTTCAAATTGTGCGATTCGTAGACGAAGAGCCTCAGCCGGGAGTTGTCGAGTCGCATTTTCGTGATGCTCAAGGCGAGGCACACTCGATCATCGACAAAGTCCCGATGTTTACAAGTGCGGACCTCTGGTCTGACTCTGAATACCCGCAACCTGGATTTATCGAATGCCATGTACTTCAGCGAATTCCCCGCGATAACGAAAGCTTAGTGCTGATCAGCATCGAACCCTACCATTACGAATTGACAAACGAAAAATCTGAGTTTGTGGTCAGAGAGGCTGACCTTGCAAACTGTATTGTTCCTTAAGCTAAAGATGACCAAACTGTGACGCTGGCGGAGACGCGGCGAATCGCGAAAAATTTCCCCATAGGACAAACTCTTAGATAAAGTGAATGGGATGAAGAACTTTTTGGGGATTGTTGGATTGTTTATCGTTTTTGCTGTGTGCGGCTCCGCTCAGGCACCATCATCAACAGAGAAGCCGGTCATATATGTCATTCGCAAACCGACTATTGTGGCGTTTTTTGTTCCTGTGACTGAGTCTGAAATTGCCAACGACGCGGATGCGAACGAGGCGCTCAGCGACTTTCAGTATTATGTTGGCTCTGTTCGAGATACCCTGCTCAATGCTGGAATCGAGTTCCACGAGGCAGATGCACTGTCCTTCAAAATTCGGTCTGGAAAAAAGCTGAGAGTTTTCCGAACCGGAAAAATTGGAGTGGGCTATTACTTCATCGCACCGGGTAAGCCGCCACATATTCAAGAGGGAGTCATGACCGATCAAGATTTAGTGGAAGAAGCCCGCAAATATTTCGGACTCAGCATACCCTTTCCGCTAAGCCCGGATCGCTGACTCTCAGCGCTCAAAGTGGTTACTCGCCAGGCACCCCATCTTTGTGACGTACTTGTTTTTGTCACTGAGGATGGAATGACACAACCTTCTACTTCAAGAACTCTTTATATCTCCCACCGTAGCAACGCCGCGCCCACGGTAAAGCCCGCGCCAACGGCGGCGAGCAGGACGAGGTCGCCCTTCTTGAGCTTGCCTTGCTCTACGGCTGTCTCCATCGCCAGCGGAATCGTCCCCGCCGAAGTGTTGCCGTATTTTTCGATATTGATGATCACGCGCTCGGGGTCCATGCCCAGCCGGTCAGCGGTAGCAGTAATGATGCGCTTGTTGGCCTGGTGCGGAATGAAGCAGCCCAGGTCAGCACCAGTGACTCCATTGCGCTCCAGAACCTTGGTCGTAGCCTCGGCCATCTTGCGGACCGCGAATTTATACACCGCCTGGCCATCCTGATAGATGTAGTGCATCTTCTTATCAATCGTTTCGTGCGTGGGAGGGTTCAGGCTGCCGCCGCCTTTTAGATTCAGCGAGACGCCGCCGGAGCCGTCAATTTCATGCACAAAGTCGATAAAGCCAACCTCGCCCTCGGCTGCCGGCTCAATAATCACCGCGCCAGCGCCGTCGCCAAAGAGGATGCATGTAGAGCGGTCGGTGTAGTCGGTCATGCGGGTGTTGGCGTCCGCGCCAATCACCATGACTTTTTTATGCGCGCCGCTCTCGACGAGTTTGACGCCCGCTTGCAGAGCAAAAACAAAGCCCGAGCAACCGGCTGAAACGTCGAATCCCCATGCGCCTTTCGCGCCGATCTTGTCCTGGACCAGACAGGCTGTCGAGGGGAACATCATGTCTGGGGTAACGGTACCGACGATGATGACTTCGAGTTCTGAGGCCTCGATGCCGCGCGCGGCCAGGCACTTCTTTGCTGCCTCGACGCACATATCGCTCGTGCCCAGGCCCTTGGCCAACTGATGCCGTTCGCGAATCCCGGTCCGCTCGGTGATCCACTGGTCGTTGGTCTCCACCAGCTTTTCGAGGTCTTTGTTGGTGATCACTTGCGGCGGGACGTAGGTGCCGAGCGCGGTGATTTTGGCTCGGGTGCCCACGATGGGGCGAACGGTAAGGGTCAATGCACTTCTCCTTGAGGCAACTTCAATATCGACTGCGAATCTCTCACGCCTTCTCCCAATAAAGGCCGGGAAAGGTCTCTGCGGTACGAAGCGCCGACTGCGCAGTAAAGGGCGCCAACGGCACAGAGGCGCAATAAAAGGCGCCTGCGGCGCCAATAGCGCCGGGTGACCTACTGCGCCCACACTAGCCCGTTACCGTTGCTTCCTTCCGGACCTGGCGGGGTTGGCGGGATTGTGTCGCGTAGGACCCGGCACTGATTGATTTTAACACTGCGAGGCCGGTGCGGCGAGGGGAGTGGAATGGGCGTCAACCGTGTGCGTTGAGACTCACGGAAGGCAATTCAGTGCTACGATATTGATTGAGGTTAATCAATACTCATCAATGACTACAATCAATCGGCTTCCCATTACCAAGGCGCGCATCAATCTGGGGCAGATTGCCCGGCGAGCGCACAATGGCAACGAATACTTCATCCTGGAGAAGGACGGGATTCCTGTGATTGGCATCATGGCCGCCGATGAGCTGGAAGATTATCTGGAACTGCGCGACCCCAAGGTGAAAACTTCAATAGCGGCCAGCAGCAAAGACCGCGCCGCAGGCAAAACCCGACCCGCCGCCAAGCTGTTGGCTGAGCTGAAGTCAACCACAACAAGGAAGACTGCGTAGTTCCCTGCTTCTATGGATGCGCTTCCGTATTCCGTCCTTACTACAGCGCACTTTGACCGGCTGATGAAGAAACTGGCTCCCAAACACCCGGAGCTTGTGGAGCGGTTTGAGGAGGCAATCAGGATTCTTTCAGTCGACCCACAAAACAAGAGCGGCAAATATCAGATCAAAAAGTTGCAAGGGGTTTCGGCAGGCGATGGCCAATACCGGCTGCGCTCGGGAAGATTCCGCTTTCGCTACGACATTGAGGAGCGCGAGGTGGTGTTGCTGTATTGCGGGCTGCGGCGCGAGGATACTTATTGAGCATCTGCGGTGCGGCCGGCCGCGCTTCGCGCATAGAGTTTATGGTTTCTCGCCCTTGCCGTAAAGTGCGCATCATAGGCAGGCATCCCGCTAATCCTTGCCTTTTGCCTTGCCCACAATGGCCTTCGCAACTTCTATCGCAGTTTGCAAGATTTGCGGGTCTATATCTGTCGCATTCTGGGTGATGAAGGATGACCCTGAATCGATGTTCCAATGCTGAAACGCTTCTTTGATTTCCGCCCATTCAGCTTTCTCCGGGAACGTCTTTAGATAAAACTCCCCGAATGAAATGGCGTGTATTCTGTCGCCGTTTCTCAGTGATTCGACCATGAACGATTTCCCAAGAATAAATGCGAAACGGGATAGGGCGCCAAGCAGACCGATGACAAGGACACTGGCAACTGCCAAATGCACAATCGATATCCACGTTGGTTGTGTCGCAGCGGATATGAGTGCGCGCCAAAGCGCAAAGCTTACGCCTCCCAGCAATGCCAATAGTGCAGCAGAGTACCAGAGGTAGGCAATACGCTTATAGACCTTTTCCTTTTCGCGTAAGTCGCTAAGCGATTCTTTAATATATTCTGCAGCGTGACGTTCTATTCTGGCTTGGACTTCGCGCTTTTCTTCCGTACGCGCCTGCGCGCGGCCTACTATCGCATCCAAAGTGCCAGTCAACCGAGGAACAATCCAATCCAAGTCCTTGTTTCGGGCAAATAGTGCTTGAATCTGGCTCAGTTGTACGGGCAACGGGGATTCGTCGATCACGACGGGGAGAATCACCGGTTGACCTCGTTCTTGGAAATATCCAAGAGCCGCCCCGAGTTCCGTCATCAGCCAGCGGCTTCCTGAGGACGCTTCTGAGATGACAATCACTATCGCGTCCGCTTCTCTTAGCCAACTCGATAGTGAATCTTGCCATTTTTGGCCGATTTGGAGGCTTCCGCCAGAAAAGTAAACCGTGTGGCCGCTCTCCTTAAGGCGCTCGACTAGTCTATTGACAAAGTCCTCGTCTGCTGCCGCATATGAAACAAAGACCCTTGACATCGGCGTCCCTCCGCTTGAGTCCTTCTCCCGCGGATTCATTATAGATTCCGTATCATGGACTTTTCCTCAGACGGACGGGATTTCAACCGCGGATTCACTCGAACACGCGAGCGGTCTGGCGGCTAGAATCAGATTAGCCATGTCTGAATTCACACATCTCCATTTGCATACCGAATACTCCCTGCTGGATGGGGCTTGCGACGTCAAAAAGCTTGTTGACCGGGTTGCCGCGCTGGGGCAGAAGTCCGTGGCGATGACCGACCACGGCAACATCTACGGCGCGGTGCATTTTTTTGACGCGGCCAAGGCTAAGGGCGTCAAGCCGATCCTGGGCTGCGAGCTGTATGTCTGCAAAAACGAGGACCATCGCGCCCCTGCGCAGGGCGACGACTATAACCACCTGCTGGTGCTGGCCGAAAACGAAGAGGGGTACCGCAACCTGATTCGCATTACCAGCGAGGCCTCGCTGCATGGCTTTTACCGCAAGCCGCGCATCAGCAAGCGCTACCTGGCCGAGCACTCTCAAGGCCTGATCGGGTTTTCTGGCTGCCTCTCCGGCGAGCTGTGCGAAGAACTGATGGCTGGGCATTATGAGAAGGCCAAGGGCGTAGCGCAACAGTATCAGGACATCTTCGGGCGGGGAAATTTCTATCTAGAAATTCAGGATCAGGGCCTCGAAGACGAACGGCGGATTCAGAATGATTTGTTTCGCCTGGAGCGGGAGTTGGAGATTCCGCTGGTAGCGACCAATGACTCGCATTATCTCTGCGGTGAGGACTCGCACGCGCACGATGTAATGCTCTGCGTGCAGACGGGATCGAAGGTCCATGACAAGGAGCGCTTCCGGTTTGACTCCGATCAGTTCTTTGTCAAGAGCGCCGACGAGATGGGAAGGATTTTCCCGGATCAGCCAGGGGTCTTGCAGCGAACGGTGGAGATTGCCGAGCGCTGTAACTTGAAACTGGCCAAGGTCGATAATCCATTTCCGGAATTTGCGGTTCCGGCAGGACATACGATTGATAGTTACTTTGAAGAGGTGTGCCGCGAGGGTTTGAGGAAGCGCATGGAGACTGCGATTCGCGCGCTGGAGATGCGTGGAGTGCTGCGCACGGCGGCGCATGAGTATGAAGCGCGGTTGAAGTACGAGATCGGCATCATCATGCAGATGAAGTACTCGGGATACTTCTTGATTGTCTGGGACTTTATTAAGTATGCGCGGGATCATGGGATTCCGGTAGGTCCGGGGCGCGGCTCTGCGACTGGATCTCTAGTAGCCTATGCGATGGAGATTACGAATATTGATCCGATGCAGAACGCGCTGCTCTTCGAGCGGTTCCTGAATCCGGAACGCGTAACAATGCCGGATATTGACGTTGATTTTTGCCAGAACCGGCGCGGCGAAGTTATCGAATACGTAACTCGAAAATACGGCCGCGAGCAGGTAGCGCAGATCATTACATTTAATACGATGGCGGCCAAGGCGTCCATAAAAGATTGCGGACGCGCGCTGGACATGCCCTACGGCGATGTGGACCGGATTGCGAAGCTGGTCCCGGCAACGGTGGGCATGACCATTGACCAAGCCCTGGCAGACGTGCCCGACCTGCAGAAGGCCTACGACAACGATGCGCAGATACGTGTGCTGATTGATACGGCAAAAAAGCTCGAGGGGCTGGTGCGCGGATCGGGAGTTCACGCATCGGCTGTAGTAATTGCGCCGCGCCCGCTGACTGAACTGGTACCCCTGAATAAGACCAAGAACGACGAAATTGTAACTGCCTATGATATGAAGGCCGTCGAAAAGATGGGCCTGCTGAAGATGGACTTTCTGGGCCTGGCGACGCTGACAGTGATCGACGATTGCCTGAAGCTGATTGAACAGACCCGTGGCGAAAAGATAGATATCGAAATGGTGCCGCTGGATGACCCGGAGACATTCAAAAAAGTCTTTCACACGGCTCTGACGTCGGGGATTTTCCAATTCGAGTCGAGCGGAATGCGGGATATTTTGCGGCGCTACAAGCCGGACAGCGTGGAAGAACTGACCGCGCTGAATGCGCTGTACAGGCCGGGCCCGATGGACATGATCGATGACTTCGTTGAGCGTAAGTGGGGACGGCGCAAGGTAGAGTTTTTACTACCCGAGCTTGAGCCGATTTTGAAGGACTCGCTGGGGGTAATTGTTTACCAGGAGCAGGTGATGCGCATCGCCAATGTGCTGGCGAGTTACTCGCTGGGCGAGGCGGATTTGCTGCGCCGGGCAATGGGAAAGAAGGATCCCGCAGCAATGGCCCAACCGCGGGACAGGTTTATGAGCGGAGCTGCTGCTCTGGGCCACAATAAGAATGCGACCAACGAGATCTTTGAACTGATGGCGAAGTTCTCCGGATACGGATTTAATAAGTCGCACTCGGCGGCTTATTCGTTGGTGGCTTATCAGACGGCTTATTTGAAGACGCATTATCCGGTGGAGTTTATGGCTGCGCTGCTGACTTCAGAAACGTCTAAGCCGGAGAACGTGGTGAAGTATATCGGCGAGTGCCGGGAGATTGGGATACCTGTCGAGCCGCCGGATGTGCAGGTCTCCGGCGCGCAATTTACTCCGCACATCACAGAGCAGCGCCAGGCGATACGCTTCGGCCTGGCCGCGGTAAAGAATGTCGGGGGCAACGCGATTGAGTCGATTATCAGTGCACGCGCGGAGGCAGGCGGAAAGTTCAAAACCTTCTGGGAGTTTTGCGAGAAGGTTGACCTGAGGGTAATGAACAAAAGGGTGATTGAGTCGCTGATCAAAGCGGGCGCGCTCGATTCTCTCGGCAAGCGCGGCCAGTTATACAATGCCGTTGACAAGGCAATGGAACGGGCGCAAAAGGCACAGAAGGATGCGGCGCAGGGGCAGTCGGGACTGTTTGGATTATTCAATGAACCGCCTTCTGCAGGACGCGGTGCCGATGACCTGCCACCAGGGGCGGACTGGGAAGAGCATGAGCGGCTGGCCAATGAAAAAGAAGTATTGGGCTTCTTTGTCTCCGGGCATCCGTTGGATAAGTATGCGGAGAAGTTACGTAACTTGACTGGAGTTATCACTACCGCGGAAGCATTGGAACGCAAGCCGCCGGAGAAACGCTGGGGATCGCAGAGTGATCCGGCGGATGAGATACAGGTTGCGGGCATGATTCTTGGCCTGAAGGTACAGAAAACCAAGCGTGATGGGAAACTCTATGCGCAGGGATCATTAGAAGACGCTACGGGGAAGATCGAGCTGATTTGCTTTCAGCGAGATTATGAGCGGCTTGCGACGCAGTTAAAGATTGAGGCTCCTGTGCTGATCCGCGGAACTCTAACTGGCGATGAGGATGCCGCGCCGAAGATTTCCGTGAGTTCGATTGTGGCGCTGGAAGAGGTGCAGGTAAAGCTGCCGGGCGGGTTGCGGATCCGCATCAATCTGGACCGGGCGACCGAAGAGATCTTCGCCGGATTGAAGTCCGCTGCGGATGCCGCGCCGGGACCGGGCAAGGTGATGATCCATCTTCAGAAGAAGGGCGAGTATGAGGTGATTCTGGAGCCGGAAGAGATGAAAGTCGCAGCGGATCGCGGCTGGGTAGAGCGTGTGGAAGAGTTGACCGGCAAGGGTTCGGTGCAGGTGATGAATTAGTTCATCTTCGATATTTGTTTCGCTTATTTGCCGGCTGTGCTGGAGCTGAAGAATGCAATATTGCCGTTTAGGAAATGGCCCGCTGGAAGTTTCACGGCTGAGCTTTGGAACCTGGCTGACTGTGGCTGGAGGCATCGACCGGGAACAAGCGACGCGCTGCATCCATGCTGCGATCGATCACGGAATTACGCTCTTTGATACTGCGAACCAATATGGCGCTGGAGAGGCAGAGCGGGTGTTGGGTAAGGCACTGCGCGCCTATCCGCGAGACTGCTATCTGATTGCGACCAAGCTCTATTTCCCGGTGGGCGATGAGCCGGATCATGGACTCTCTGCTGTGCAGATCGAGAAACAGTTGCATCGTTCATTGGAGCGGCTGGGCGTGGATGCAATTGATCTCTACCAGTGCCACCGCTACGACGCGGAGACTCCGCTGGAAGAGACGATTGCGGCGCTGGATCGCGCGGTGAAGGCGGGCAAGGTGCGGGCGATCGGCTTCAGCGAGTGGACGGCGGAGCAGATTGACAAAGCCGCGGCGATTGCAGCAGAAAGAGGCCTGCAAGGCTTTTCATCGAGCCAGCCGCAGTACTCGATGCTGTGGAGGAAGCCGGAGGCGGCGGTCTTTGCGGCCTGCGCGCGGCATGGGATTGGGAACCTGGCGTTTTCTCCTTTGGCGCATGGGGTGTTGAGCGGGAAGTACAAAGCGGGCGAGCCTCCTCCGGCGGGCAGCCGCGCTGCGAGCGACGAAATGAACGTATTTATGGAGACAGCGGGGCGGCATTACCGGTCGGATTATCTGCTGGCCGCCGTGGAGCAATTGAAGCCGATTGCCGGC
>CAZHKN010000065.1:0-19302 GCA_964532725.1 uncultured Occallatibacter sp.
TCTATCCCGACCTGCCCAAGGGCTACCAGATCTCGCAATACGACAAGCCCCTGGCCGAAAACGGCTGGATCGATGTGCCCACCGCGGACTGCGGATCGAGTACCGGGGTCCCCGCGGACGGGTCTTCGTCCGTGGGGTGGAAGACCGGGGTCCCCGCGGACAGGTCCTCGTCCGTGGGGTGGAAGCGCATCGGCATTACCCGCCTGCACATGGAAGAGGATGCGGGCAAGAGCCTGCACGACGGCTTTTCTGACTCCGCGACGCGGACGTACCTCGATCTGAACCGCTGCGGCACTCCGCTGGCGGAGATTGTCAGCGAGCCGGATCTCCGCACCCCGGACGAGGCCTACGAATACCTGACCCGGTTGAAGGAGATTCTGTTGTATGCAGGGGTCTCCGACTGCAATATGGAGGAGGGTTCGCTGCGTTGCGATGCCAATGTAAGCGTTCGCCCGCGTGGCCAGGAGAAATTTGGGACCAAGGCCGAAGTGAAGAATGTGAACAGCTTCCGCTATGTGCGCGCGGCGCTGGAATACGAGATTGAGCGGCAGATCGAAGTGATTGAATCGGGCGGGCGGGTGATTCAGGAGAGCCGGCTGTGGAACGCCGCCGAGGGACGGACCTACTCAATGCGCTCAAAGGAGCAGGCGCACGATTACCGGTATTTCCCGGAGCCGGATTTGCCGCCTTTGATTGTTACCTCCGCATTTCTTGAATCAAGAAGAGCGGAGCTCCCCGAGCTGCCGGAGGCACGTCGTGCGCGGATGATTGCCGAGTACGAGCTGACCTCACAGGACGCCTTTACGCTGACCGCCGAGCGCGAGTTTGCCGACCGTTTTGAAGCAGCGGCCAAAACCGCGCGCAACCCGCGCCGCGTGGCCAATGTACTGCTGAGCGAGCTGGGCGGGCGGCTGAAGGCGCTGGGGCTTGAGCAGGCGCAATCGCCGGTCTCAATGGCCGGCGTGGTGCTGGCTGCCGATCTGCTGGATGAGAACAAGATCAGCTCCAAGCAGCTCAAGCAGCTTTTTGATACCTGCTTTGAAAAGCAGGAGGACTTCCCTGCCGTCTACGAGCGAGAGAAGCCGCAGCAGATTACCGACACTGCGGCGATTGAAGCGTTGATCGATGAGGTGATTGCCGCCAACCCCAAGCAGGTGGAGCAGTATCGCGGGGGCAAGAAGACCGTGGCGGCGTTCTTTGTCGGCCAAGTGATGCGGGCATCCAAGGGGCAGGCGAACCCGGCGTTATTGAACGAGCTGGTGGCGAAGAAGCTGGACGGATGAGGCCCGCTTGCTATGTAAAGCAAGTTTGGATTAACAATCTTGCTTTACATAGCAAGCAGTTGAGGCTGATAGCCAAGCTCATTCTCTACAGATATATGCTCACCGGCAAGAACTGTCGCATACACCGCCTTCACTCGTGCCACCGGGAGTCCTTTCGGCACGAAGCGAAGCACAGAAGACGCGACATACTCGCGGCTTAGCTCAAAGGAAAGCCAGCGTCGCCCCTCAGCCTCAGCCACCATGCCAGTGGTATTGGAACCGGCAAAAATGTCCACCACTAAGTCTCCAGGGTGGGTTAGCATGCGGATAAAAAACTCCGGCAGTTTGGACGGAAAGCGTGCCGGATGCCCTTGAATGCCAATCTCCTTGCATGCACCCAAGTAGATACCATTACTTTCAGAGTTCGGAATCTGCAGAAGGTTGGAAGGAATTGCTCCGCCGTTATCTGTTGCAAAGGCTAAGCCAATCTCGTGCCCGGAAGGCCGTTGTTTCGGTGTATAGAAGGCCGCTGGGTCTGCCAACAGCTTCTTCATCCGCGGACTATACTCGGTCAGGACATTGGAGACATTTGCCTTCGGCCATTTCGAGCGTGAAAACCACCAAAGCGTATTGACCGTATCCTTGGCACGCAGCTTGCGCTTATTCACCCACTCGATAGGACTGGGCAGCTTGGAAGGATTATGCCAGAAAAACTCTTGAGCAAGATGAAAACCCAGTTCATCGCAGAAGCGTAGCAGAACGCGAAACTGATAGAGGCTGCGTACGGGGAAACCCTTTTGATAGGCTCCGCCGAGGTCTAGAACAAAGCTCCCATCCTCATGTAACTTGTCATAGGCTATTTTCCCAAACTGCATTAGCCAATCAACATACTCGCTCTGATCGAAATTACCATAGTCCTTTTCCCGTTGTAGCGCGAAAGGAGGGCTGGTCATTACCAAGTTCACAGATCTGTCGGGCAACTCTGACAGCAATTGCAAAGAATCACCGACATATGCAGCACCAAGTTGCGTCGAATATGCGGGCTTTGAGGAACACAGAGTTGCCGTCATCGTTAACCTCATACAGTCTATAGACTGTAGATTTCAGCTTACCACGGGTTGAGTATGAAAGGGGATGAAGAACTCGAACTCTCAGATTACCGCGCGAGCCAGGTTTGCGGTCAACCTGAGGTCGGCGCGTTTAGCGAACGGCTTTTCACAAGAGGAACTTGCCGCGCGCGCGGGCCTACATCGGAACTATATTGGCAGTGTCGAACGCAATGAAAAAAATATCTCCATCGATAGCATGGAACGGCTTGCAATTGTCCTGGGAGTCGATGTTGTTGATTTGCTGGCTCGGGGGCACGAATGAAACCCCATCCAGATCACACACAGCTTCGCGCTTTGCTTCCCTGCATCCGGAAGCTGCAAAAACTCGCCTCATCTCATGGAATTGACGACATTTTTCAGGACAACGGAGGCAAGATTCTACAAATCCTTCTATACACTGGCCTGACAATCCTTCCCGGTCGAGAGGGAAACGACGCGCGAGACCTAAACGGCCGTGAATACGAATTGAAGTCTGTCAATATACGGCTAACTCAGAGTTTCTCAACCCATCACCACATGAATCCACATATCATTGGCAAATACAGACAAGTGGATTGGATATTTGCCGTCTATGAAGGAATAGAACTGATCGAGATTTATCTTCTGACTCCTGCTGAAATTGAACCCTACTTCACCAAGTGGGCCAAGAAGTGGGCTGATGACGGCAATAAGGACATCAATAATCCCAAGATTCCGCTAAAGTTCGTGCGTACTACGGGCAAGTGCATTTATCGCGTCGATGCACCTGCCGAGTAGCAAGAATTTAACCCGCTCCTTACTTCACAATCAGATCCACTTCCATCTCCTTGCGCGTGTCCCAGGAGCTGATGGTCTTGACGGGGCTTTTCTTGCCGTCTTTTTCAGCCCACAGCTCGTGGTCCTCGGCCATATTGACGTTGGTGAAGCGGAAATGGCCGTCTTTGTCCGAAGAATAGCTGCGGATGTTTTTGCTTTTCAGGTCTTTAAGAAAGACCGTCGCGCCGGCCATCGGGCTATTGCCTGCATCCAGCACACGGCCTGTAACCACTCGCATGCCAAAATTCTGCGCTTGAGCGTCCGTGGGGCCAGCTAGGCCGTCGTGAGAAACAATGGGCACCAAACCTGCAGCCAGCGCGGTAAAAACTACGCCGGCCAGCAGTTGCGTACGGAAAACCCTCACTCTTCCTCCTCGTCCTCTTCGTATATGTCGTCGTCGTCATCGAGATCGTCGTCGACCCGCGTCAACTCCAGCGGTTCGATGCCGACAACCTCGTACTCGGTGCCGCATTCCTCACAGGCGACCACGTCGCCTTCTTCGACCTCATCCAATTCGATGTCAAGGTTATTCTCGCATTCAGGGCAGCTAGGCATGGCAGCCTCCTCTCTTTCAAAAGCATTTCGTGTTGTAAGATGACGGTTTATAGCGATACGACTCCGCTATTCTTGGGCAGAAACCCACCCGAGGTCAAGCGGCCCGCATCACAGATGATAGACGCATTCCCCACAATGGAGGATTCCCTATGAATTTCCGTTTGATGACCCTGATCTGCATTTTGGCTTTGACGGCAGCCCGCTGCCCGGCGCAGCCGGATTTCTCGCTCTCCGCCGCCCCGGTAACGCCAGCCGCTGCTGACCCGGCCATTGCCCACGCACTCCAGAATATTCAACCGCAGCGCATTCAAGAGACAATCAACAAGCTCGTGTCGTTTGGCAACCGCAGTACGCTTTCCAGCATGGAGACAGCCCTGCCTCCCGAAACGGGAATCACTGCCGCGGCAGACTGGATTGCCGCCGAGTTCGATCAGATTTCCCACGATTGCAGCGGCTGCCTGGAGGTCCATCGCGACACCTTCACCCAGCCGGTCTCCGACCGCGTCCCGCAACCTACCACCATTACCAACATCTACGCCGTCTTGCGTGGGACAGATCCCGTGCAGGCCAAGCGCATGTTCCTGGTCACTGGGCATTACGACTCGCGCAACTCCGATAATTTCAACGCGCGCGACCCTGCCCCCGGCGCCAACGACGATGCCTCGGGAGTGGCCGTCTCCCTTGAATGCGCGCGGGCGCTCACCAAACTGCGCTTTCCGGCGACGCTGGTTTTTGTGGCCGTGGCAGGCGAAGAGCAGGGCCTGTACGGCTCCGCCCATTTAGCCAAGCTGGCCCGCAGTGAGGGCTGGCAACTGGAAGCCGTTCTGAACAACGACATCGTAGGCGGCAACACGACTCCGGGGGAAACCCTCCAGCTCAAGGACCGCGTTCGCGTCTTCTCTGAAGGCATTCCGTCCGCAGCCACGCCCGAGCAGGAGCGCCGTATCCGCGCCCTGGGCGGGGAGAACGACTCGCCCAGCCGCCAGCTTGCCCGCGCCATCGCCGATGTCGCCCGCAGTTATTTTTCCGGCGCCGCTCCCGGCGATCATTTCGCCCCGTTCCTGGTGGCGCGCCCCGACCGCTACCTGCGCGGCGGAGATCACAGTTCCTTCAATCGCGAGGGCTTTGCAGCCGTCCGCTTTACCGAGTGGCGCGAGGACTTCAACCACCAGCACCAGAACGTTGTACGGCCTCCCAGCGGCTCCGGCGACCCCGTTCTGGGTGATCTGCCTGAATTCGTCGACTTCAATTACGTAGCCAAGGTTGCCCGCCTCAACGCTGCAACCCTGGCCACCCTGGCCGCCGCGCCGGGAGCGCCCGGCAAGGTTGCCATCGTGACGGAAAAGCTGGAAAACGGGACCACCCTACGCTGGGAACCGCCTGCAGGGGCATCGGCGGTTCATTATGAACTGCTCTGGCGCGAGACCACCGCGCCGGATTGGCAGTTTGTTCAACTTGTCCGGCAGCCGGCCGCTGCCGGCCCCATCACGGTCTCCGTGCCCGTCTCCAAAGACAACGTCATCTTTGGGGTGCGCTCCGTAGATGCGGCCGGCCATCGCAGCCTGGTGGCGGTTCCGTAACGGAACTCGCGCCGACCCAATCCGTCAACCCAAGGGCGGGCCGCATGAGTTCCGAATGGCGATCCCATGACATTCGGACCCCATGCATTTACCCTGAGGAGAGCAATGAGTCCAGCCAGTTCCAGCCCGATCTCCTTCCCCGCCTTCCGCGGCTTTACGCGCTGGCTGGTGCTTGCCAATCTCATCGCCTACTTCGTCCTCCTGACCTCGCTCCTGTCTCCAACCGGGTCTGCATGGTTGATCACGACCTTCGCCTACTCACCCGGCCAGTTCCTGCACGGATGGTTGTGGCAGCCCTTCACCTACAGCTTCATTCATCCGCCCGACACAATTATCGGAACGCTGTTGGAGCTGGTTTCGCTCTGGTTCCTGGCAGGATTCCTTGAGCAACTGCACAACCGGAGCTGGGTCGCCGGCCTTTACGGATCTTCCGTGCTCGGCACTGCGCTCGCTGCCACGGCAATCTACCTGGGCAGCGGCATCTTTGGATATTCGCTGCCCGTAGCTGGACTGACAGGCTGCTTCGGGGGAATCTTCGGCCTGCTGGTCGCCATTGGCATTCTCTACGGAGAGATGGAGTTTCTGCTCTTCTTCACCATTGGCATCAAAGCCCGCCACCTCGCGATAATCTACTGCCTGCTATCCATTGCCATGCTTTTCTTCGGCTCCTTGCGCATGTACGCCTTTGCCCAGCTAGGTGGAGCGCTGGCCGGCTACCTCTTCATCCGCATCGCCCCGCGCCGGGGCCTCACCTTTGCATTCAGCGAGCAGTGGTATGGGGTCCGCAACCGCTACTATCGCTGGAAGCGCCACCGCGCCGCCCGCAAATTCGAGGTTTATATGAAGCGCCAGGGACGCACCGTGCGGCTGGACGGCCAGGGTCATCCGATTGACGAAGACCACAACGACAAGAAGCGCTGGAACTGAGTCCCGCTGTCACTCAGCCAACTCGCTGTCTACCGAGAGCTTTTACTGAATCCGATAAGGATCAAGCGAATGAATATTGAACTTGCCGTTTTCATTGTCAACCGAAACAGTGCTCCCTTCTTGGACTCTCAGCTGTAACGCGAGCCACTCAGGAATTTTGATCTTGAGAAATTCCCCATCTATCTCAGATATTCCCCTTGAGCATTTGGCCAACTCGTCTCCTCCAGCCTCAAGAGGAATCATTAGGACAAGTTCCCCATTAATTTTTTAGATTGGACCTTGCAGTGAAATGAACTCCAGCATCCCAACTCCTTTTTCACGCTCTTGATTCCAACTCAGGCAGCATCGCGAATACATGAGTCTTCCGCGCAATCTGAGAATAAATCACAGGTAGATTCCAAAGCCTCCCTCATCCGCTTCAGTAGTCTACAATTCTGATTGAAATGTCGAAGAAGATTGCTTTTCTCTTTCCGGGGCAGGGATCGCAGGCCGTTGGCATGGGCCGCGAGCTTGCCGAACGCTTTCCCGTTGCCGCAGCCACATTTGCCGAAGCCGATGAAGCATTGGGCTTTCCGCTCTCAAAACTGATCTTTGAGGGGCCGGAAGAGCAACTGCGACTCACCGAAAACACTCAGCCGGCGATTCTTGCGGCCAGTGTGGCCGTGCATCGGGTGCTGGCCGAGCAGGGAATCCTACCGGCGCTGGCTGCCGGGCATTCGCTGGGGGAATGGTCGGCCCATGTGGCTGCCGGAACGCTCTCGTTTGCTGACGCGGTTCGAGCAGTGAAGGCTCGCGGACGGGCGATGCAGTTGGCGGTTCCGGCCGGCAAGGGGGCAATGGCTGCCGTGTTGGCGCTCGACGCCGCGCTGGTAGCTGAAGCCTGTGCCGAGGCCGCTCAGGAGACGGGACTGACCGTGCAGGCGGCGAATCTGAACTCGCCCATTCAGACGGTGATCTCTGGCGAGGTGGCAGCCGTGGAGCGGGCCTCGGCGCTGGCAAAGGCCAAAGGCGCGCGGCGGGCGGTGATGCTGCCGGTCAGCGCTCCCTTCCACTGCGCGCTGATGCAGCCGGCGCAGGAAGAAGTGGCAAGGGTACTGGCCGCTCTGACGCTAACTGACCCGAGGATTCCCGTGGCAGCGAATGTGACCGGAGGATTGCTGACAACCGCCGCCGCCGTACAGGATGCGCTGACGCGTCAGGTGACCGGCGCGGTGCGCTGGGTGGATTGCATCAAGGCTCTGATTGGCGCCGGGACGGAAATTTTCGTCGAGGTCGGTCCGGGCATGGTGCTCTGCGGCCTGCTCAAGCAAATCGATCCGGCGCAGAAAGCGCTGAACGTGGAAGACGCGGCCAGCCTGGAAGAGACTCTGGCTGCATTGGCTGGCTAGCTTGTATGCGCCTTGCCCTAAAAGAGAGGGGCAGGGAGCGCCAATATCTGGCATCGCCCGTAAAATGATTCTACGGCCCAAGATACAGTTCGTTCGCCGAGAATCCAAGCGTGTGGGCCTTCACATCGTAGGCCAGAAACATCTCATGGCTCTTGCGATCGTTGATGCGGACGGCGACGATGAGTACGTTGCCAGACATGCGCTTGGCGATGATCTTGTGGCTATGGATCGAGCCGTACTCGTTGCCGTCTCCACCCGGACTCCAGTCCTGCTGGAAGCGGTCAAAGGGATAGAAGGTGTTTTTCGCCGGATGCTTCTGCCAGTCGGTATCGTTCATCCAGACTCCGTAAGCCTTGGGGATGTCGTTCTTTTCGACAGCGGCGAAGAAGTGGTTTGTAGCCATAGTGCCGCGCAGGTAGTTATTCCAGCTCCAGGGTCCGGCAATTGGCATCCCGGTTGCAAACCACCAGCCTAGAAAGAGCACGAAGACAACTACGGCCGCTGAATAGATCATTTTTTTGCGCTGCCGGCTGCGCGCTTCGTTAAAGATGGGAGCATCGAGCAAGGTCATAGATATTCCTTACATTCAGGATACGGCAAATGAGGGACTAGGCACTAGGGAATAGGGGAAAGCGCGACGAGCACCAGCACCCCTTTACAAGTCATTCCCATCTGCTTTCTTGCTCCCTCTTCTATTGTTAGACACCAGCAGCGAGGTTTCTGTTCCCTGTTCCCTGTTCCCTATTCCCTAGTGCCTATTCCCTAATGCCTAGTCCCTGCATTTACTCTTCCCTGCTGTACGTCGTCCGGCTCTTCTCGGCGTGGCGTTCCAGGGCCAGCTCGATCAGACGGGTGATGAGGTCTTTGTAGCTGAGACCAGAAGCCTGCCAAAGCTTGGGGTACATGCTGATCTGGGTGAATCCTGGCAGGGTGTTTACTTCATTCAGGAAGATGCGGCGCTTGCCGTCCGGCTCCATCAGGAAGTCTACGCGGGCGAGGCCAGAGAGATCGCAGGCGCGAAAGGCGGCAACGGCCATCTGTTGAATTGTTTTTGTTTCCTTGCTTGTCAGTTTGGCGGGAATCACCGGGATGGAGCCGTCCGATAGATATTTGGCCTCATAGTCGTAAAACTCCTTGTCGGGAATGATCTCGCCGGCCACGCTGGCCTTGGGATCGTCATTGCCCAGCACGGCGACTTCCAGTTCGCGAGCCTTGGCTTTCTTGCCGCCGACGCCCTGCTCAATGACCAGCTTGCGGTCGTATTTGGCTGCTTCGGTCAGAGCCGGACCCAGTTCCGAGCGGTCATGGACCTTGCTGATTCCCACCGAGGAACCAAGATTGGCCGGCTTCACGAAGACCGGATACTTGAGCGCGGCTTCGATCTGGGCGATGGATTTGCGCGGCGACTTCTCCCAGTCGGCCCGCAAAAGCGAAAGATGCTTGACGATGGGCAACCCGGCCTGGGCGAAGAGCCGCTTCATCACGTCCTTGTCCATGCCGGCAGCCGAGCCGAGAACGCCGGAGCCAACATACGCGATACCGGCCAGTTCAAAGAGTCCCTGGATGGTGCCGTCCTCGCCAAAGGTGCCGTGAAGAACGGGAAAAACGATATCCAGAGCCTGGGCGCCGAGAGGAGTGCTGTTGCTGAGCGTGAGTTCCTGCGGCTGCGTTGGCGCATCTGCCGGTTCCGGTGCTGCGCCTTCAAGCAGCCCCTGGGCCGCGCCGCCGGTAAGCCAATGCCCGGCTTTGTTGATGCCGATAGGGACGACCTCGAATTTCTCTCGATCAATCGCTTTTAAGATCGATGCAGCCGAGAGCAGAGAAACTTCATGCTCGCCGCTGCGCCCGCCGAACAAAATACCTACGCGCAGTTTTTTTGCCATTTCGTATCTATTGTAGTTTGCTGCAATGAACTGAATCGGAGCTGCGGATCGAATTGGGCGGGGCCTGCCTGCGGAGATCGGCGCGGAGCTGCACCCGCAAAATCGTATTCGATCTGAGCACCAGCCCGAGGAGCGGTTCCGGGGTCTGCTATTGCGCTCTCACAAAGAAACGCCGATAGCTACTTTCGTGCCAATTCGGCCTGAGGACGGCTCTGATTCACCTGCCGGGCGAGCGCGGGAACGCCAAAGGCAAGGGCTACCACGAGAGTGGTGGACATCAGGTCGTTACGATAAAAGGGCAGCCCTGCTGTATAGCAAACGCCCAGCCCGGCGAGGGTGTGCGGATACATCGTACTCATCACCCACACCGCGTAATTCGAGATCAGGAAGAAGGAAGTCGGCCCAAGCACCGCTCCGGCGGCGGCGCGCAGTACGGTCACGCGCTTGCTGAGCAGAATTCTGCCCAGCGCCATGGCGCCCAGATACCAGCCCCAGGTAGGCAGGTAATCCTGCCACTGGAAGTGGTAGTGGTAAACATAAACGGTGAGGATGAAGTCGGTCGTCATCAATGCGGCCAGAGGCGCAATCATCTCTCTCCACGAACGCCGCGCGCCAAAGTAGAGCAGCACGCCGCCCACCGCGGTGAAATTGAACCAGGGTGCGTGAGGCAGTAGCCGGCTCAACACGGCAACAAGCAAAAGCAGATATGCGGGCATGGCGACCTCTGAACCTGGGAATTCTGCCGGCTGGAGCGGCACGGGAAGACAGCTCACACGCCAACCGGACTGCTTTCATTCTGCGGGTCCGGGGCTGGCAGGTCAACTAAAAGAGGTTAATCCCGCAAATAAACCTTTTGATCCGGGCAAAACTACGGAGGAACGCCGATTGTACTCGATTGCAAAAAACAGCCCAGCTCCTTCTGCTGGGCTTCTTTAACCGGAAAATACCTTTCTACGTAGGGGGCGGATTACAAACTCCCCCCGTCTTGTAATTTGGTCGGCATGCCGTCCCATGTCATGCAGAACTAAGAAGACGTGGAAACGGCGGGAAACCAAACCTCGCATTCGCCGTTAAGATGCGCTAGGAGCAAGCTCCGCAGCAGAACAGCGTTGTTTGCGGGAACGAATTAGATGCCCCATTGAAGCCGTATGTGCCGGCATAACCTGTCGGCGCCTGATATGTACCTACAATGGTTACAGTTGTTGCGCAACTGGTGCCCCCATTGAGGTTCCCTTGGATTGTCAGGGTTGGCCCGATGCTGCCGCCGGTGACAGTACCGTTGGGAGTTCCGCAAATCGTTCCCGTGATCGTTCCACCGAGGATCACATACGGGTAGACGTTGGGGTTGAACGTGACGTTGATCTGCCACGTAATGGACGGGCCGTTGTAAAGGGTTAGACAGGCGGTGGCTGAAGCGGTGGCTGCGGCAAGCTGCTTCGCCACATCAGCTGTGGCTACATGTCCTGAAGGATCATGTGTGTAACTCATTTCACTACCTCCACTGGACAATCTCTTTCAAGATCTCCAGTCTGTTCATGTTTCGGGGTTGTTGACGAGCTTGGACGCTCAGGCTTTCATGCAGTCTCAAAAGGTCCGCCAGCGCGGACCCCAATATGTTTTTGCATTTGAAAACTTAGACTCCAGCTGGCAGGGCCCGAAGAAACCGGTGACCAAAGTAGCGCAAGATGATTACCATGTCAAGAGAGTAAGTAAGTGAATTTCTGGTTATAGGTCGGCCCGAAGGGCACGCGCCTTTAGCTGCAATATTTAAGGGACAATTTCAGGCCTATTTTTGCTCCCGCCCGTGCATCGCCTCGCCCGCGTCGTCGTGCCCGTCCACGATATATACCCAGCCAGACAAGGGTGAGGCTGCCGCCGAGGACGGTTCATCCGTGCCGGAACCCAAAAACGAGTAGCCAAAGCGCAGGTCGCTGAACTGGACAGTTGTCCAATGCCGCCCCACAGCCAACTGCGGTGGGGCCATCCCCGGAGCGGCAACAGGTCCGAGATCGCGCACTACCGCCCAGGCGCCCCAGTCCAGATAGACCTGCCCCAGCGGAGTGCTTTTCGCGGCCTCCGTTGCAGGGGTGGATGCCGGCTTGAAAAGCACGTCTCGCTGTGAGTCGCTGTCAATCTCGCCGGTGCGGGTATCGATCCTGGCGAACTGGTAAAAATCCTGCGTCTCAAGGATCGCGTGCCAGCGGAAGGGGTTGATCGGATACGGCTCCAGGGCCACGCGCTTTACGGGGGCTGCGGTGACCTGCGTCTTGTCCAGCAGAGCCAATGCCGCGGAGTGCTCCTCCCAGCGCCAGCACCAGAGCACAACCATTGCGGCGAGAGCGAAGATAGCCCAGCCGCGCCCGCGGAACTTCTTCTTTTTTGCGCCGATCTCGGAATCGGCAAGACCGAGAAGCGCCGGAACGAGCACCGCCAGCAGCAGCAAGGCCCACAACACCGGTTCGGCAATAAAAACAAAGCTGCCCGCATACCAGCGAGGATTAAAGGGGAAGAAGGGACGTACGCCGTAGTTGTTGGTCCAGTCAAGCAGCAGGTGGCTGAGGGCGGCGACGACAGCGGTTGCGTAAAGCCACAGCCAGTTGACCGGTTGAATTGCCTTGGCGGGTGCTGCCACATCGGTCAGGCTCTGTGGCCCCGTGGTCGCTTTTCGTTTTTGATCAAGCGCATCGGCCTTCCGGGCGCGCCGCCTCGCCAGCCAGCGATCCAGCAGCCAAATCAGGCCGACAGCGGCTCCGGCAACCACTGGCACAGCGATAAATGTATGTGTAATGCCGCGATGGTGCTTCAACTCCTCAACCGGCCCGCGCAGCCCCCAAAGAACATCCAGATCCGCTGCCTCGGCGGCCAGCACCGCCGCCAGTGTGGCGTACGCGGTTTTGCGGTTCAGCCCAGCACGGCCAATGCAGGCTCCGGTAAGAAAATGTGTGACGGGTTCCATGGTGGGTAAAGGAGTGCGTTCTCGTCACCATACTATCTTGTCCCGCCGCCTCCTATAATTCACCCATGAGCGAGGACTCCTCATTGCCGAATTCTTCCGCCGCGTTGCGTGCAGGGCAGTTGTCCGCCGAGTTGCGCCGGCACGAGCACCTCTACTACGTTCTCGATGCTCCAGAGATCAGCGACGCCGCATACGACGCCTTGATGAATGAGCTAAAAGCGATTGAGGCCGCGCACCCGGAACTGCTGACGCCCGACTCCCCAACGCAGCGCGTGGGCGGCAAGCCCGCTGACGGTTTCCGCAAAGTGGCCCATTCGCGCCCCATGCTCTCGCTCGACAATGCCTATTCCGCTGAGGAACTGGCCGAGTGGGATCGCCGCGTCCACGAACTGGCCGGACTCTTGCCCGTCGAGTACACAGCCGAGTTGAAGATGGACGGGCTGAGCATTGCTCTTCGCTATGGTCCTGCGGCGGATGGCGGTGCAACGCTTACCACGGGAATCACGCGCGGCGATGGCCAGACCGGCGAAGACATCACGTCAAATATTCGCACTATCCGCAGCATCCCCCTCAGCATCGCCTCTGAAAAGGTCAAGACAGCCGAGCTGCCGCAAACCTTTGAAGTACGCGGCGAGGCTGTTATGCCGGAAGCCGCCTTTCTGCGCCTGAATGAAGAGCGGGAGCGCGAAGGCCTTGCCCCGGCAGTCAATCCCCGCAATGCGGCGGCGGGAACTCTGCGAACGCTGGAACCGGGCATCGTCGCCAATCGCCGGCTCGATTTTTATGCTTACTTTTTGCTTGTTGACGGCGAGTACTGGCCGCAGGGGCAGCGGGCAACCCTGGATGCGCTGGCCGCGCTTGGTTTCCGCGTCAATCCTCATCGTGAACTGGTTGGTTCGGTAGAAGAGATGAGCCGCTTCATTGATGCGGCGGAATCCCACCGTGCAACGCTTGGCTACGAGATCGACGGCGTGGTCCTGAAGGTCGATTCCCACGCAACCCAACAGCGGCTCGGTTATACCGGTCGCGCCCCGCGCTGGGCAATTGCCTATAAGTTCACGGCAAAGTCGGGCATCACTCAAGCGAACGCAATCACCGTGCAGGTGGGCCGCACCGGCAAGCTGACGCCGGTGGCTGAACTGACCCCGGTCTTTATCGGCGGAACTACCGTCAGCCGCGCCACGCTGCATAACGCCGAGTTCATTGAGCGCCTCGGCCTCAAGCTCGGCGACTGGGTCAAGGTCGAGCGCGGCGGCGATGTGATTCCCAAAGTTGTCGAGGTGATTGAGGACGCCGACCATGCCCGCGGAGCATTGTCCTTTGCCTTCCCAACTGTTTGTCCCGAGTGCCAGGCCGCCGTTGTCCGCGCCGAGGGCGAGGTGGATTTCCGCTGCGTCAATGCCGATTGCCCCGCCAAGCTTCGCGAGAGCTTGCTGCACTTCGGTAAACGCTCCGTGATGAATATCGAAGGCCTCGGCGAGGCCGTGGTGCAGCAGTTATTGGATCGCGGCCTGGTAAAGAGCGTCGCGGAACTCTACGCCCTGAAAGATAAGAAAGCGGAGCTTATTGCTCTGGATCGCTTTGGCGAAAAATCCGTCGAAGCGCTGCTCAAGGAGATTGACCAATCGAAGAAAGCCGGCCTCGCCCGGGTCGTGATGGGACTGGGAATCCGTTTTGTCGGCGAGAGAACAGCCGAGTTGCTGGCGCAGGAGTTCGGTTCCATGGATGCGCTGATGGCCGCGTCCGCTGAAGAACTGGAGCGCGTGGAAGAAGTCGGTCCGCGCATCTCCCAGGCGATACTGGAGTTTTTCGCCCAGTCGAGCAATCGCGAGCTGGTCGAGAGCCTGCGCACCGCCGGCGTGGATATGACTGCAGAGAGAAAGCTGCGCTCCACGCAGTTGGCGGGGCTCATCTTCGTTCTCACCGGAACGCTGCCCACGCTGAGCCGCGAGGAGGCCAAAGCAAGAATTGAGGCCGCCGGGGGCAAGACCGCTGGGTCCGTGAGCAAGAAAACCAGCTATGTGGTTGCCGGGGAAGAAGCCGGCTCCAAGCTGGAGAAGGCGAGCGAACTCAAGATCCCTGTTCTGGATGAAGCCGGCCTGCTGGCGCTGATTCAGCAAGGAACGAACGCTGTATAAAGGCGAATTTGCCGCCTTTGTACATTACATACAAACTTCTTACAGAGTTCTTGACAAATCCAATTTCAGTCGGATAACGTTACCCTGCCCTAAAGGTACCCCCTCTTTTTTCGCTGAAAATCAGCGAAAAAAGGTGATTCGCAGTTTTTTCTGCGCAGTTGCAAGGGATTGTTATCAAACCGCCGCGGCCTTTGAAGCCGATCAAGTTCGTTGCCCCGCGGCACAATCCGGCACGTAGCTGCATTGAAGGCCGCGACACACGCCAATAAGCGGCAACCTGGAGAACGCGGCTTGATCGGCCTCCCCTGGCAATGGCAAGACCCAGGCGAAGGAAAGAACGCTCAATGGCCGGCAAGCCAGCAGGAACCATTCATTTGGAACAACGCGCTGAAGCAACGATGCACAAGTAGTTTCCCCTATTTCGAATAACTCAACGGAGGAAGTGATGCGAGCCATTTTGAAACGATTTGCGGAATCATCCCGGCCGCGCACGGCAGGAGCATGGATTGCCCTGCTTTGTGTACTGGCCCTTGGCCTTGGCGCGACGGCTGCCGCCGCGCAGTTGCCTGAACCCCTTTCACCCATTGTCGTGAGTCAGTTCAATTGGCTGGCGACCTTCCCAAACGGCGGGGCGCTCGCCGGAGGGGAACCCGCTGGTTCCAGTTTTGCGGTGAACCAGAATGGCGACATCATCGTGAGTACCAGCTACGGCGGCTTAATTATCCTGGTCAATGGCCAAACCGGCGCGGTAACAACGCTAGCTACCGGATCGTCGGGTACGAGCTACTCCGGTGTGGCTGTCGACAGCCAGAATAACTACTACGTTCCAAACACATACAGCGGGGTTATCGTCAAGGTGCCTTACGTGAACGGAGCCTACGCAGCCTACAGCAGCTCTCCCGCTGGAGCCTGCACCGGGAACGATACAGTAGCCTGCACTCTGCCAAATTGGTCCGGCGGTGCCGCCGAGGGTTACCTTCAAGTAGCAGCGATCGCCTTTGACGCAGCGGGAGATTTCTTTTTTGATTCAGGCGGCGGCAATGTACCATACGCAATCTTCGAATGTTCCGCTGCATGCCTCTATGGGACAGGCAGCAGCACCGTGCAGCTCTACAAGGAACCGACCGCCGGCTCTCCCTCCACAACCGGGCAGCTGATTCCTGGAGGTTTGGCCATTGATCCGTGGGGCGACGTCTTCTTTACAGATTCCGCTTACTACAGCTCGAACAACGAAAGCTTCAGCTCAAACCTCAATGAATTGGTTTATACCTCGGGAACTGGCTATGCCGCTTCACCGACTGTTCTGTATACCGAAACCGACACAGGCATAAACCTAAAGGCGTATGACGATGAGTTGGCTGGCGTGGCCGTCGATTCGAATGGGACAGTGTATTTTTCCACTGAGTATGTGGGTGTTTTTGCATTCCCTAACAACGCAGGCGTCGTTGACAATTCCAAGGTCTACGGAATTTCGAATCAGGGCGCAAAAATACTGACCCTTGACGGCAAGGGCAATGTGTATATGGCCTACTATTCCAACGCGCTCAGCTCTGACGCCATCGGCTACGTCTTGGTAAACAATGTGACGGTTCCCGCCTCCGCAGTTGGAACAGCGGCAACGGCTACGAACGTCACTGTTGTTGATAACGCCGGCGGTTGCGGCACCCCCCCGGCATTCACCTTTGCTGCGACGGAAAATGGCGTGGCCAGCACTGAATTTGCAGGCGCTGTAACGGCCTCCAGCACATGCGCCCCCCTGCTGAATAGCTCCGTGTTCCCATTGACCATCACCACTACGCCCGCCAAAGTAGGCACGCGCAGTGCGGAACTCTGGGTGACGGACACCGTCAACTCCGTCACCGGCTCGGCAACTGCCTCCGGCGTGGGCCAAGGCCCGCTGCTGACTCTCGATCCGGGCGTCTGGACATCGTATACAAGCGGGTTCACCACACCCTATTCGGTCTCAGTGGATGGCGCGGGCGACCTGTTTGTGGCCGATGAAGGAGCTGGCGAAGTCTTTGAGATCGCATCCGGGGCAACAACGCCGGTTGCAATCGGCACGGGATTCTCCAAGCCTGCTGCCACAACCTTCGACGCAAACGGAAACCTGTATGTTGCCGACGTCGCAAACAACAACATCGTTGAGATTCCCAATCAGGGCGGTGTCCTGGTTCCAGCTTCGCAATCCACGCTGGTGGCCAGCACCGTGACCTTCGGCGGAACGAAATTGAGCGAGCCGAGTGGGTTGGGGGTGGGGCCGGACGGTGTGTTGTACATCGCCGACCTCGGCAACGCCCGCGTCGTGACCTATAACCTTAGTTCCGGAGACACCGGAGTGCGGGTTACGGGACTGAACCATCCATGGGGAGTTGCCCTCGATGCCGCCGGCGATCTCTACGTCGCAAACACAGGCGGCGGCAATGTGCTGGTCTACTCGGGCGACGTCGTCACCACATTGACGCCGGCTGGAGTGACCAAGCCCTGGGGAGTGGCGGTCGATCCGTCCGGCAGCGTGTTGATCACCGATAAGGTGACAGGCGATGTCGTGCTTGTTCCCAACGAGAGCGGCACGCTGACAGACGCCGATGCCATGACCATCGAGAAGAATCCCGATTCGGGGTACGGCCTCGCGCTCGACTCCTGGGGCAACATCTACACAACCGACTCAACCGGCGCGGCAGTCTACGCGGTCCAGCGCACTGCGGGTTCTGTTAACTTCGCCGTATCCGTCACCGACGGCCAGACCAGTTCTGCGGAAACCCTCACCCTTGAGAGCGCGGGCAATACTGCTGTCACCCTGGCCACTCCGCTTGTCTCCGGACTGACCGGTCCCTTTACCGAGGCCGCCGGGTCGCCGAATCCGTGCACAGCCGGAGGTACCGGACCCACGGGCCGCTCATGCGAATTGTCCGTGACCTTTGCACCCACCGGCGTAGAGAGTGGCGTGGAGTCCGGCTCGTTCGTGGTCCACTCAAACGCGCTGAACGTAGGATCTGCGACTGTTCACCTGAGCGGAATAGCAACCAATGTTCCCAAGACGCCTCAAGCCATCGACTTCACAGCGCCCACCTCGCCCGTCGCCTTTGGTGTTGCGCCAATCACGCTGGTCGCAACCGGCGGCGGTTCAGGCAACCCGGTGGTCTTTACCGTTGACGGCAGCTCCACCGGCAGCGGCAGCATCGCTGGCAGTGTACTGACCATCACCAGCGCCGGAACTCTGGTGATCGACGCCAACCAGGCAGGCAACGCCACTTACTCGGCTGCTCCGCAGGTTCAGCAGAGCATTGTGGTCACCGCGATTGCGCAGGCCATCAACTTCCCTGTTCCTATCGTTTCGCCGATCGTCTTGAACGGCTACCCGATTGGTCTGTCGGCAACCGCCACTCCATCGGTAACAACCGGAACCCCGCCCGTTACCAGCCCTGCGTCTGGCAGCACCATTGTCTTCACCGTTGATTCCAGTTCCACTGCAACTGGAAACATTTGCCCGGTAAGTCAAAGCACCGCTACGCATCCGTGCTCTGGGCTCAACGAAGTTGTCGTCACCAGTGCTGGCACGCTTGTGATCGATGCCAATCTGGCGGGCAGCGCGGGCTATTCGGCTGCTCCGCAGCAACAGCAGAGCATTGTGGTCTACGCAGCTTCACCAACCACCCCCATTTCTAGTCCGAATACGCTGGTCATCAGCAAGGCTGGCGGCAGCGGGTCAATCACCATCACGGTTACCCCATCAGCGGTGTTCACAGCACCAATCGCCTTCTCTGTCAGTAATCTGCCGACGGGCGCAACAGCCAGCTTTAACCCGGTGAACGTGACACCGAACGGCACCAATCCTGTCAGTACAACGCTGACCATCACCACGGCGGCGGCCAGCGCCATGCTGCATCGCAACTCCAACCCGCTGCTCCCCGGTGGAACAGCGCTGGCGCTCGCGCTCTGCTTCATCGGCTTCCGCAAGCGGCGCAAGATTCTGATGCTGCTTCTGCTGGTGGTGAGCGCAGCCGGCCTGGGCATCTTCTCTGGGTGCGCGTCGAACAATGTTCCCACCACAACAACGGTGACTGTAACCGCGACCACGGTTGTCTCTCCATCGATTACCGTGGAGCAGTTCAAGGACATCCAGGTGACAATCCAATAACCAAACTCAACAAATGAGTCGAATCGCCGGGCCTCTCCATCAAGAGAGGCCCCGGTGATTTTGCCGCCGGAATTTTAGTTTTTTTAGATGTCGCCGGTTGTAGCAAAGAAGCTCAGCGCCGCATCGCCTTGTTCCAGCAGCCGGCTGCGCTGGAGTTGACCGTAGCTCTCTTCGAGGTGTTCTTTCCTGCGATGCTCGGCGATGACCGAAGCGCCGGGAGCGAGCAGGCTGCGTTGCGGGCCGCCCAGGAGATTGAGTGTAGAAGCATATTCAGCGGCAGCATCGTACGGCGGATCAAGAAAGATCAAATCGAATTGTGAATGCTGCTTACGCAGGAACCCGCTGACACTGCCTGAATGAATCGCGAATCCCGTCAGGATCCGCAGCGTAGCCAGATTCTTGCGCAGCACCGCCAGCGCCGCTGGAGCGCGTTCAACAAAAGTTACGCTCGCGGCGCCGCGGCTGAGCGCTTCAATGCCTACCGCGCCGGAGCCTGCATATAGATCCAGAAAATTCGCTCCCGAAATGCGCGGCGCAATCACGTTGAAGAGTGTCTCGCGCAGCCGGTCGC
>CAZHKN010000066.1:0-19196 GCA_964532725.1 uncultured Occallatibacter sp.
CAGAGAGGCGATGGTGAAGTCCAGTGACGCATATCACAATAATCTTCTGAACAAACTGCTTGAATCGTCGATAACGAAATCAAGATTTCTTTTAACTGGATGGAGGGGCAGGGGAGCTTTCCGGGGGGAGGGACTCGTCCTCTGCCCCTAGAGGGGAATCATTACGTGCGTAATCTATAAGAAAAAGTTGAACCGCCGAAGAAGAGTGTGAGGATTCTGAGATGGCCGCAACAACAACCAGTTTACGGATCCCGGCGATTGCGCCGGCTGCTTCAGTTGCCAAGGTTCGCACAGGACGACGCCATATCGATCCTCGTTCGGGGCGGGCGCTTGAGATCCTGGGCCACGCGATCGAGTACCTTACCGATGAGTTTGTCGAAGAAGGCGCGCCGGTGTCCGCCAGCGATCCGCGGGTGCAGGCGGTGCAACTGCTGATGTCCGTCAATCGGCAGGTGTATTTTGATTGCCCGATTATGCCCACCTTTGCCGAGCGTTGCCGCGCCTTCCTGCACTCCTACTTCGCGTAGGCGATTCATTCCAATCACCAACTCGATTTCTTTGTAAGCCCCAATTCCTCCCGCAGAGCCGGAATCCGGCGTGAAGCTGCGCCGGGGTCCGATGGTCCATCCAGCAAGTTCCCTCCCCGATATGCAGCATTCAAGCAGGCGCGCCGAAAATTCATTGCCCAAAGGCCAGAATCGCCAGCAGCAGAACCCAGGTTCCGCCCATGAAGTGCCAGTACCAGGCAGCGGAGTCAATGGCAATCTGCCGGAGCTCGACTGCCTTGAAGAGCCGGATCAGCGTCAGGCAGGAGAGAAGCCCGAGAATTCCCAGTGCAAGGTGAGCGGCATGTGCGCCGGTAATCAGATAAAAGAAATAACTTGCTGGGGTTGCCGACCATCGGTTGAAGGCGAATCCTTGCTGGGTTAACTGGCGCCAGGCCAGCCATTGCCCGCCGAGAAACAGCAACCCGAGGGTGAAGGTAGCTCCGACCCAGGGCAGAGTTCGATCCAAAGCAGGACGGCCCAGTCCGAGCCACTCCTCCATCACGTCAATCTCATGAAAGATTCTGCGCCGCGCCAGTTCCATGGTCAGGCTGCTCAGGATCAGCACAAACGTATTGAGGTAGAGGACTGGCGGCAACTGGATCGGATGCCAGTCATGAACCTGGAGGTGGGTGTGCGGGTCCATGCGCATGCCGCTCTGGCGGGCAAAAAACAGGGCGACCAAGAGGACAAAAAAGAGCAGATCCGCTGCCAGGAAGAGAAAGAGCGCGGTGCGGACGCGATTGAGCCGTTCGCGGGGTCCGTGCGGCCCATTCTTCCAGTTTTCGTCGCCGCCGCCACCACCGCCGCCGGTGGGACGTTGATCTACGGGCGGTTTGCCGCCGATGCCCGGCTCTCGCCGTTCGATTTCGGTTGGGGTGCGCGTAAAGGTCACGGGCATAGGGCGGCCTCGGTAACAAAGAGATTACCGAATCTATCGGCAAAACGCATCCTGAATTGATCTTTGACTCAAAATGCCTGTCGAAAACTCGGCCCAAATCCAATCGTGCCAGAATAGATTCTTATTTTGGGCAAATACGGGCTGAGTTTGTTGACGGTTCAGCTCTCCATTGGCGAGCGAACGATATCGACAAAAAGCCGGTGGACGCGGCGGTCGCCGGAAAGCTCGGGGTGGAAGGTGGCGGCAAGGCGGTTGCCCTGGCGGACGAGCGCCGGTGAGTCCTCGCGCCGGGCCAGTATCTCGACCGATGGGCCGGTTTCCACTATACGCGGGGCGCGGATGAAGACCATCTCCAGCGGCTCGGCGCCGAGCGCGGTTTCGGCTGTCAGAATCGCAGAATCGATCTGGCGGCCATAGGCATTGCGCTCGATGACGGCGTCCAGCAGCCCAAGGCTGCGTTGTGCCGGGTTGCGGACTTCGCGGGCCAGGAGAATGGCTCCGGCGCAGGTGCCGAAGACAGGATGGGTTGCGCTGAATTCCTGCAAAGCTTCAAAGAATCCGTTCTTCTCCAGGAAGCGGAGAACGGTTGTAGATTCGCCGCCGGGGAGAATGAGACCGTCGAGGTTGGCCAGATCCGCCGGCTGGCGGACCTCGGCGGGCGTTGCGCCGGACTCGACCAGCGCCTGGGCGTGCGCGGCATAGTCGCCCTGAATGGCTAAAACGCCGATTTGCGGCGTACGCGGTTGGGTCAAACTGATTCTCCTGATATTTCTCCCGCAGTATCTAGAAATGGGTTGAAGATCTGAACTCCAAATTCTTCAAAATCCTTCACGTTGCGGGTGACGACCGTGAGGCGGTGAATGCGGGCTGTGGCCGCGATCATCGCGTCTCCGCTCAAGTCGTCCGATTTTCCTGCCATCATACGAGCCCATTCACGGAAAACAACCGCATCCATCGGAATGACATTGAATGATTCCAGCACTCCTTCGAGCCAGCCTTCTATCTGAAATGCCTTGTGCGGGTCTTGCTTGCGGGTGATCTCTATGCCTTCTTGAATTTCACCGGCAACGATGGCAGGAATTGCGATGTGATGAGTTTGAATGGAGTGAAACCATTTCAGGACAGCCTCATGGGGTTTGGTCTTTCGTAATTCTGAGATTACGTTCGTGTCGAGAAGATACATCGCGGGCTACTCGAATTCAACCGGAGGGCGCAGGCGGAAATTTCTACGGGGTGGAATATCGAGATCATGCGGGCCGTTCGGATCCAACAAAATATCTTTGAGCGATGGCCGGGCCAGCTCCTTGAGGCGCTTCCACTCGCCAATCGGCACAAGCACGGCTGTCTCCACGCCGCGGCGGGTCACTACCTGCGGCCCCTCTTTGAGGGTCGCGTCGAGGAATTCGCTGAAACGGGCTTTTGCGTCGTAAACCTGCCAGGACATGGGAAGCCCTCCTCATATAGTCATATCATTAGTCATATGGGTGAGTCCAGCAGCCGGAACGCCAGCCGAAGAGCTGCAAAAGGCTTCGAAATGTGGACAGTCTTGAGCGAAGAATGAAGAAAGCCCCAACCCTGGAAGGAGTTGGGGCTCTCGGAACTCGGATTTAACAAGCCAGCTTACAACTCCAAAATATTGTCTTCGATGGCCAGGCGTACATTGCCGTCGGATTTTGCCAGGCGGCGGACGGCTTCCGGTTTGTCGACCCGGGCCTTGAGCATTACCAGCGCCACGGGGACGCTGCGACCGGCGCTCTTGATGGTCTGCACGGCAGTCTCGCGGTCGATCTTGCAGGCGTTCATCAGGATGCGGATGCCGCGCTCGACCAGCTTGGAGTTCTGCATGTGCACGTTGACCATCAGGTTCTCGTAGACATATCCCAAGCGGGTCATCGTGCCGGTGGTAATCATGTTCAGAACCATCTTTTGCGCGGTGCCGGCTTTCATGCGGGTAGAGCCGGAGATGACTTCCGGGCCGACGTCGGCGACGATGGCGATATTGGCGGCGTGTTCAAGAGGGGTTTCGTGGTTGCAGGTGACCGCGGCGGTAAAGGCTCCGCGGGCGCGGGCATAGGCCACGGCAGCCACGACATACGGAGTGCGTCCGGAGGCGGAAAGCCCAACCACCACATCTTTCCGTGTAGGGCGACGGCGGGCGATGTCCCTCTGGCCCAGCTCTTCGGAGTCTTCGTTGACTTCAACGGCCGAAGCCAGAGCCTTGGGTCCGCCGGCCATGATGTACTGCACCTGTCCCGGAGCGGTTGAGTAGGTCGGTGGACACTCGGAGGAGTCGAGCGCTGCGATGCGTCCGCTCGATCCGGCGCCTATATAGATAAGCCGTCCGCCGTCGCGCAGGCTGCGCGCCACATGATCGATCACCTGGGCGATCTCTGGAATGGCTTTTTTGACTGCCGCTGCAACCTTGGCGTCTTCATGGTTGATGATGCGGGCAATCTCCAGCGCGGATTTGGTGTCGAATCCCTGCGAAGCCTCGTTCTGACTCTCGGTGGTCAGTTGTTGGAGCATGGAGGCCTGGTCTTTGTCTTTGCCCGGCTGGGCGTTATTGCGCGGTTGCACGTCGAGGGATGCACCGTTGGAATGCCCGTTATGGGCTGCTCCAACAGGCTGTCCATTTTGGGCTGTGCCGCGCGGCTCTCCGTTTTGGTTTCCGGCCGTCTCTGGAATCACAGTTGTGGTCAACATTGCGTCTTGTCCCCAACTCCCGATTGTATCCGCAAAAGTGCCGGTTCCGACACGAATTATCGCTTCTGTCGGTACTGCATTGGCACCCTCAAGTTACGTAAGTGTCAAAGCGCCTCGCGGACGGCATCATGAAAGATTGGCCAGACCTCGCGAATCTTCCGATTTTTCCGGTCGGGCCAGGTGCGGTTGGTTAACAGCACGACAGCAATCCCTCGCTCGCGATCAATCCAAAGCGAACAGCCGCTGAAGCCGAGATGACCAATCGAGCGAGGTGAAAAATGCCGGCCGGAAGTCGAGTTCTCCGACGGCGTATCCCAGCCAAGCGCCCGCGAACTGCCTTGTGGACTCTGCCGTTGCGAAAATACCTCCACGGTTTCCGGCTCAAAGAGCCGTTTTTTTCCTGTTTCGATAAGGCCTTCTGATCCTTGTTCACGATTGGGATCAAGAATCTCAGCGGCAAAGCCCAGCAGCTCCGGCACATTTGAGAAGAGTCCGGCGTGGCCGCCCGCGCCTTTCAGCAGGTAGGCGTGTTCATCCTGCACCTCGCCCTGGATGCGGCGGTGACGGAAGCTCGTGTCCTCCTCAGTGGGAGGAATCGACGCACGGTCGCCTAAAGCGGGGCAAAAGCAGGTTGCGTTCATTCCGAGAGGCGTCAAAACCTCCCTGCGCACCCACGGGGCCAGATATTCGCCGGTCAGAACTTCAAGAGCTTTGCCCAACAGAATGAATCCAGGATCGGAGTACTCGGCCCGCGCGCCCGGCTCAGCTTCCAGCGGAAGTTCCAGGCAAGCGCGATAGAGCGCGGCTGGGGTTGCGGCGGTTTTAAAAAACTCCACATACCCCGGCAGTCCGGAGTTGTGCGCCAACAGATGGCGGAGCTTGACATGGTGCGTGTGCTCACCGGGAGGGCGGCCAACGACGAATCCTGGAAGCAACTCTCCGGCCGGCATATCCAGATCGAGAATGCCTCGTTGGTAAAGCAGCATCGCGACGGAGGTTGTCGCTATAACCTTGGTCAGGCTAGCCACATCGTAGAGGGTCTCAGCGGTGACGGCAGGCGAGTCCGTCTCGTACGTGAAGCGCCCCAGCGCTCCCTGATGGACGACCTTACCACCGGCCAGCACACCGAATACGCAACCGGGGAAGGTGCGCGCGGCGATGGCTTCTTCGAGGACGCGGTAGACGGGAGCAAACCGGCCCGCCTCTGCCATCGGAGTGTTCGTCGCGGGATGGGTCATAATATCCACTGCTGATTTGCATCGTAACCTGAAAACCCTCTCGCGAATGTGATCGCCGTCGTATATTTTGTGCCAGAGCCGGGAATACAGCTATCCTTGAAGGCGGATGGCCAGTCTATCTCAACGAAGATCTCTGCGGGGGAGTGGATGCGTCTGTTGCATATTGCTTTGACGGTTGCCTTGTTTCTGAGTTTTGGGAACGCCGTTCCCGGTTGGACGCAAGCAGCGATCAACTCGCAAACGCCTGCTGCTGCAACTACGCCTGCACAGGCAGCGTCTGGCGCGCAGGTTGTTGAAAGCCCAACTCCTGCTACACCGGTTGCCACATCGGCCCCATCAGCGCAAAACATCGGTGTCCCTTGCCGCGCCGCCGAGGATTACCAGCCGATGGATGAAAAAATTCCCTGTCCACAGGCATCCGCAAAGCGGGCTCCTGTCGTTGCGGAGAGAAAAACCTACACCATCCCCGCAGGCACAAAAGTCCTTTTGCAGTTGCGTAGCTCCGTTAACACCCGCAGCGCCAAGCCGGGCGACGGCGTTTACCTGGCTTCCGCTTTCCCGGTCGTTGTCGGCAACCGGGTGATGATTCCCGCCGGCGTCTATGTGCAGGGCATGGTAGACAAGGTGCAGCGCGCCGGTCGCATCAAGGGCAAGGCCCAGCTCGACATGCACTTCACCTCGATCATCTTTCCCAACGGCACGGTCGTCGAGATTCCGGGCATGGTGGACAGCCTGCCGGGCGCGCGCCAGCAGTCAGTGAAGGACGACGGCGAAGGCACTATCGAGCAGGACGGCAACAAGGGGCGCAATGCCGGCGAGGTTGCCAAGGTGGCGATTCCAACCGGTGGAACCGTCGGTTCCATTGGCGGCCTTGGCTCTGGGCACCCAATCGTCGGCGGCGTAGTGGGCATTGCTGCTGGAGTCGCGGCCATCGGCGTCGCTACGCTCTTTACCCGTGGCGCCGATGTGGATATTCCCGCCGGAACCCAGGTGGAGATGGAGTTGCAGCGGCCCATCATTCTCGAAGATGCGAATATCTCCGGTGTCAGTCCGCCCGGCGCCGCGCCGGCGCTGGTTCCGGCAGCGAGCCAGCCGAGGCCACTGAACAAGCCCGGACGCGCGCCGATCCTCTGCCCGCCGGGAGGGCTCGGCTGTGGTTAATCTCCGAATGCAAAGCTGCATGATTTTCGGGTAATCTAGGAGGGAGAGAGACCAACAACTCAGAGATGGAACCGCTTCCCCACAACGAGCACGACAAACCGGATTTCGCCCCAACTGCCGGCAGCGAGGCGGTAGAACAATCATCTCAGCCTGAGCTATCCCCGCACCCCGCGCAACAGTCCGGCATTGCCTTCTGGGTGCGCGACATCGCGGTTGCCGTCATCGCGGCAGTTCTGATCATTTTCTTTCTTTACCGGCCGGTGATTGTGGAAGGCACCAGCATGCTGCCCCGCCTGGAAGACAGCGACCGGCTGGTCATCAACGAATTTGTCTATCATTTCACGGCCATTGAACGCGGCGATGTGGTGGTCTTTCACTACCCGCGCAACCCCGAGGAAAGCTACATCAAGCGCGTCATTGCGCTGCCCGGCGACCGGCTGCGCATTGACCACGGAACGGTCTGGGTAAACGGCAAGCGCGTGGACGAACCGTATGTCCCCGATGGGTACAAAGATTACCGCTCCCGCGTCGAAGAGGTCGTTCCTGCGGGCTACTACTTCATGATGGGCGACCATCGCTCCGTCTCCTCTGACAGCCGCGAATTCGGCCCGGTCGAGCGCTCTCTCATCTACGGCAAAGCTGTCTTTGTCTACTGGCCGGCGCGCGACGCGGGCGTAGTGAGATAGACGCATCCAAATCGATTCGAAATTCAGTCACGAAAATACTTCCACGAAGTGAACTGGCCGAAGGCGATTGGCCCCACCGCAGGTGGTAAAATCGATTGAATCCACTCCCCGGAGAGGCAATGCAGGCTATCCTCGCGCTCGAAGACGGGCGCAGCTTTACAGGTCAAGGTTTTGGCGCACCTGGCGAATGTCAGGGCGAGGTTGTTTTCAATACTTCCCTTACCGGTTACCAGGAAATCTCGACCGACCCTTCCTATGCCGGCCAAATTGTCGTTCTCACCAATCCCCAAATCGGAAATTACGGAACCTGCCAGGCAGATAACGAGGCGGCCAAGCCCTTTATCGAAGGCTTGATCGTGCGCGAGTTCTCGGCCGTAAGCTCGAACTGGCGCTCGGATCGCGTGACCGACGAATATATGGAACGCTACTCGGTTCCAGTCCTGGCCGAGATCGACACCCGTGCCTTGGTTCGCCATCTGCGCACTCACGGCGTGATGCGCGGCGTCATCTCGACAGCCGAGATCAATGTTGATGTGCTGGTTGAGAAGGCGCGCGCCATTCGTAAGATGGACGGAACCGATCTGGCCCGTGTCGTTTCTACAAAATCGATCTACACATTTGATTCGACAGACAGCCGCAACCAGACAGGCGATTCCTACCTTGCCACAGGTTTTATCCAAAAGGAAGAAGCGCGCAGCGCCCTTCACGTAGTTGCTTATGATTTTGGCATCAAGCTGAACATTCTGCGCATGTTGGTCCGTGAAGGTTGCCGGGTCACTGTGGTCCCTGCGGAGACATCGGCCGAAGACGTGCTCAGCCTCAAGCCCGACGGCGTCTTCCTCTCCAACGGTCCCGGCGATCCGGAGCCGGTCGATTACGCAGTCCACGCGATTCGCAAATTCCTGGGCCGCGTACCGGTTTTTGGCATCTGCCTCGGCCATCAGCTTACCGGCCTGGCTCTGGGCGGCAAGACGTATAAGCTCAAATTCGGTCACCACGGCGGCAACCATCCGGTAAAGAACAACCTCACCGGCAAGGTGGAGATCACCGCGCACAACCACAACTTCGCCGTCGATCCCGACTCGATCAACGCTAACGAGATCGAGCTGACCCATGTCGACTTGAACGACAACACCCTCGAAGGCCTTCGCCACAAGACGTTGCCGTTGTTCAGCGTCCAGTACCACCCCGAAGCCGCCCCCGGCCCGCACGACTCCAACTACCTCTTCCGCGACTTCCGGACAATGATGGAGGAGTGGAAGGGATGACTGCTCCAGTAACAAGGAAATATGTTTTTGCATCGGCAGCGGGGCCTCGGCTCCGCTGTTTTTTGGAACGGCTCAATATCAAAAGCGATTGAATGGCTTTGATACCGCACGTTTTTTTGCGCCGTTACGGAATGGCATAGAAATGGCGCGGCTTTTCTTGTGCCGTCACAATATGGCTTTGAAAGGGCACGACTTCAGTCGTGCCGCAGAGATAGGAATGGAAGCTGGGCTTTAGCCCCTGAGGGAAGGTTTTGAAACCTGCACACGAGCATACAACGAATAACGCGCAGACCTACTTCGTCACATCGGACACGTGGGAACGGCGCGTACTTTTCAATGTGGATTCGTGGGCACGGCTGTTTTTCAAGACATTGCTTTCGCATCGCCCCGAGGGCTACTTGCTGCATGAATTTGTTCTGATGCCGGATCACTTTCATCTACTGATCACTCCGTCTACTTCGCTTGAGAAGGCTATTCAACTCATCAAAGGCGGATTCTCGTATCTGGCCAAGAAAGAACTTGGATCGAACATGGAGATCTGGCGTCGCGGCTTTGCCGACCATAGAATTCGGGACTTTGAGGACTATGACAAGCATCTTCATTACATCCATCTGAACCCAGTCAAGAAACATCTAAGCGAACAGCCAGAGCAATACAGGTACTCCTCGGCGTACCCCGGCTGGAAGTTGGACCCCATCCCTCAGTGGCTGAAGCCCAGTGACTTCATGGAGACCGCGAGTGGCACGGCTGAAGCCATGCCCTTTCAAAGAAACAGCAACAACCGAATTTAGGAAGTCGAAGAGAAAAATGCCACGCAGAAATGACATTCAGAAGATATTGGTGATCGGCTCGGGGCCGATTGTGATTGGCCAATCCGCCGAGTTCGATTACTCCGGCACGCAGGCCTGCAAGGCTCTCAAGCAGGAGGGCTACGAGGTGGTGTTGGTGAACTCCAACCCGGCCACCATCATGACTGATCCTGACCTGGCCGACCGCACTTATGTTGAGCCGCTGACGCGCGAGTATGTCGAGGAGATTATTCGCCGCGAGTCAGAGATGCTTGGCGCCGGCGCGGGCAAGTTTGCGCTATTGCCTACTGTTGGCGGCCAGACGGCCCTAAACCTAGCCGTCGATCTGGCCGATGCGGGAATTCTCGACAAATATAGCGTTGAGCTGATCGGCGCAAAGCTCGAAGCCATCAAAAAGGCCGAAGACCGTCTGCTCTTCAAAGACGCCATGCTGCGTATTGGTCTCGATGTTTCTAAGTCAGCGCTGGTAAATAATCTTCGCGACGGATTGGATTTCGCAGGAAAACTCGGTTTTCCGGTCCTGATTCGTCCCAGCTTCACACTCGGTGGATCTGGCGGCGGCATTGCTTACAACCGCGAGGAACTGATGGAGATTCTTGCCCGCGGCCTGGACCTTTCGCCTGTCCACGAATGCTTGATCGAAGAGAGTGTGCTGGGCTGGAAGGAATACGAGCTTGAGGTGATGCGCGACCTCGCCGACAATGTCATTATCATTTGCTCGATTGAAAATTTTGATCCGATGGGCGTCCATACCGGCGACTCAATCACTGTAGCACCAGCGCAAACACTGACGGATCGCGAGTACCAGAAGATGCGCGATGCAGCGATTGCCGTGATGCGCGAGATCGGTGTTGAGACCGGTGGATCCAATGTGCAGTTCGCGGTGAACCCACTCGATGGCCGCATGACAGTCATCGAAATGAACCCGCGCGTCTCGCGTTCTTCGGCGCTGGCCTCTAAAGCTACCGGATTCCCGATTGCAAAGATCGCCGCCAAGTTAGCCGTTGGTTACACTCTGGATGAGATTCCCAATGATATTACGCGCAAAACTCCAGCCTGCTTTGAGCCGACCATCGATTATGTTGTTGTAAAAATTCCTAAGTGGCAATTTGAAAAATTCCCCGGCTCCGACGATACTTTAGGTCCGCAGATGAAGTCGGTCGGCGAAGTGATGGCCATGGGGCGCACCTTCAAGGAAGCATTGATGAAGGCCTGGCGCGCCCTTGAAACCGGCAAGAAGACTGGCGCGGAGATTCTGGAGCCAAGGCGGCTCACGCAGCGGCTTGTAACTCCCCAGCCAGAGCGGCTTGGGTATATTCGCTATGCCTTCGAGCGTGGATTGAGTGTGCGTGAAGTAGCGCGACTTACCGGGATGGATCCCTGGTTCCTGCATCAGTTGCGCGAGGTAACGCTGGCCCAGGCTGCGATTTCTGAAACTACGCCGGAGACAATTTCAACCGGGCAATTGCGCCAGTTGAAGCGGCTTGGCCTGAGCGATGAACGCATCGCAACCGAGTGGAAGCTCGAAGGCCATGCAGGCACACAATTGGTGAGGGAACTACGTGAAAAGAAAGGAATCAAGCCGGTTTTCAAGTTAGTAGATACCTGCGCCGCCGAGTTTGAATCCATGACTCCCTACCTTTACTCGACTTACGACGAAGAAGATGAAGCGCCGCCAACAGATAAGCGAAAGATCATCATTCTTGGTTCTGGTCCAAATCGCATCGGGCAGGGAATTGAGTTCGATTATTGCTGCTGCCATGCAGCTTTCGCGCTCAAGGACGACGGCTACGAGACGATCATGGTCAATTGCAATCCTGAGACTGTCTCGACCGACTACGATACCAGCGACCGGCTGTACTTTGAGCCGTTGACGCTGGAGGATGTTCTGGCGGTTTATAACCATGAGGCGCAATCCGGCGCGCAGATTGGCATGATCGTGCAATTCGGCGGGCAGACGCCGCTGAACCTGGCGCAGCGGCTACGAGCCGCCGGTGTGCCGATTATTGGCACCTCGCCCGAATCGATCGATCTGGCCGAAGATCGCAAACGATTCGGAAAGTTGCTCGACGAGTTACAAATTCCTCAGCCTGCCGGTGGGACAGCCACAAGTGTTGAAGAAGCACTTGCTGTTGGCGAGCGCATTGGCTATCCGGTATTAGTGCGCCCAAGCTATGTTCTGGGCGGGCGCGCAATGGTGATTGCTTACGACGCAGAGGCTGTAGCTCGCTACATGCGCGAGGCGGTCGAGTATTCGCAGGAGCGGCCGGTGCTTGTCGATCACTTTCTGGAGAGCGCGGTAGAAGTCGATGTCGATGCGTTGTGCGACTCAGAAGATGTTGTGATCGCCGGCATCATGCAGCATATTGAAGAGGCTGGAATCCATTCTGGAGATTCGTCCTGCGTCTTGCCCGCGGTAAGCATTCGCGAAGAGACGTTGGAAACTCTGCGCACCTATACGCGTAAGCTGGCTCTCGCTCTGAAGGTTGTTGGTCTCGTTAATTTGCAGTTCGCTATCCAGCGCGACGTGGAAGGTCAGGATCATGTGTATGTGATCGAAGTGAATCCCCGCGCCTCGCGGACGGTTCCATACGTTTCGAAGGCAACTGGAATTCCGCTGGCCAAGGTTGCTGCGCGATTGATGACGGGCCGTAAACTGCGTGAATTATTGCCTGCCGAACTGGCCAGCGGCAAAGACCTGGAAGTTGGCAGCCATTATTACGTGAAGTCGCCGGTTTTTCCGTGGAACAAGTTTGCCGGCGTTGATACGGTGCTTGGCCCCGAGATGCGTTCTACAGGCGAGGTGATGGGAGTCGCAGCCACTTTCGGCGAAGCCTTTGCAAAGGCGCAGCTTTCTGCAGGACAGTTGTTGCCGATGGGCGGGAATTTATTTATCAGTGTTAATGACCACGATAAGGACGCGGTGATTGAGTTAGCGCGCAGCTACGTTCATCTTGGTTTTAAATTGGTCGCAACAGAAGGCACAGCGAATGTGTTGGAGAAGGCCGGTATGACCGTCGAGAAGGTTTTCAAGGTCAAAGAAGGCCGTCCGAACGTCGTGGATCTGATCAAGGGGGACCGGATTCAATTGATCGTGAATACTCCGCGCGGCCAGGATACGTTCTTTGATGAGAAGGCCATTCGCCGTGCAGCGGTGCTAGCGCGAATCCCAACAATCACCACGATTGCAGCGGCGCAGGCTGCCGTGGAAGGGATAGCGGCGATGCAGAGCCGGCAGATAACCGTGTACGCATTGCAACAACTCCACGGCGGAGTAGGAGCGTAAGAACGCGCAGGCTGGCTTATTAATCAGGAATGCTCTTCGAGGAGCCGCACAATTCGCACAGTAAGGTCCGCGGCGATCTCGTCAAAGTCATCGAGCTGTTCGTCCGTTGCGCATTCAGGCTGAAAGTAGCTGGGGGTAACTCCGCAGGATGAGGAGATGCTGCTGGATAACTCGATTTCCTCATCTGGAAAGCGAGCATCCGGGAGTCCCAGCTTTTTCTTGATCGCCAGCAAATCCAAAATCTTATCCGGGGGAATCTCCGGGAGCGGGTTGCGCAGTTGTTTGGCAATCATCACTGTCTTGCAATAATTTTCGATAACTTCGACATACCATCCTGCGTGCTGCACCGTATCTGCCCAGCAGACGATGCCATGGTTGGCCAGCAGTACCGTGTTGTGTTTGCGGACGAAAGGAAGAATCGTGCGCGCAAACTCCACTGTGCCCGGCGTTTCATACGGCGCCAGCGCCACTGGTCCGATAAAAAGCTCCTGCTCGGGAATCAGGTTGCCTTGCGGAACAACCCTTGCGATTGCATGGGCCGTTGCGTAGGGGGGATGGCAGTGAATGACTGCCCTGGCCTGCGGAACGGCCTTGTAAATTTCCAGATGGAGTTGAATCTCGCTGGTCTGTGGCCTTATGCCGAGAATCTGCCGGTTATCAAGGTTGACCAGCGATAACTCCTCTTCGCGTAGATCGCCTTTACTGCACAGAGTTGGAGTGCAGAGCACCAGTTCGTCATTGACGCGGGCAGAGATATTTCCGCCGTTTCCGTCCACATATTCCCGCTGCCAGAGCCGGCGTCCGGCGGCGACGATCTGCGCCTTCAATTCATTGACAGGCTCGGAATGAAAAAGATCCCCCGCTGGCCAATCGGTCGGAGAGGAGTTCAACGCCTCTGCTTTGCCCAGATGCTGGGCCAGAACCCGGCGCACGATCGCATCGATTGCGCTCGCTGCAGGAAGCGTTGGTTTAGCCGCTGTCGCCATGAGCAAAAGACTAGTGGATGGGGGTGCAAATTTCAAGATGTTTCTTGTCATTTCATAAAAGGTACAACGCTCAAGGAGCAATTGTGCGGACGATCACCGCGAACAAACGTCCGCGCATGACGGACTATCCCTTGAAAAAGCAGGGTTACTTAACCGTTTTCTGAAAGAGATATGATCAGGCTCTTGTAGATCGGGCCATGCTGAAAAGGAGATCTGCCCGGAGTGTTAAATATGTATGAAAACCTAAATTGTAGACGCTGCTCTCCGTACAATTTCGATGAGAGATGAAGGGCGTGGCTAATATACTAGCCGCATGTCTAGCTCGTTCCGGAAGTCCACCCTCATCTCCGTTCTTTATGTAGCCATCGGTGTAGCGTTCTTTGCAGGTTTGTCTCCAGCGGCGCATGCCTGGGGCAACGAAGGCCATCGGCTGATCAATCGTCTTGCGGCCAACTCTCTGCCCGCCGATGTGCCCGCATTCCTGCGAACCGATGCGGCAGTAAGCGAGATTGAGTATCTGGGTCCGGAGCCGGATCGTTGGCGTTCGCCCGCTGAGCCGGAGCTGAATGCGGCGCAGGCCCAGGAGCATTTTATTGATTTGGAATTAGCGGATGCTCTTGGGCCGTTGCCGCGCAACCGCATGGATTTTGAGGCCAAAGCTTTTGCTGCCGGCCAGCGGCCCGAGAAGATCGGCCTGCAACCCTGGGAGGCGACTGAGGTTTGGGAACGGTTGAAGGCCGCTCTGCGCGAGTATCGCCGGCTCAGTGCCGCAGCCGCAACACCTGCGAATGGCGCAAATTCCGCATCAACCGCGGCCATCAACGCTGACCTGCGCTCCGTAGAGCAAGTGGTGATTTTTTATGCGGGCTGGCTGGGGCATTACGTTGGCGATGCCTCGCAACCGCTGCATACAACCGTTCAATACAACGGCTGGGTGGGACCGAATCCCAACGGCTATACAACCGGCCACCAGATTCATTGGCAGTTTGAAGGCCCGTTTGTGGCTGCAAACCTGCACGCGCCTGAGGTGCTGGCAAAGATGACGCCTGCCAAAGCGATTGATGGAGATTGCTTTGATGCCTATGTCGCTTACCTTCGCCACTCAGCCACTTATGTTGAGAAGGTCTATCAATTGGAGAAGACCGGCGGCTTTGTGGGCCCGGGAAGTGATGAATCGCGCGCCTTTACCGCCGAACGGCTGGCAGCTGGCGCAAGCATGTTGCGCGACATGATCTACACCGCCTGGGTTGAAAGCGCAAAGCCGGTTCCCGATCCCTATGCGGTGAAGAAATAGCGGGCAGCAGGTTTAGTCGCCCGCTTCGGCAATGGCCATTGCAGGAACCCGGCGCAGCAATCGTGTGAGCGCTTCGGTCATCAGCACGACAGCCGGGAGGGCGATCAGGAGCCATGCGGCCATTGCGTGCCCGGCCAGACCGCTGAGTTGGGCAAGAAGTTCCTGCGGCGAGAGATGCAGAAGTGAAGAGAGCTTGAGTGCCTGTGTCGAAGTGGAAACGCCATGAAAGAGCCACTGGCCCATGCGCACGAACGGCGCCATCAGCAGCCATTGCAGGGGCATTACCAGGTAGTTGGCGGCCTGCAGAACGGGCAGATTCAGGCGTAGAGTCACTGCCAGCAGGATGCAGACCGCCGTGGGCACCCCAGCGACTGGGATGCAGCCAATGGCGAAACCGATCGCCAGCGTCAAGGCCAAGCGGCGAGGCGATATGCCCTCGGCAAGCCAGTGCGCGACCTTGTGCCTGTACTGTTGAAAGGTTCTGTTCAGCATCGTTTTCACGTTATCGGCGGTCTATACGAGTTCTGATAGTTTTCTAATGAAACTTTGGTAAATGAACCAAAATTGGCAGTAGAAATTAGGGTATCCCAATCCGGGAAGAGGCTGACTGAACTTGGAACCGTTGTTCTGCGCCTGATGCGGCGATGGCCAGCGGTCTAAGATTAGCGCCTATACATATTATCTACCCAAATTATAGCTCAGCCATCTCCGGCAGCGCAGCCAGCCGGGGCATCAACCGCTCCAGCAGCCGCGCCAGTTGGTGTTCTACCTTACGGCCGGCCTCGAAAACCTCTTCGTGGCTCAGTGGAGTCGCGCCGAGTCCGGCTGCCAGATTGGTCACGCAGGAGATTCCCAGTACCTTGATGCCCATGTGGCGGGCGACGATGGTTTCTGGCACGGTGGACATGCCGACCAGCGTCGCTCCAAGGGATCGGAAGGCTCGAATCTCCGCGGGGGTCTCAAAACATGGGCCGCTGACGGCCAGATAGACGCCTTCTTCAAGCGGGAATCCCTGCTCTTCGGCAGCCTGTTTCGCAAGGGCGCGAAGGGTCTTCGAGTACGCTTCGGTCATGTCGAAAAAACGTAGCCCAGTTCCGGGACGAAAGCTGAAGCGCGGTTCATTGGGACCGACTAATGGGTTCCAGCCCATGTGGTTGATGTGATCGGAGAGAGCGACCAACTGGCCGATACGGTAGCCTTCTTGGATGCCGCCCGCGGCATTGGTCAGCACCACGGCGCGTATGCCGAGCGCGCCCAGCACACGCATGGGGAAAGTGACCTGCTGAGGAGTGTAGCCCTCGTAAAAATGGACGCGGCCCTGCATCACAACGACGGGCACATTGTTCAATAGTCCAGCAACGATTCGCCCTGCGTGGCCCTCCACCGTGGATTGCGGAAAGTGGGGAATCTGCGCGTAGGGAATGATCACCGGATCAGCGACGGCATCGGCCACCGCGCCGAGTCCTGAGCCGAGAACAATGCCAATGCGCGGCTGCCGCGCGCCGAGTTTGGCGGCGATTGGTTCCGCCAAGAAAGCGGCTGCTTCTGAGACTTGGTCGAAGTGGGTCATGGTTGAGGCTTGCAAGGTGCTTCGTACATTCTACAATTTGACTGTTTTCTTGACCGGAAGCGCGTCGCCGGAAGGGGCAAGCTCAAGCTGTTTGGTAGAGAGACTCGTTGACATTCGTTACGTTACGCATTACGATTACGAATGATTCAATCGTTCCGCCACAAGGGGCTGAAACGCCTCTACGAGGACGCCGATCCTCGTGGCATTCTGGCGGAACATTTGACCAAACTGCGCAACATCCTCGCCCGGCTGGATGCGGCAGGTTCAGCGGAGGATATGAATCTTCCGGGATTCAACTTACACGCACTAAAGGGTGAATTGCGCGGTCTCTGGGCCGTTACGGTTCGAGCCAACTGGCGCGTGATCTTTCGTTTTGTTGACGGCCATGCGTTCGATGTCGATTATCTGGATTACCACTAAGGAGGTTTCCCCATGCCGATGAAGAACCCGCCGCACCCTGGCAGCGTTGTTCTAAGTGAGTGCATTGAGCCGCTCGGCTTGACGATTACTGAGGCCGCAAGGGCTTTGGACGTGACGCGCACTACGCTCTCCGAACTGGTCAACGGAAAGCGCGGCATCTCGCCGGAGATGGCGATCCGGCTCTCGCAGGTCTTTGGCGGCAGTGCGCAAAGCTGGATCACGCAACAGGCTCACTACGACCTGGCGCAGATTCCGGCTGGGCGGATTCAGTTGAAGCGGTTGGCTGTGGCTTAAACATTCGCTGGTCCGAGAATCCGGACCTGGGGTAACCGGCTAAATGGGATGAAACAGGTCTACGAGGGGGCATAGTGCCTACGGCATTTGAATATGGCCTCACAAATCTAGAGTTCTCAGGGGCGGAGGTAACCTTCTTACCGAGCGGCTGGCAGCGAGACAAGATGACGTTCAACTTTAAGAACGTCACCTGCATCCTTCAGCATTCATCCGATTACAAAGAGATACTGAAGGAGTTGTGCGAGACGCACGGGGCAGCCGTAACCGCGACACTCGCACTCGTCTGCGAAGACGATATGAGCAAGGAAGCGGCGGACGATCTAGCAGATGCCATCTGTGAGCTGTTGGCCTTCGCAACCAAAAACACTGTGTTTTGGGTAACGAGAGAACTGATCGCTCCTGGAGTGGCTAAGAAAGGATTCACCCGTTCGCTTGCCGGAAGAGCCCGGAATTTTCATTCAGGCTGGGCGATCATCTCAGATTACGTCTCGACGAGCAGCGGGCTGCGAGCGGAACTGCATACATTTCTAGGAGCCGTCATCGAGCATTATGTCGACGCTCTACGTTGCAAGCTGAGGACTTCGCTCCTCTGGATCAATGAATCCCAGCATCATCATTTCGTAGACCTACGCTTTATGTCCCTCTATATTGGGATCGAACGGTTACGCATCGACTTCCTTCCGAAGTCCAAGCGCAACTACATCCATGCTGGCTGGCAGGAGCTTCTGGATGGAGACTTGGCGCGAGAAATTCTGGCGGCCATCGAGGCAAAGACAGGGCCTCTCAGTCCCGAACAGCAGAAGAACCTTATTAGCCAGCTTCGATCTGCGAACAACCCCTCGGCTGGGCTTCTTCTCGAAGAGCTCTGTGAGGGATTGGGCGTTACAGGCCTCGAAAAGGACATGGGTATTCTGCGGAACAGTCTGGTTCACAGAGCGAGCTACGGCAACTTCGAGTTTTCGAAGGTCCGGAATTTGGAGAAGAAGCTGTCGCATGTCGTGGACGTATGTGTCCTGAAGATACTTGGATATGACGGGTATTACTGTCACGAAGACACGGATTGGAAGAATACAAAGCTATGAGTACCAGGTGCCGGGTGCCCCATCCTGGAGCTTTTTTCTTGGCGCAAGCGTGAGAAACTGATACTGCTGACTTGTCAAGCCGAAGGCAGTTGGCCCCACCGCAGGTGGTCAGGCGGCCAGCGGTCTGATCTTCGGGCGTTTTCTTTGCGATTCGATCCACAGGTCGTACTGAAGCTGGGCTTTGGAGAAGAAGTCGGGGGAGAGCGCCAGAGCCTCGCCGAGCCGGATGCTGATGTCCATCGAAACAGAGGTACGGCCATTGAGAATGCGCGAGATGGTGGCGCGCGCCACGCCGATATGTTCCGCAAGCTCGGTTGCGGTGGTATTGCCCAGGAACTCTTTGAGCAGTTCGCCTGGACTGGCCGGGTTATGCATCATCGTCATGGTCATTGCTCCTTTAGTGATAATCCCGATAGTCAACGAGAATGGCATCCTCAACTGCAAAGCTGAAGGTGAGGATGCCATTCTCGTTGACGCTCACCGACCAGTGTCCTTTGAGGTCTCCCTTCAGCGAATGCCAATCCCAACCATTCCGGTTCATATCGGAGGGCGTCGAAGCCAGATTCAAGGTGGTCAGCAGGATGCGCAATCGGGATTCATGTTTTGGCTGGATGCCCGCCTTCGATCCGGTCCTGAAGAACTTCTCGATGCCACGATGCCGGAATGTCCTGATCACAGCAGGAGTGTGACATATCATGTTACACTCCGTCAACTGCCACTCTGCCCCTTACGACCCGGTTTTGTTTCTAAAATCCTTGAGTCGCCACGCCGCAGGCCGTCAGCCGCACCGCAGGTGGTTAGTGCCCGGGCATCATGCCCCAGAGCATCACGAACGTCATGCCGATGACGATGATGCTGGTGCCCCAGGCGATGATGTTCCAGAGGCGCGAGTTCTTGTGCTCACCCATCAGGTCTTTGCGGTTGATGAGGATCAGCATGAGGATGATGACGAC
>CAZHKN010000067.1:0-19046 GCA_964532725.1 uncultured Occallatibacter sp.
CGCCTGCGTCCAGTCAAGGAATCCAATTGTATAGTCCGCGGATGAGTCATGCGGATCAGCATCCAGCACCCTCTTCTCACACGCCCTTGCGTCGTCAAGCCGGTTGATAATGAATTCAATTTCCGCGATGTTCCTGAGTGCATCTAAATCCCGCGGTCTGCTGTCCAATACTTGCTTATAGAGGTCTATCGCCTGCTGAGCGGTTTCGAGATACTCTTCTCGTCTCGGATCGATAGTTTGCTGTAGCGCAGCAGCAAGATCTCTCTTTGCCAGCAGGGACCACGGGACCAGTTCTGTTGCCCGCCTGAAATGAGCAATGGCCTCCCCGTACCTAGCGGAGTAGTAAGCTACCACGCCCTTGTTCAGTTCGTCGCGAGCTTCTGACTCAGTTGGGGATGCAGTTGAGGGGGTATTTGGGGATGCAACTGAGTGTGAATTGCCGAACAACTGAGCGTTCGCGGTGAAAGACACAGCGGAAATGATCAAAAGACCGACAGTGGCAATTTTCAGAGTGCGGGACAGGTCGCGTAAATCGGGCATAATTCCTCCTTAAATTGACGAGTTCATAATAGCCGAAGACCCGTATCCGGCGATGGTTCCATTGCCCTTGAGAGAAAAGTCCAGGCGGCACGACACGAAAGCTTCATCACCGGAGGCGGCCGCATCTGTTTCAATGGATGCTAAAGGCTGTGGGCAGGATTCGGACTCAGAGCAATTGAATTTAAGAAACCTTCCGGATGCGCCCAGCGTCGAAGGAGACGGATCACACGCTCTCCCTGACTTCCAATTTGAATTGCAGGATCGGACAGCATGACTGAGCTTCCCCAATACAAATGGCTGGACCAGCAGGGCGAGGCCTTTGGCGCGCCGGGCATGGAGCCGCGCTGGACTTCGAGCGTGAAAGACGCCGTGGGCACAGCCTACGCCGCGTCGAGCCGGATATGGTTCACCGCCTCGCACGGCATTCTCAACGAGATTTACCACCCCACCATCGACCGCGCCCAGGTGCGGGATATGCAGTTTCTGGTCACCGACGGCGAGAGCTTCATCCATGAAGAAAAACGCGACCTGATCTCGACCTTCAAGTACATCCATCCCGAGGCGCTGGGCGTACGCTATGTGAACCGAGATCCCGCGGGCCGGTACATGCTGACCAAGGAGATTATCTGCGACCCGCACCACTCTGCGGTAATTCAGCGCGTCCGGCTGGAGGGCGATGCCGAGCTGCTGCCGCGGCTGAAAATCTACGCGCTGCTGGCTCCGCATCTCGATGGCGGAGGGGCGGACAACAGCGCGCGGGCTGTGGATATTGCCGGGCGCAAGATGCTGCTGGCTTGGAAGAATGAGTGGTCGCTGGCGATGGCAGCCAGTTGCGGATTCTCACGGGTCAGTTGCGGATTTGTGGGCGCAAGTGACGGTTGGCGCGATCTGGTGGACAACTTCAAAATGGATTGGCAGTTCGGTTCAGCGACCGGCGGCAATATTGCGGTGCTGGGCGAAGTGGATTGCCGGCCTCTGGACAGCAACGGCAGCCGTGAATTCACGCTGACGATCGGCATCGGCCAGGGACACCATACCGCGCTGCAGAAGACAGTGAGTTCGCTGGCCAGTCCGTATGAGGCGCATCGCAGCCGCTTCATTGAGCAGTGGCACCGTGTAGCCAATCCCGAGTGGCTGGCAGCCAAGGCTCGCGACGGCGGCAAGCTGATGCGCGTGAGCCACAATGTACTGCTGGCCCATGAGGACAAGACTTTTTCCGGAGCCTTTGTCGCCTCGGCCTCGATTCCCTGGGGCCAAACCGAGGGCGACGACGATATGGGCGGCTACCACCTGGTCTGGACCCGCGACATGGTGCAGACAGCCACTGCGCTGTTGGCCTGCGGACGCGCCGAAACCGCGCGCCGCGCGCTGGTTTATCTGGCCTGCACGCAGCGCCCCGACGGTGGCTTCGCGCAGAATTTCTGGGTCGATGGCCGCGCCTACTGGCATGGCGTGCAACTGGATGAGGTTGCCTTCCCACTGATCCTTGCCTGGCGGTTGTGGAAGGCCAATGCGCTCGGCGAGATGGAGATTTTCGCCTTTGTCGAGCGCGCGGCGGGCTTTCTGGTTCGCCACGCGCCCGTTACCCATCAGGAGCGCTGGGAGGAGGCCGCAGGCTACTCGCCCTCCACGCTGGCTGCGGTGATTGGCGGACTGATCTGCGCGGCGGAGATTTCCCGTGCCCACGATTCAATGGAATTGGGCATATTTTTTGAGGAGTTTGCCGACTGGATCGAGAGCCATCTGGAGCATTGGACCGTGACCAATGACGGCGTCCTTCATCCCGGCATCAAGCGTCACTACATGCGCATCCGCCCGCCGGAAAATGAAGTAGCCTACGACCGCGAAGGCGCGGGAACCGAGTTGCTGAAGCTGGCTAACCGCCCGCCGGGCACACGCTATGAATTCGAAGCGCGAGAGATCATCGACGGCGGATTCCTGGAACTTGTCCGCTATGGTGTGCGCCGCGCCGACGATCCGCTGATTGCGGACTCAATCAAGGTGATGGATACGGTCCTCAAGCACGATTTGCCGCAAGGCCCCTGCTGGCTGCGCTACAACTGGGATGGCTACGGCCAGCGCGCCGATGGCGGCTCGTACCACGTCTGGGGCCAGGGTCGCCCTTGGCCGCTGCTGGTTGGTGAGCGCGCCCACTACGAGCTGGCCGCCGGCAACGGCGTCGTTCCGCTCATCGAAACATACGAGCGTTTTGCCACCTGCGGCCAGATGATGCCCGAGCAGGTCTGGGACGCGGCTGACATTCCGGATGCGGGCATGCACCTCGGTGAGCCGGCTGGTTCGGCCGTGCCGCTGGTCTGGGCACACGCCGAGTATCTCAAGCTGCTGCGCTCCTCCGTCGATGGCAAGGTCTTTGACCGCATCGATCCGGTATTCGAGCGATACAGCACGACGCGAAATCGTGCTCGCGAAAGCAAACTTGAGATATTCAGCCTGCGCCGCCCCATTCAGCGCATTCATGCCGGCGCGACCCTGCGCATCCTCGACGAAAGCCGCTTTGAAGTGACCTGGACCACGGATGACTGGAGGACGGTTCACACCACAGCTAGCCGCGGACTGGGCAGTTCCGGCTTCAGCGCCGACCTTCCCACTGATCAAAATGCTGCCGGTGAGGAACTCCTCTGGACGCTGCACTGGCCAGATCAGGACCGCTGGCTCGGATACAATGTTGAAGTGAAGATTGACTCTGAGTAAACTGATTTACCCGGTTATCCGGGTCCAACGAAAGGACTTTGTACTCATGGCTAGCACCGCCTCACTCTCTCTTGATGAACTCTCCATTGATACACTGCGGCTGCTTGCCGTTGATGCCGTTCAAAAAGCCAATAGCGGCCATCCCGGCGCGCCGCTGGGCTGTTCGCCTATTGCGTACCTGCTCTTCCATAAGCTGATGAAGCACAATCCGGCGCACTCCAAGTGGGTAGACCGCGACCGCTTCGTGCTCTCCAACGGCCACGCCTCGGCGCTGCTCTATTGCACGCTCTTTCTCTCCGGCTACAAGGTAACGCTCGACGACCTCAAAGGCTTCCGTCAGTGGGGTTCGCGCACGCCCGGCCATCCGGAGCGCGGCCACCTCGACGGCGTGGAAGTGACCACCGGCCCTCTCGGTCAAGGGCTTTCAATGGCCGTCGGCATGGCGATTGCCGAGAAGCATCTGGCCGCTGTCTATAACCGTCCCGGCTTCGAGGTTGTCGATCATCACACCTACGTACTGCTCGGCGACGGCGATCTGATGGAAGGCGTCTCGCACGAGGCATCCTCGCTCGCCGGAACCCTCGGCTTGGGCAAGCTGATCTTCTTCTACGACGACAACCATGTTTCGCTCGACGGACCGACGGACCTGAGCTACACCGAAGACGCGCTCAAGCGCTTCGAAGCCTACCACTGGCATGTTCAGCGAGTGACTGACGGCAACGATCTCGGCGCTCTCGAAGCAGCTATCACGGCAGCAAAGGCTGATCCGCGCCCTTCGTTCATCGCTGTGCGCACCATCATCGGCTATGGCAGCCCCAAGGCCGGCAGCAACAAATCCCATGGCGAAGCTCTGGGCGCGGCAGACGTGGCGGCAACCAAAAAATTCTTCGGCTTTCCCGAAGATCAGTATTTCTACGTTCCCGCTGAAGCCGAGGCCAACTGGCGCACCGCCGTTACTCGCGGAGCGGAGAGCGAAGCCGCATGGACCAAGCTCTTCAGCGGTTACAAAGCCGCATTCCCCGAACTCGCTGCCGAGTTTGACCGCGCGCAGAAGGGCGAGCGCAAGGCAGGATGGGAAGCCGCAATTCCCAAATTCGGCACCGAAAAGCCGCAGGCTACGCGCAACGCCGGCGGCGCGATTCTCAACGCAATTGCCGAAGCCGTTCCCGAGCTGATCGGCGGCGCTGCCGATCTCACCGCCTCGACCAAAACCATCTTCAAGCCCGGCGCGAATTTCCACATCGATCCAGCAGGCCGCAACATTTTCTTCGGTGTGCGCGAGTTCGCCATGGCCGCCGCTGTCAATGGAATGGCTGCCCACGGCGGTCTTGTTCCATTCGGTTCCACCTTCTTCGTCTTCAGCGACTACTGTAAGCCTGCCATTCGTCTCGCAGCGCTGATGCAAGTGCATTCGCTCTTCATCTTTACGCACGATTCCATAGCCCTCGGCGAAGACGGACCCACGCATCAACCCATCGAGCAGCTCGTCGGCCTGCGCGCCATTCCCGGACTCACCGACTTCCGCCCGGCCGATGCAAACGAAACAGCAGCTGCCTGGCGTCTCGCGCTTGAACGCACTGGCCCTAGCTTCTTCGCCCTCACCCGCCAGGATCTTCCGGTCCTCGACCCTGCCGCGCACGATATTTATGCGGGCGTCAGCAAGGGCGCTTACGTGGTTGTGGATGAAGCCAACCCGCAAGTGATTCTGATCGGCGTCGGCTCGGAACTCTGGCCGGCAATCAACGCCGCCAAGCTCCTCGCCGCCGATGGAATCCGCGCGCGCGTGGTCAGCTTCCCCAGCAACAAGCTCTTTGAAGAACAAACGGCGGAGTATAAGTCGAGCATTCTGCCCGCGGGTGTGCCCAAACTGGCTGTTGAAGCAGCCGCAACCCTCGGCTGGTGGAAGTATGTCGGCTCAGACGGCGGCGTTGTTGGCCTCGACCGCTTCGGCGCCTCGGCCCCCGGCGCAAAGGTGCTGGCCGAACTCGGCTTCACTCCGGAAAATGTCGCAGCCCAAGCGAAAGCATTGTTGAAATAGCCGACAATTTGGGTGCCCCAGGTCCCTCGCATTTGGGGACCTGGGAACGCTCAACCAAATGATGCGGCAACTCCGCAGGAGTTCATCGTGAAATTAGTTATTAGCGCCGACCACGCGGGCTTTCCCCTCAAGGAGGAAATCCGCGCCTATCTCGCCAAGGGCGGCCATGAGGTGGTCGATCTGGGAACTTACGAACCTGATCCACTGGACGACTATCCCGACTTTGCCGAGAAGGTTGGTCTCGCGATCAAGCAGGGCATAGCCAAGCGGGGCATCATCATCTGCGGCTCGGGCGTGGGCGTCTGCGTCGCGGCCAACAAGATTCCCGGCATCCGCGCCGGCATCTGCCATGACACTTACTCCGCCCACCAGGGCGTGGAGCACGACGACATGAACGCGCTGGTGTTGGGCGCGCGCATCATCGGCACGTCATTGGCTTACGAAGTTGTCGATGCTTACGTGAAGGCCGAGTTCATCGCCAAGGAAGAGCGCTTCGTCCGCCGCTTCAAAAAAGTGCAAGCCATTGAAGCCCGCTATCAATGCGGCGACGGCTCATCCAACCCTGCATGAGCTGCTATCCGAGCAACTCCGCTACCAGTGCAGGTGCTGCTTGAAGTGCGGCATCAATCTGCCCCTGATCCTTGCCGCCCGCTTCGGCAATCTCCGGTTTGCCACCGCCCGAGCCGCCGACTAACTTGGCCACTGCTCCCACTAACTTCCCGGCTTGAATTTTCTTGATAACTCCAGGTGTAACTCCGGCAATCAGCGCGACTTTGCCTTCCGGTTGCGCCGAGGCCAGTACCACCACGCCTTCGCCAAGCTTTTGTTTCAAGTTATCGACAAGTGTGCGCAGCTGCCCTCGCTCCAAACTATCCGCGCGCAGAGTTACCAGCTTCACGCCCTTCACTTCCACGGCGCGGCTCAATGCCTCATCCAGCGCTCCGGCAGCGGACTTCATGCGGGCTTCTTCCAACTCACGCCGCAACCGCTTCAACTCGTCTTCCTGCGCTGCTAATCTCCCACGAAACGACTCCAAAAGACTGCTCCCCGCAGGGGGAGGGGCGATCTGCGCGGCGACTTGCGAGACTGCATAATCCTGACGGAAAGCGTCGAGCGAACCAAAGCCGCTGATCGCCTCCAGCCTGCGTACGCCCGAGGAGACAGAACCCTCACTGACAATCTTGATCAGGCCGATCTCGCCGGTGGCCTGCGTGTGCGTGCCGCCACATAACTCCGTTGAAAAACCATCGGAGAGCTTGACTACCCGCACCTTGTCGCCGTACTTTTCGCCGAAGAGCGCCATCGCGTGATACTCGTTGACGGCCACATCGATCGGCACATCTTCCAGCGTGTCGACCTTGGCGTTGGCCAGCACCTCGCGGTTCACAATCGACTCGATCTCTTCCAGCTCCTCATCGGCCACCTGCGCAAAGTGCGAGAAATCGAAGCGCAGCCGCGTGGGTTCAACCGACGATCCCGCCTGCTTCACATGCGTTCCCAGCACCTGCCGCAGCGCGGCGTGGAGCAGATGGGTTCCAGTATGGTTGCGCCGAATCGCGTTGCGGCGTTCTTCATCGACAACGGTGTTGATGTGATCGCCAACGGCCAGCGGCTGCTTGAGTAAAGCCTTGTGCGCGCGCACTCCCTGCACCGGCAGCACGCAGCCGGTAATCTCCGCAACAGTCGTGTTGCCATCGGGAGATAAAAACACGCCAGTGTCGCCGGTCTGCCCGCCCGAGTCGCCGTAGAAGCTGGTTTGGTCGAGGACAACATCAACCTGATCGCCCGCAGCAGCGGCGGGAACACCCACGCCGTCTTTGACAATGGCTAAAACTTCCGCGCTAGATGCGGTGAGTTGTTTGTAGCCAAGAAAATCTGTTTTGGGTAACTCGCGATAAGCGGGGCTGGCTGTCTTCTGGCTTCCGCCTTTCCAACTGGCGCGGGCGCGGGCTTGCTCGGCAGCACGAGCAGATTCAAAGCCTTCAAGATCGATTGCTATGCCAATGTCGTGGCAGGTAGCCTCTTGAAAATCCCACGGCATCCCGAACGTTTCAAACAATCTGAATGCCTTAGAACCTGGATAGATAGGCTTAGCTGCTGTGCTGCCTATACGTCCAACGATCTCACGAAGTTGATTCCAGTCTGCGTTGGCAAGCTCGTTAATGGAGGCAGATTCGCCAGATGGTTGAGGTTTTTGTTGCAGCGTTTGTATGTCTTGGCGAATTCTGCGGCGATTTTCGTCAACCGCTGCGGCCACAACCTCACGCAGATCGGCAAGTAGATGCTGAGAACCAATTAGCAATGTTCGTGAGAACTGATTTTCCTCCGACTCGATGATTTTGGCGACACGATTTGCGGAGTCAAGAAGCTCTGGATAGGCTTGACTCATTTCATCGCAGACAGTGGGCACCAATGAACACAGAAAAGGCTTTGCTGTCATCAGCCACCTTCCATGTCGGATTGCTCTACGAAGAATCTTGCGCAAGACGTAGCCGCGTCCCTCGTTGGAGGGTACAACGCCGTCAGAGATTAAGAATGTAGATGCTCGCACATGGTCAGCGATGACTCGCAACGATGCATCTATTTTCCCGTCCACGCCATATTGAGTCATTGTCAGCACAGCGGCGCGTTCAATCAACGGCGTAAACAAATCCGTCTCAAAGTTGGATACCTTCCCTTGCAGCACCGCCGCGACGCGCTCCAGCCCCATGCCGGTATCAATGGAGGGTTTGGGCAGCGGCATGAGCTTGTAACTCGTCGTCTTGGTCGCTGGGTCCACGACTGCCGAGCGGTCAAACTGCATGAAGACCAGGTTCCAGATCTCGACATACCGCGCATCGTCCTGGCCAAAGGGCTTATCGACGCCGGGTGTCTCTGCCGCCTCCAGCCCCATGTCGTAAAAAATCTCCGAGCAGGGTCCGCAGGGTCCGGTTTCGCCCATCTGCCAGAAGTTGTCCTTGAGGCCATACTCCTTGATGCGCTCTTTCGGCACTCCGGCTGCGATCCAGTACTGCTCCGCTTCGTCGTCGCGCGGGACTCCGTTGGCCGGGTCGCCCTCGAAGATCGTCACATAGAGCTTGTCCTTGGGAATCCCGAACCACTCCGGGCTGGTGATCAACTCCCAGGCATAGGCAATCGCGTCCTGCTTGAAGTAGTCGCCAAACGAGAAGTTCCCCAGCATCTCAAAAAACGTATGATGCCGCCGCGTGAAGCCGACGTTTTCGAGGTCGTTGTGCTTGCCGCCGGCGCGGACGCACTTCTGCGAAGTCGTCGCCCGCGAATATTCGCGCTTCTCCACGCCAAGAAAGAGATCCTTGAACTGGTTCATTCCCGCGTTGGTAAAGAGCAGCGTGGGGTCGTTGTGCGGCACCAGGGACGAAGAATGCACCCGGCGGTGCTGCTTCGACTCAAAAAAGCGCAGGAATAGTTCGCGAATCTCGTTTCCGGAGAGGACTTTCATAGCTTTATCAGTATAAGCGGCGGCAGGGCATTCCCTGCGGCGGGCCGCTTGAGCCCCGATATTGCAGCGAGGTGAATTCGTCGCAGCATTCGGTAACTACGCGGCAGGTTCTGCATCTACTGAGATAGAGGTTAAGGAGGTTCCATTGGATAAGTTTGCGATATTGGCGCTGCTCACCGCCCGGCCGGGCAAAGAGCACGAGGTAGAGGAGTTCCTGAAGTCGGCGCAGCCCCTGGCGGAGCAGGAACCCGCGACCACCACTTGGTATGCGGTCAAGCTGGGTCCGGGAAGATTCGGTATCTTCGATACCTTTGAAACGGAAGCGGGAAGGACAGCGCATGTGACCGGCCCGATCGCCAAGGCGCTCTTTGCCAGGGCCGAAGAGCTTTTCGACCCCGCGCCCCAAGTCGAAATGCTGGAGATTCTGGCCTCGAAGGCCTAAGCCTATCCAGCCACTTACTCAAAACTCAGAAATGCCAGCACCTGCCGAATGAATCCACTCGCGCTGAGCCAATCAGCAGGTTGCGTCGTGCAGCGGGTGGGGGAAGGTGTCGGCGTTGTCGGCGTCCGAGCGGTCGAGGCAGGCGAAGTCCTTCTCCACCAAAATGGACAGCGCCTGCTCTCCAGCGCCGCAATCTCCGTGTAGCCCAACTCCCTCGCCCTCGGCCCACTCACGAGCGGCTTTTGCCGGGACCAGCACTGCGACTTCCTGCGGCTGCCAGCGGACAGAAATCTTCGCGGCATCCACCGAGCTTTCCAGCGCGTAGGTCAGTGTCGCCTCCGGCTCCGGGGCGAAGCGGATCGTCTCCGCAATGCGCCCTGTCTCATTGAAACGGGCCACCTCGGAGCGGGAGACGCGGAGGCGCAATGAGCTGCCTTGGATACGTAGTTTCATGCTGATTCCTCGCAGTGGGCGCGAAGTTGCCTCAACTCTTATGATCGCATGTCCGCAGCTCTTCCGCAGCGTTGCGACAATTCAGCACGCTAGTTGAAAAGCAGTAGAATCGGAGCTGAGGAATCGTTCGCTCATGTCCCGCAACTTCTATATTCTGGCCGGTTCGCTGGTGCTCTTCGCGCTGGTCGCGGGGACGATGTCGCTGACGGCTCCCAGCCTGCAGCCGGGACTGCCCGCCAACGCGTCGCTGTGGCGCACCGGCGCGTTGTTTCTGCTCCTGGGCGGGCTGATTTCGGCGCTGATCGGCGTAATGAGCAACCTCTTTGAGCAAGTAGACCGGCGCAGCGAGACTGTTCGGAACGAGGTACGGAGAAAAAGGCGCGAAGGCAGGGGTTGACGGGGCGAGGATTCCCCGGTCCCCAAAGGCGAGGGACCGGGGGCACCCAATAGAAGTGCCTGATACACAGACCGACAGATCATGCTCGCACACCCAACCGATAGAATGGAGGTTGGGACGTTTTCCCTCAAGGATCGAGCAGACGCCGATGTATGAAGTCACCGTGGAGGCTGGATTTTCTTCTGGCCATTACCTGCGCAACTACCGGGGCAAGTGCGAGAACCCGCACGGCCACAACTACAAGGTCCGCGTCACCCTCGCCGGGACCGCGCTGGACGAGGCCGGCCTGTTGCTGGACTTCAAATTGCTCAAGCAGGTGATGCGCCCGGTCATCGACCGCATCGACCACCAGATGCTCAACGACCTCGAACCGTTCACCGTGCTGAACCCCTCAGCCGAGAACCTTGCCCGGTATTTTTACGACGAGACCAGCCAGCAGCTTGTTGAGATGACCTCCGGCCGGGTGCGCGTGAAGGATTGCACGATATGGGAGACGGACACCACCACGGCGACTTACTACGAGGGTTGAGCGCAACGGTTTTTCAAACAGGTCTCTTCTACCTGCTGTCTGGAATTTTACGTATGAAGATCATTCACGCTTTCTTGCTTGGGCTCACGGCAGTGTCCGCGCTGAACGCCGACGCGGCTCCGGCCCCCAACCGCCCGATCATCGTCGGCTACATCTATTCGCGTGAATCCCCATTGCCGCCGGACGCAATCGATGCAATCAGGCTGGACCGCATCAACTACGCCTTTGTCCGCATCAAGGATGGGCGCATCACCACCGGTTGCGCCGCCGACCCGCAGAATTTTGCGCTGCTAAACGCGCTCAAAAAGCAGAATCCCTCTCTGACGATTCTGGTTTCAGTCGGCGGCTGGCTTGGCTCAAGGGGATTCTCCGATGCCGCGCTCAGCGCGCAAAGCAGAAAAGTATTCATCCTGAGCGCGGTTGAATTTCTCCGCCAATACAACCTCGACGGCCTGGATGTGGATTGGGAATATCCCGGCAGCAAAGGCGCGGGCAATCGCCACCGCGTCGAGGACAAGCAGAACTTTACTCTGTTGCTCAAGGAGCTGCGTTCGGCCTTCGACGCGGAAGCTGCGAAAAGCCACAAGCTGCTTTATCTGACCATTGCCGCAGGAGCATCGGACGAGTTCCTGGCCAATACGCAAATGGAAGCAGTCGCCAGGGTCGTCGATACGGTCAACCTGATGACCTACGATTACACCGAGCCGGGTTCTGACCCGCTGACCGGCCATAATGCCCCGCTTTTCGCCAATCCCGCCGACCAGCGCAGTGTCTCAAGCGATGCGAGCGTTCGCGCCTTCGAGAAGGCAGGGGTACCAGCGGAGAAGATTCTCCTCGGCGTTCCTTTTTACGGCCATGTCTGGGGCGGGGTCGCGGAGACGGATCACGGCCTTTTCAAGCCCGGCAAGGCCGTCGCGCAGGGGTACGCTCCCTATGGCCGCATCGAAGAAAACTTTCTGCATCAAGGCTTCGTCCGCTACTGGGACTCGGCCTCCCAAGCGCCATATCTTTACAATGCCGCCACGCACGTCTTTGTCAGTTACGACGATCCTGAGTCAATGGAAGCCAAAGGCCGCTATGCCGTGAATCATCATCTTGGCGGAGTGATGTTCTGGGAATACATGGACGATCCAGGCGGCAAACTGCTGGGTGTCATCCGCCACTCACTCGACGAACCGGCGGCTAGATAATTCTCAATTCATCTGCGTAGACTTCGATTTCAGATACTTGTCAAAGGGAATCTCGAAGTAGAAAAGCTCGTTTCCTTCTGCGTCGCGGATCTTGTGGATGTGCAGTTTGGAGCCATTGAGCGGGTTGGTCAATCCCGTGACATCGTAAAACAAAAAACCTGCGCGAGTCGTGTGCGGCTCGACAATCAAAGCCTGGTACTCGAAGGTGTCAAAATCTTGCTCGATCTCTTTGTCGCTGGCCTTGGGCTTGAGTTTAATCCCCGGCAATCCGCCCGGCAGAGGAATCTTGCTCCCCTCGCGCTCTTTCCGGTTCATCAACCGCTCCACATCCTCCGGTTCCGAGGCCTGGATGCGATCACCATCCGCAGTCTGGAAGAGAATCCGCGCATCCCTCAGGCTCACGGGCCGGCTGCCATTGTTGGTCACAATCAGCCGCACCGGCATCACGTTGTGGCTGAGGTAATCCACGCGGAAGATAGCGGTTTTTTCCTTGGTGTCGTACGGCTCCGCGGCAATGGAGAGCTTCTCATCGTCGTGAGTCTCAACCGCAGCAAATGCAGTGGCCGGCTGCACCGGAGGTGGAGTGTGGTCGGCGGCAATCGCCGGCAGCGCCAGAGAAAACCCAAGCAACGAAAATACACGCAAAAAATTCATCGGTTTCGACTCTATCATTCCAGCCCCAACCTCGATCGTTTCCTCGCCTCGGAATGGGCGAGTTTGCTGGTGAAGGGAAGAACAGATTGCGAAAAACCTGTGCTTGCCCATCTTTCGTAGCAGCGCTGTTTGACGGTTTGTATCAGGGCTGGACTTTAGTCCAGTCGCAAGCCCTTCAAGAATCAGGAGGGCTTTAGCCCCTGAGGGAATCCGCGATCAGGTTTTGCTGCTGCCGCCCGCCTGTATCATTTGATGAGTTAGACCGGGGGCAGCGGCAATCCGTAACTCATGATTTTATTCTTCTACAATCTCGCGCTGATGGCGGCGCTGGTGGTTGGATCGCCGTGGTGGATTTTCCGCCTCCTGACCACCCAAAAATACCGCGAAGGCTTGATGGAGCGGCTGGGTCATGTGCGACAACTCACAACCATTAATGGCAGGCCCCTGATCTGGGTCCACGCTGTTTCGGTCGGCGAGGTGCTGGCAGTTACTCGGCTAGTGAAGACCCTTGACGCCGAATTGCCCGATTATCTTGTCGTTGTTTCGACCACCACTCGCACCGGCCAGACGCTGGCTCGCGAACGCTTCGGCGCGAATCGCGTCTTCTATTGCCCGCTGGACCTGCCTTGGGCAGTGAGCGCCCATCTGAACGCACTCCAGCCGCGAATGTTGATTCTGGCCGAGACGGAGTTCTGGCCCAACGTGCTCAGCGGTTGTTTTCGTCGCAACATTCCAGTGGCCGTCGTCAACGCCCGCATCTCCGACCGCTCCTGGCCGCGCTATTTGCGACTCCGCGCGCTGTGGAAGCCTCTCCTCTCGCGACTCAGCCGTGTGCTTGCCCAGAGCGAGACCGATGCCGAGCGGCTCAGGGCCATCGGCTGCCAGCCAGAGCGGGTCACCGTCGCCGGAAATCTGAAATTCGATGTGCGGGCAGTTGAGGAGACTGAAGCGGTGCGACTGTTGAGGGAATCTGCCGCCGGTCTGCGCTTGATCGTCGCGGGCAGCACACTCGAAGGCGAAGAATCCATATTACTCGAAGCCTGGCCGCAACTGCTCAAAGCCGATTCGCAACTCGCGATGGTTCTCGCTCCCCGCCACCCCGAGCGCTTCGCCGCTGTGGCCGCGCTGTTGGAAAAGTCCGGAATCTCTTGGGTAAAGCGCTCCGATTGGAGCTCACAACCTGCAGGCTTGTTGCAGCCGCTCCAGAGAGGCCAAATCGTCCTACTCGACACCATCGGCGAACTGGCCTCGGTGTACTCATTGGCTACCGTCGCCTTTGTTGGCGGCAGCCTCGTCCCTGCTGGCGGGCACAACCCGCTGGAGCCGGCCCAGTTCGGCGTCCCTATCGCGATGGGTCCGCACTACGTAAATTTTCGTGCCATCGTTGACTTGCTCATCGAGCAAAACGCAATCCGCATCGCCGAACCAACAGAACTCGCCCCAACGCTGATTGATCTATTGCAAAAAGATGCAGCCCAGATTGGGGCGCGCGCACGAAACGTCTTCGAGAGCCAGGCCGGGGCAACCGATCGCACCGTCAGCGCTCTCCGCATCCTGCTCGCGGAAACAAATCCGGGAGGGCCAGCGTGAAGCGCCCTTGGCTGGCGCCGCTCACTCCGCTCTATGCCGCCGGAGTTTCTCTGCGCAATCTGCGCATTGAGAAGGGCTGGGAGCAAACACACCGCCTGCGCGGGCCCGTTATCAGCATCGGCAACCTCTCCACCGGAGGTTCAGGTAAAACTCCCCTCACTATCGCTCTGGCCAAAGCCCTCACTCAGCGCGGTTTTCAGGTAGATGTCCTCTCCCGAGGCTATGGCCGCCGGAGCCGCCTTCCTGCCCGTGTTGATTCAATGGGATCAGCAGAAGAGTTCGGCGATGAGCCGCTTTTGATCGCGCGAGAAGCCGCCGTCTACGTCGCCGCGCAGCGCTACGAAGCTGGCTCGCTGGCTGAATCTGCTGAGGCTTCATTGGTAGGCCGGGGTTTTAGCCCCGGCACAATGGCGGCTGAGCCTACGCGGGCTTTAGCCCCTGAGGGAATATTCGCTTCTTGTCGTTCTGTACTGCACATTCTCGACGACGGCTTCCAGCATCGCCAGCTTCACCGCGACGTAGACATTCTGCTCCTCAATGCCGAAGACTGGCGAGACTCCCTGCTCCCCGCAGGCAATCTCCGCGAACCGCTCAATGCGCTTCGCCGCGCAACAATCATCGCCATCCCCGCCGACGAGCCAACCCTCGAAGCCGATCTGCGATCCTATGGCTGGCAAGGCCCTATCTGGCATCTGCACCGCAAAATGGAGGTTCTGCCGGTTACAGGCCCAGTCGCCGCCTTCTGCGGCATCGCGCGACCAGAGCAGTTTTTTGTAGGACTTGAGAATGCGGGTGTAAAAATCGTCGTGCGCACCGCTTTCCCCGACCACCATCGCTACACCATCGCAGACATGAAACGCCTGACCACGGAGGCGACCAAAGCCGGAGCTACCACCCTCCTTACTACAGAAAAGGATGCAGTCCGGCTAGGGAAACTCGCGGCCAGCCTCCCTGCATACCTGTCGCTAAAAACCGTTCGCCTTCGCGTCGAAATCGAGAATGAGGCCCAGGCCATCGAGTGGATGGCAAATGAATTGGGTATTCCTTTGTAGTCAGCGCCGAAGCTCAACATCCAGGCTATTCACCACAGCCGTAACTGATGATTGGGTTCTTGAGGTAGGGCCATTTGCCTCCTGCCGTCAACAGTCAATTGGCGTCATAGCAAGCGGTTTCTCTATACATCCCATTCCTGTATCGCAACACAATCAGAGTTTCCTCCGACGCCGAGTCGTGCGCCGCCAGTACCAAATCTCGAAACCCGTTTGTGAGTGTATCTTCGATGGTGATCAGTTCAGCGCCGCCGATTCCGTCTTTATCGCGTGTGTCAAGAATCAGTTTGTAACCCTCTGAGGTTTTTTTGAATATCCAGAATGGGCAATTGCCCGCCGCTCCACACCCTGCCCTCGTATCATTCGCCTGAGCAACGATCTCAGGAACCCCGTCGCCGTCAAGGTCCATCAATTCCACTCGCGTGTTTGCTGCGATCTTCCGCAGCTCAGCTTCCGATTCAATCTCGTTTTCTTTCATGAATGGACGAATCAGCGAGGAAATCCTCCCGGTGAGCGCGGACTTTTCGGCTGAATTGAGATCTAGCGATTTTTGAATCGTTCGCTCATACGCAATGAAATGGGCTTTGCGAATACTCCAATAAAAGTGACTGCCGTTTGGTTCTAGCGCAGCGGGATTCTGGCCGCTAGCGGCTGCAACCATCAAGAAATAAAAAGCAATTCCGAAGAGTGAGCGTTTCACAAGCAAGACTCTACACCTAAGCCCGTTTGGCTTCAACTCCGCCTTTCATCTCTTCATCCTCGCCCGCCCCTGTGAGAAAATCGAAGTTTGCAGATCAGATCAAAGTTCCGTTTGCTGGTGGTGCGCCTGGGCGCAATGGGAGATATTCTTCACGCCCTCCCCGCCGTCACCGCGCTGCGCCAGATGCACCCGGATTGGGTCATCGACTGGGTTGTCGAACCTCGCTGGCGGGCGCTGCTCTCGGCGCAGAGCGTCCCGGATGGAGTGAGAGGCCCGGGCCAGCCCGTAGTAGACAAACTGCATTTTGCTCCTACAAAACAATGGCGCAAGACCCCCCTTCATCCAGGTACCCTGCATGAAATCAAAGATTTGCGGCAGGCATTGCGAGCCGGCTGCTACGACGTGGCCCTTGACCTCCAAGGCGCGGTGCGCTCGGCAACTATCGCGCGTCTGGCGGGCTGCCGGCGCCGCATCGGTGAAGAAACACCGCGAGAAAATGCCGCGCGCGTCTTCTTCACCGAGCGAGTTATCACCCACGGCGAGCACGTCATCGACCAGGACATCGAACTGGCCGCGGCCGTCGCCGGGGACGATCTCACTCATGTGCAGCCTATCTTGCCGGTCGATCCCGCAGCCGAGGCCTGGGCTGACGCAATGCTGCCCAAATCAAAATCCCAACCAGCCGTGCTGATCAACCCCGGCGCGGGCTGGGGAGCAAAACGTTGGCCGGTCGAACGCTACGCCGAGGTTGCTCAGGCACTTACCCGTCGCGGCCTGCGCGTTGTGGTCAATGCCGGACCCGGGGAGGAGCCGCTCTCCGAGGCAATCGTCCAGCAAACCGGTGGAGATGCTACCGCGTTCACCTGCACCCTCGACCAACTCATCGCCCTCACCCGCCGCGTGCGTCTGGCCGTCGCCGGAGACACCGGCCCGCTGCATCTGGCCTGCGCCCTCGGCAAGCCCGTCGTCGGCATTTACGGACCCACCGACCCCAGCCGTAACGGACCCTACGGTCCGCGCTTCAAAGTCCTGCGCAGCCCGGAAAGCCGCCGCGACCACACCCGCTATGAGGCTCCCGAGGCCGGGTTGCTGACCATTCAGCCCGATCAGGTGCTCACTGCCGCTGAAGAACTTCTCAGCACCATAATTAAGGAAGCGACCGCATGACCCCGCCCTCGCAACCTCTTCCGCAAGACTGGATCTCCCGTTGGCAGCGGATTGCCCGCCGCATCCGCGTGCCGCTGGGCTTTCTGGCCGCGGCTCTCTATCTCTACGAGTTGTGGCAGCGCGCCCCGCGCCCCGCTGCCGTTGCCTGGAGCCTGGCGCTGGTGCTGCCCGGCCTGTGGCTGCGTGGCTACGCAGCCGGTTACGTCAAAAAGAACCGCGAACTTACCCGTACCGGTCCCTACGCGCACACCCGCAACCCGCTCTATCTCGGTTCCATATTGATTGCCTTCGGCTTTGCGCTCGCTCTGCTCAGTTGGCCGGTGGCGCTGGTTCTCGCTCTGGGATTTCTGGCGATTTATGTGCCGGTCATCGCTTCTGAAGAGCGCTTTCTCCGCGCTACCTTTCCGGAATTTGACCACTATTGCCGCCAGGTGCCACGATTGATTCCACGGCTCACGCCTGCGCGGACCGATGCGGAGAAGGGCAGCTTCTCCTTCATGCTTTACCGCAAGCACCGCGAGTACAATGCAGCTATGGGGGCCGCATTGTTGTATCTGAGCCTGCTCCTGCTGCGGCCCGCTCTGGTTGCATTGTTTTAGTGTGCGTGCCGATGAAAGCGCATCCCAGACGCATCGTCGCTCAGAAGTTTGCAACTCAATTTTCAAGGAGCGCTGACCAACAGTGAAGACGCGCACAGCCGGAACAATCCTATTTTGCGCTTTTGCACTGGCCACAGTGGCCCTTAGCCAACAGACTCCAACCCTCACTCCTCCCCGCGCGGGCTACAGTTTTCCACAAAAGCAGACTCTCACTTACTCCGTGGACTGGCGTGTCTTCTCCGCCGGAACCGCTGTGCTCCACTTCGAGGCCGACGGCAACCGCGAGCGCCTCACCGCCAATGCCGACACCATCGGGGCCATCAATCTGCTCTTCCACGTCACCGACCGTTTTCAATCCTCCTTTGACCGCGAGAAGGGTTGCACGTATGAATTCGACAAGCAGACGGTCGAGGGCCGCCGCCAGATCAACTCGACTCTAAAATTGGACTACGCGCAGGGAAAATCGGTTCTCGACGAAAAGAATCTGCTCCTCAACCAGAGCAAGCATCTGGAGCAACCGATCAAGGGCTGCCTCACCGACCTGCTGACCGGCGTCTATTACGCCTCGTCACAGCCGATGGAAGTGGGAAAGAGCTTTGTCATCCCAGTGGTCGACGCGCTGCATACTGTCCCCGTAACCATGAAGGTGGAAGGCCGCGAAGAGATCAAGACCACGCTGGGCGCCTTCAAGACCCTGCGCGTGCATCCCACCGCCGATGCCGGAGTCGTAAAGAATCGCGGCGATATCTGGATCTGGTACACCGACGACGACCGCCACCTGCCCGTCCAGATGCGCGCCCGGCTCTTCTGGGGGACGATCACCTTCCGCCTTATCAGCAACGAGAACAAGTAACGGAAATCAAATTAAAATTAATTGAATCTTTGACTTGAGTGTGAGAGCACATCATTTTTCAGCGTATATTTTGAAGTTTGACAAGTACCTTTTTCCGGTTCCGGGTTCAAATCCATCGCCGAAATGGTAGATTAAATGGTAAAATACCATTATGAATGCCATTGTGGAGATTGACAAAGCCGGACGGATCGTCGTTCCCAAAAAGCTCCGCGACGATTTGCACCTGGTTCCCGGCACACGACTCACCATCGAGCGCAACGGCGACCGGCTGACGCTGGCGCCCAACGCCGTGAGTGCACAGTTGGTTATTGAAAACGGCATTCCGTTGATTTTTCCGGCTGACCGTTCCAATGCGCCAATTGTCACCGTCGAAATGGTGAATGAGGTTATCGCCCAAACCCGCCTGCAGCGCGACCGTCACAATCTTGGTCTCGATGACGATTCGGCAGGTGACTTGGCCACTGCTCAGGGCGAGGGCACTGCTTGAGATATTTTGTTGATACCTCGGTTCTGATCGCAACCGCCCAGGTCAGCCACATGCACCACACGCGCAGCCGCGAGCTATGGAACCAATGTACTCGCCAAACGACGGCGGTCAGCACACACACCATTGCCGAAATCTACAACACGATCACTGCAATGCCGCCGGCATTGCGTCTTGCACCGCGCGACG
>CAZHKN010000068.1:0-18991 GCA_964532725.1 uncultured Occallatibacter sp.
TTGCACTGGCACGGGACATGAGCCTTCCGGCGAATCCTTTGACGCCTATCGATTCGATTTACATTGGCCTCTCTCTACCTGTTCTCTTCAAGCCTGCGGCAGAACAGCTGATAAGCTTTGCTAAAGAAAAGAAATCTGGAATCGACTAATGGTGATTTCATGCCGATTCAAATCTTGCATACGGCTCACAATTTTGCTGCCTTTATAATGTATTTCTCATTGGCGCGCAGTTCTGTGAGGCAGATGGTTGCATCCATCGTGAAAGATCAGGACCTTTCGCGCTATATGCTGTAATTCTTCATTTCTTTGCGGAAATATCTTCGAGCTTTCGAATGGCCTTGAGCATATCGCTCAGGGCCGTTTTGCCAAGCTCCTGTTCAAATTGGTTCTGCAGCCCATCAAATGCGCTGATAACTCGTAGCGCGCACCTTTTGCCATGCGGTTTCAATGTGAGTTGATAGGCGCGCGCGTCCTCGGGATCAATCTTCCGCTGCAAGAGTTCTTTCGCTTCTAACGATGAGACGCTATGGCTCACATTTCCCCGTGATGTCCCAAAGGTTTCCGCTAACTGCGATGGCTTGACCGGAACCGGCGCCTCGAAGAAGATGGCAGCCAGGATAAGTCCTTCAAAAAAGCTCAGCCCGTCGGCAGCAAAAGTCTCCGACGCCAGAGCATCGAACCTTCGTGCTGCGCGGTTAACGGCAAACATCGGACTCTGATGGAGAAATACATCAATACGCATGGCCGATTCAGTATAATTGAATAGATAAACTATTTACTACAAGATAAAATCGTCATTGATAATTTCAGTGCGGGCATGGATGATGACAGGGAATAAGGAGAGCTAAGTGTCTTCAGCCTCGCTGAATCAGACGATATATCGCCCAGATGTCCCGCCGATTTTGACCGCATTGATGCTTTTATGCTGCGTTCATAGCGCGAGCGCGCAAAGTTTTCCGAGCCATCCATCCGCACTGCCACCTGCGACTGAAACAGTAGTCGTACTCGGTTCTGCAACGCCTGTGCCACTGGCTGAGTCCTCGGCATCCGTACTGGTAATTCCAGTGCAGCCGCAGACGCTTTCTATCGAATCATTCCAGGATCTTCTGCGGCAAGACCCCTCAATCTTTTTGGAGCAGCGCGGAGCAGGCGGCGGACAGGCCGATCTTGTTTTGCGCGGCAGCAGTTTTGCGCAATCGCTGATTCTGCTCAATGGGTTTCGCGTCAACGACAGCCAGAGCGCGCACCATAATCTTGATTTGCCGGTTCCCCTCGAGGCAATGGACTCCGTTGAGGTGTTGCATGGAGCAGGATCGACGCTGCACGGAGAAGATGCATTGAGCGGCGTCGCTGATTTCCTCACTGCCGCGCCTTCAGCCTCATCCATGCATCTGCGCGCAGGCGGCGGTAGCTTTGGAGGCAACGAAGAGTCACTGCTTGGATCATTGGCGCGCAAGCGGTGGAGCAGCAGGTTGGCTGCGGAGCGGAATTTCTCTACTGGATTTATGACTGATCGCGACTATCGCAATGAGGACGCTGCGCTGGAGAGCTGGTTGAACTCACGCGTCGGAATATCAGACCTCCTCTTTGCATCGAGCGACCGCACTTTTGGCGCGAATCAGTTTTATGGTCCCTATAACTCCTGGGAGCGCACCAAGGGATGGTTTGCGTCGGTTCGTCAGGAACTAGGCAGCCGCACTGTTGCAGCCTTTGGCTATCGGCGGCATACGGATGAATTCATTCTGCTGCGCGATGCCCCATCAGTTTATGAGAACAACCACGTCGATGGCTCGCGGCAGGCTTCTTTACGGCGCACCCAGACAATTGCATCGGCTTCCGCTCTGCTCTTCGGGCTTGAATCGGATGGCGACAGCATCGACAGCAACAATCTGGGCCTTCATGCGCGCAACCGCGGCGCAGGTTATGTTGATCTCGACTTACGTCCGGCAAAGAAGCGATGGAATTTTTCGGCCGGCCTGCGTGAAGAAATATTCTCCGGAGGGGCACAGTCTGTGTTTGCTCCGCATCTTGGCGGAAGCCTGCGGGTAACAGATAATTTGAAGCTACGTGGCAGTGGCGGCTATGGCTACAGAATTCCAACTTATACAGACTTATATTATTCCGATCCTGTGTCCATCGGAAATCCGAACCTCAAGCCCGAATCGGCGTGGTCTGGCGAGGCTGGCGCGGATTGGACGCCTGTCAACCGGCTCTCGCTCTCCGCCACAGGATTCTATTCGCGTCAGCACGACACGATTGATTATGTGCGTGCGGCCACACTGCCGAATAAGTTTCTTCCCGCGTGGTGTCCTGTGAATATCTGGTGCGCGGTGAACCTGAGTGGATTGCACTTTGCTGGAGTGGAATCCTCCGCAACATGGCTTCCAGCGAATGGCCAACGAGTCCAGCTAGGTTGGACTGCATTACTCGGCACGCAACCGCCGTTTGCCGGGTTGCAATCAGAGTATGCACTCAACTACCCTGTCCAGAATATCCACGCAACATGGATTGCCGCGCCGAACAAGTGGGTGACAATTACAAACGCCTTGGAGATCGTGAAAAAGTATCAGCAACCGGGCATTGCGCCCTGGAATCCGAATGCGTATCCGGTGTGGAGCGGATCGTTGACGCATGACTCAGGCCGCATTCGCCCATATCTGCGACTCGCCAATCTCAGCAATACCGGCTATCAGGAAATCAGCGGCGTGGCAATGCCGGGGCGGTCCATCATTGGTGGATTTTCCATCTGGCTAGGAAAGTAAGTCAGCTAAAAAATGATTGCGCGTTAGCGAAGCCTCAGTTACGATGATCTCGTACCTCGCGAGTCCGCGCCGTAACCAATCAGCGGACTCTACCTGCACTCTCCCGCTCTTGAGGGAATGTGGATGGGGGCGCTTCGAGAGCACACCGGGAAAGGTGTGCCTGCGCCTCAATACCTCCACCGAGGCTCACGCTCCTTTCCTTCAACGCCAAACAATGTAACTCGAAGGAGAGATGCCATGAGCAAGCCAGAGAATCACCACAAGATCAACTACATCGAGTTCGCTTCTACGGATATTGAGCGGACGAAGAAATTCTACGCAACTGTTTTCGGCTGGAGCTTTCAGGACTACGGGCCGGATTACGTCGCCTTTAGCGCGGAGATCGGCGGCATCGATGGCGGCTTTTACAAAGCCGAGCCTCATGACGAGCCACCCAAGTTTGCGCCGTTGGTAGTGCTTTACTCCGCCGACCTGAAAGCTACCGAGGATGCAATCGTTGCCGCAGGCGGAAGTATCATTGTGCCCACCTTTGAATTTCCCGGCGGGCGGCGTTTTCATTTCTCTGACGGCCTTGGAAACGTGCTGGCAGTCTGGTCAGAGTAACTCAGTTCATTCCAGACCCCAACATCAGAGGCTTGCGCCGGAAAAACTCATCGCGAACCAGTGTGAGACCGAGGATGCACCGCTCGAAACTGTCCGCTAACCGGGCAAAGAGCGGTGCCTCCTGCTCATACTCGAATAAGTTGAACTGGCTGACGATGTAGTAACTCTCTTTGCCAGTATGGACCAACTCCTTGCGGCTGGGCTGGTTGCGCCGCAGGCGGCGCGACGACTCCGCCGCCTCGGGAAACATACCGGCGACAAAGAGCGAGTAGTCGCCAATATGCTTGCGGCGGGCGCGCTCGGCGTCGAAGGAAGGCGCGGCGCCCAGCACCGGATCGGCATCGTCGATCATGCGGTCGAGGAGGGTGACGGCGCGGCCCATCGAATCGCGCATCCGAAATAGTTTATCTGACTCTGCAAACTCGCAGAGCAGTTGAGCCACATAACTGCTGATCTCAGGGTCGTTGATTCCAAGTTGGCCCTCGTAACTATTACGAACGGCCTGATGGAAGAAGGCTTCAAGCGGATGAGTTTGCGTTTGCATACACACCTCCCGCGGCTATGCATGCGCGCAGCCGTTTGCTTTGACAGCGGCCGGTTTGCGTACAGCCGGGGATTCCAGCCGATGCCTTGTTAATTAGCTTTGACACAGCTTATCGGAAATGTTGTGAATAGCAACAGAGGAATTGCATTTTAGTTAGCAGAGTAAATACGAGAGTGCGAAGGCGGGAAGCAGAGAAACATGACGGGCAGCCGCTGTAGGCTGCCCGTCATGATGAGAAAACAGAAGCATTAAACAGCGGCGGCAGATCGCTCCTCTAACTCGGCAAGGCGCTTAGCCAGCAGGGTTTCCAGTTTGACCAGCGCAGCGGAGAAGCCTTCGATGCCTTCCTTCAGCTTGTCTGTCGCCATGCGATCCGCGGCGTGCATCGACTCAAAGGCTGCCTTATCCACCGTGATTTTTTCGACGGACGATGCCTTGGCTGCTTCGGGATCGAGCTTGCGGGGCAGGTCGGCAACGGTCGCTTCCAACTCGGCCAGCAGTTGCGGCGAGATGGTGAGCAGATCGCTGCCGGCCAGTTCCTGAATCTCGCCGATGTTGCGGAAGCTGGCGCCCATGACCTGCGTCTTATAGCCGAATTTTTTGTAGTAGGTGTAGATGTGGGTTACGGATTGGACGCCGGGGTCGTCTGCGCCGTGAAAATCCTTGCCAGTGTCTTTCTTGTACCAGTCGAGGATGCGGCCAACGAAGGGCGAGATCAGCGTGACTCCAGCCTCGGCGGCGGCAATAGCCTGATGCACCCCGAAGAGCAGAGTCAGGTTGCAGTGGATGCCTTCCTTCTCTAGCACCTCAGCGGCGCGAATGCCCTCCCAGGTAGAGGCGATCTTGATGAGGACGTGATTGCGGCCAATGCCTGCCGCATCGTATTGGGCAATGATCTTGCGGCCCTGCGCGATGGTGGCTTCGGTGTCGTAGGAGAGGCGGGCGTCTACTTCGGTGGAGACGCGACCGGGCACGATTTCAAGGATCTTTTTGCCGAATGCGACGGCCAGGCGCTGGAAGGCGAGGTTGGCAACGGCCTCGTCGGTCGCAGCGTCGCCGAGTTCCTTGCGGGCTTCGAGCAGAACGCCGTCCACGATGGGCTGATACTGCGGCATCTGCGCGGCGGCGGTGATGAGCGAGGGGTTCGTGGTGGCGTCCGTGGGGCGAAACTTGGCGATGGCCTCGATGTCGCCGGTGTCGGAAACGACAGTGGTGTAGTTGCGCAGCTGCTCGAGTAGATTCTGCGGCATGATCCTCCTCCGGGGAAGAAGCGCGCAAGTCACTTGAGCGCGCTTGCATCCAGTGTAACGCTGTTTGATTCGTCGGCGCGCCTGCGGTTGCGCGCGGGTATGCGTTTATTTCCACCGTTAACGGATGAAACCTTCTGATTTCCCCGGCTTCGAAGGCAGGATCTGGGGCATCCAGCTTTATCGGACTTTTACGACGACGGTGCCGGTCACGGAACTGTATCGCGTAAGATCAGCCGGCAAGAAGGTTACCGTCACGGAACTGATTCCTCGTGGCGGAATAAACGAAAGACCAGGACTATATATAAAAGTTCCGGGCACACTTGCAGATCCGCCGTAGAGCACCGTCGCGAGGCTCTCTCCCTGCCGCGTAGGCGCTGAAGAAGGCCAGATAACGGATGGAGTGCTAAACGTCGGCACGGCGGGCGGTTGTACCGTTGCTTGTGTGGTTGGTTTATTGACCACAGACGGAGCCAGTTCCGGTTCTTTTTCCTGCAATCTTTCCTTTTTCGGCTTTGGTGGATCAGGAGTTGGCAGATGGCCTAAATGAAAAGCATCTTCTGCTGACCCAGTATGGGAGTCGATCGTACGGGGTTCCGGTGCGGGAGTGGCATGGACATTCGGCTTCGCGGGGTCATTTGCGGGCTTCTGTGCCCGGATGAAATTCCCCGATGCGAAGATGAACAACGCACCCGTGGCGAAAGCGACGTAGAATTTCATATTTTCTCCTATCGAATCTGATATGGCCTAATTCAATTGTTGGACACGATTCCGTGGGGATCGTTGTTAGAAAGGTTCACAAACGAGTATTTTAGTATTGTCGGCAAGACGATTATTCAATGCGCCAAGAACTGCGCTGCCGTGTTCCTCTGCCTCACGGTGCTTACAAAAATAAAGGGCAAGGGTACCACTCCTAGCTGAAAACTCACTATTCAGGCTCTCGTTACAGGCAATGCAGCTCCTCCTGGCGGCAATCGTGCCAGTACGCCCTATTCGCATCCGAAGTTTTCAACCCAGTGGGTTGCCGTACACTCTTTTTCCCAGAGCAATGACGATGCATCCTTCGATGCCCGCCACACCACCCCTGCCCCCAATTCCTGGAAGAAATCATCTGAATCCGGGTCCGGTATTGAATGCAGGTAGTCTTACGGGTAGAATCAAATCAGATCCCTGTATCAGAAATCTAGAACTGCGTAAAAATGAATGCGTCGTCAAACAAATTGATTATCGGAGTCAATCATGTATAAGAGTAAACGCCCGGGCGAAACCCGTTTTACCGCAAAGCAGCCAGTCAGAGCAAAAGCCCAACAAGAAAGCGCCAGCGCCGAACCTTCTGTGCGCGCACCGCACCCCCCGGCTGGCAATAATCGGCAGCCTGCCGTTGCCCGGACCGGACAACTACCGGCCGCAAAGATATCGGAATCCACTGTCGCCACCATGGTCACCCTTTATGAGTTTTTGACCAGAGGTGACAAGCCATTCGGCAAACAAGGCCCGTTGGTGAGCTCCCATACTGTTTACGAGCAATGTTTTGCGATGGGTGTAAGTAACGAAGTCCTAGACAAGTGCGAATGGAAATATTATTGGAATTTCAGCCGGATTCTTCCCGCCCTCCTCGATGGAAGTTTCTTTACTGGCATCGATGGATTCAGAGGGAAGGACCTCGATGCCAGCGGACAGAGCGTCCTGATCGGTTTTGCGCAGTTTTTATGCGTTGCATACGAAACCATCCAGGGAGTGTCAGCCGAGCACAAGGGCGCGCTTCATGCGGCGCTGAGCCAAGATGGATTCACATTTGATGGAACCCGCCTGATTGACGCCTATGCGCAGGCACAGATCGTTGAAGAGCCGGAAGAGGTCCAGTCCGTAGAACAGGCTCAAGAAGTTTACTTCGTTGAGCAGCATCGCGAGGCTCGCTCTGTCGAGCAGCCGAATGATATTCGCTCTGTCGAGCAGCTGATCGATGCTTGCCCGCACGACCGCAAAGATCTTCTGCTTCAACACTTTGAGAATGGCCACAAACTGTATCGGGAGCAAAAATTCCAGCCATCTGTTGAGGAATGGCGTTCGTTTTTGCAGGTGCTGCTCTATGGAGTGTGGTGGCGAACACGCGCGAACCGGGATGAACTGGCATCCTACCCTGAGTCTCCAGCTATCAATGATCTCTTCCTTTATTTAACGAGGGTAGAATTCTTCAGCGTTGAAGAAGAGTCGGCGTTTCGCGGTGGCTATGGCTTTCTAAGCGCGGGCGGACACGCCGGAGTCGGTGAAAAGGACAACGCCTATTTGTCGCAAACGATTGCGTTGGCTTTTGGGCAGGCCACTCTTATGAAGTTGTACTCTTGGAGCTGCAACGAATTCAGGCGCTTTTGAATCGCCGGGGGCCAGGTTCGGCGCGATTCTATTGCTTCGGGCCTGGGATACCTACAATTGCTGCGCAATTATTTCCATTCGCACTTCACTGCAAAAACACAAGCGCCGCGCTGCCCGCCGCTACGTGAATCTGCGCTACGTCATCCTTGACAGCAATCGTCTCCGCGACGCGCGGAGTCCATGTGCCGTGTTCACCAATCTGCGCGCATGCGAGCGTGATTCCCTCCGTTGCATCGAGCGCCGCCGCCTCCAGTCTCCAGGCCGTTGCGTGGCGGAGTTCTCGCGAGACTCGAACTGAAAAATCCAACCCGTGTGACTCATCTTTGTTGAAGATCGCCACCTTGCAACCTTGCCTGTCCCGAGCGGCGTAGGATGTTACGTTGACGGCCTCCGGCATTCCCTGAACGCGCAGCGGCGTGGCGCCGGCAAACTGGTTGGCGAGCAGCATTCCATAGAAGATCGGCATGGCCTTGATTACGGAGTTTGGCTCGCTGGAGATGGGGGTATAGAAGCCGCTGCGCACCTTTTGCGGAGTCTTGGCAGCCTCCATTCCCGGCGTATGGTCGCCCAGTCCGGCAGTTAGGCGGGCGCTGTTGCCGCCGTGGAAGTTGACGCCCGCGCATCCCAGGCTGGCCAACTGCAACATGTAATCTCCGCCCCATAAGGCGGCGGCAAAAGCGTCGCTCATGCCCGGCTTGCCGCCGCGGTAGCAGGAGTTGCCTTCGGTCATACGATAGACGCGTGCCTGTGCCCGCGCTGCCGTCTCAATGCGCTGCATTTCGTCTGGGATCTTCGGGTTCCCTGCCAGCAATCGCTGAATCGTAACGCGCGGATCGTTCGGTGGACCCTCGGCGTAGTAGTGGCCGGTCAAAGCTACCAGCCGCGCGCTTGCTCGGGCTGGGATCTCCTCGCCGAAGCGCGTGATCCAATCCGAAGAAGCGCCCACATCCGGCCCGCCAAAGCGAGCCTGCGGCACCCGCGCGACAATTGCTTCGGCAAAGGCCGTCCACTCCGCGAGATAATCGCCGAAACCCCAGTTGGGAGGCCGTGTGCCGTTGTTGGCATCGTGGTAGAAGTCCGGCTCGTTGCCGATCTGAAAGAACTCCAGCCGCTCACCAACTTTGGCAGCGACAAGCGCGGCTTCTTCGGCGGCGCGCTGCGGCGTGCTGTTGCCAAAATTAAGACCGAAGATCAGCCGCCATCCCGTCGCCTCAAGAAATCCGGCCAGCGCATCAAGCGACTCCGGCGGAATCGCGAAAAGCCGATGCGGCATCCAGTTTGCATCCAGGTTGCCGGCAGGCACGCGCAGCTTCGGCTCCGTCGTCGAAGTACTGGTACGCAGCCAGCAAAACTCGCTTGTATTTCCGCCGATACGTAAAACCCCGTGCGCGCTCAAGAGCCGGAAATGGGCAACCAGGTCGCGGTTCGCAGCGGAGAAAAATGTTGGATCGGTCAACTGCGCCAGCTCGTAGCTAAGCCCAGTGTAGGTCAGCGGAATCGGCGCGGCGCTCTGCTCTTCTTGCAGGGTTAGTTCTACTGGAACACTAGACTGAGGCTGCGCGATTGCCATGCGCGGCCAATTCGCAATGGCAACGGCAGCCGTTGACTCAATCAAAAATTCACGGCGGTCCATGAATTCTCTCTCCTACATGCCTTACTGAAACAACGCCATGTGAACTTCTACTGAAGCGGCTTCAACTCAACCGTTCCGCCCAACTCCGTTGCGCCACCGAGTTCCCTGATACTGTTCAGGTTCGAGATATGCCACCTGTGCAGCCCCGCGCGGTAGCCTTCGTCGGCGCTGTAGATGTAGTAATCCCTGCCCACCTGAATAACTTTGAACATCATGGTGTTGCCGCAGAAGCCGGGGGCGAGAGGCTGGCCGAGGCGCGCGTCGGGGTAGCCGCCGCCGGTACCCATGTAGGGGTAATCGTCCGATCCGCGCCAGCCGAACTGGCCGACCAGCAGGCCGTCGTCGCGGTAGTGAAAGTATTGGCAGGAGAACTGCTGCCAATTGCCGTTGTAGCCGGCGAAGATGTCGTGATTGATGGCATGAGCGCCGTTGCTGGTGTTGGTTTCGTGCGTCTGGCTGTTGTAGGTTCCGCGACCGTCGGGGTAGCGGAGTGGCTTCTCCGGCTGGGTCTGCCAGGCCAGTGCCGAGCCGCCAGCAGGCAAGCCGCCGAGATGAAAGGCAGGAGTCGCCGCGCCGGCTGGCCGGTTTGGGTACCTGGCGCCGTAGACGGGAATAACGCCGCCTGCGGAGGGCAGGAAATCGCAGCCATCTACCCAGCAAGCGGCTACAGGGTTGCCCTTGCCCAGATCTGGGGCATAGCTGGCAATTACCGCGCCTTTATCCCAATTGGGAAATCCCTGCACATCGTAGCCGGTGATACTGAAGCGGGTAATCGCAAAGGCTGGAGTATTCTCAGGGCCGCTGCGGCCACCGCGATAGAGATTGCCCTGGGGATCAAATCTGGCTTGCGGGAACGGCAGCGGAGAGCGATTGTTAACCACACTCAGTTGCCCACTCTCGGGCAGTTGCACCAGTGCGCTGTTCCTGCCGAAAGGACCGCCGTGGTAGACAACCACGCCATAGGTTCTGCCATTGCTGAGAGTCTCGGTGTTGATCATCTGCGCGTTGGTGTCTTGCTGCTGGCCGCGCTCTGCCTCGATAAAACACGGGAACCAGTTGCGCGCCACGCGCCACGCGGGCTTTTCCGGGCCGGGCAAGGTAGATCCGTTTGCAGAGATCAGCGGCGCATCGTAGTTAACCGCGTACTCCAACATGCCGTTGATTCCGCCAAAGACCCGCGTCGGGCTGTTGCGTGGCACGGAGATCTGGCCCAGCCAGCGGCCCATATTTATCTCGCGAACTAAATTGCCTTGATGGAACTCGAGCATTCGGCTGGCCGTGTAATCGCCGATCCAGAGATCGCCGCTCTCATCCACGGCAATCCAGGGCCGGGTAACGCCGGTGCCGGTCATGTTGACGTCGAGCCAGAAAGTTGTCGGCGTCACCGTTGCATTGCAACTGCTGCCGTACCCATAGCCGCCGGGAGTTCCTACTGCCGAGAGCAGCTTGCCAGTCTGTGGATCAAACTCCTTCACCTGCTGGCTGCGGCCTCCATCAGCGACAAAAATATGACCGTTCGCTGGATTTACTACAACATCGACTGGATTTTCCAGGCCTTGAATCGGCTCGGTGATTTCGTTCTTACTCCCAACGCCAGTGATTCGGACCAGCTTCGCCCCACCGTCCCAATTCCATAAAGCAACCGGCCCGCCCTCAATCACCCAGAGATTTCCGTCGAGGTCGAAGGCCATCTTGTGCGGGTTGCCCACTCCATTGATCGTTCCCGCCGGCGCGCCGGTGTTCTTATCCCAGAGCGAGATGCTGTCGAGGCTCGCTCGCAGATGAGCACCGCCATGCGCTCCATGCGCCGTAGCCAGCAGATTGCCATTCCGTTGAACGGCGAGTCCAGTGATAATCATGGATTGATTGCTACCCACATCGACCCCGCGTACATGAGGCAAAGTGAGCGGCGGCCTCAACTGCACATTGGAAAAATAAGCTGGCCGGCTGAGCGGCGAACGCATCTCCGTTCCTTGCGGAAAACTGTACGGCTGCCCATCCGTCTCAAAGGCCACAACCGCATTGTCGGTATTGGGAAAGACCATCAGCGACGCAAAATAAACCCGTTTGCCGTCCGTCGAAGCAAACTCGAACTGCCCGCCGCTTTGCAATGCCAGATTCAGCGGCGCGACGGTATACGGGGTCTTCTCGTCAAAGACAAAAGCCTCCAGCCGCGCCTCGTTGTATCCTCCGGCCACGTAGGCTTTGCCGTCGATAAACGCCAGCGAGGAAGGGAACGATCCAGCTCCGTCCCAGTTATTCGGCCCAGAGATGGAGTCTTCGGTCACGCCAATCACGCCGTCCCAGTCATAGTGAACATTTCCGGCCAGCACTTTGACGGTATAACTCCCTGCCGGAGCAGGATTGCCGTAATCGTCCTTGCCATCCCATAGATCGTGATGCATTCCCGCGTTATAAGGCCGCGCGCTCCACAGCATCCGCACCAGCTTGCCCTGCGCGTCATAGACTCCTGCGCTGGTTGCGCGGGCGCTCGCGGGCAGATTGAAGCGGAAGGCGATCGCCTGCGAGCCAGGCACGCGCTCGGGCTGCGCGTCCGCAGCGGCGGCTTCTCGCACAGCGTCTGCAGGCGGGTCGTTCCAGTTCGGCGCGGGAACAGTCATCAGCGGCGCGCGCTGGCAACCGGCCGGAGTTCCGCCAATCAGGCAGGCCACAACCAGTAGTCCAGTCAGCTTGGCCGCATTCGTCCCGCGCCGCCAACGCACTATGCGGACAGAACCTGAACTTCCCGTATACAGCATCTCTGTGTCCCGCTCTATGCCCATTCAGGCTCAAGCATACAATCCAAGCCTCTACAATCAATAGAGATGGACGCATCTGTTGCTCTTCCCGCTCTCATCAACTGGCGCTGGCTCTGGCTCACTGTGGCTGCATTTATCGCCGGAGTCCTGAACGCCGTAGCCGGAGGCGGCTCGTTTTTGCTCTTTCCCGCCATGCTGGCCATGAAGATACTGCCCATCCAGGCCAACGCCACCAATACCGTGGCTTTGTGGCCCGGCCAGCTTACGTCCGTCGCCGCGTATCGCGAGGACATTCGCTCCAACCGGCGTCTGGCCTGGCTCATGGCCCTGGCCGGGTTGATCGGCGGGTCGCTGGGTGCAATCGTGCTGCTCAACACCCCGCAGCAGACCTTTCTCCACATGGTTCCCTGGCTGCTGCTCGTTGCGGCTTCGCTCTTTGCCGTCAGCGGTCCGGTCAGCCGCTGGCTAGAAAAGCGGAAGCAGGCCCGGCGCACTGCGGAAGACGCGGCCGTGCCACCGCGCCGCCTGCCAGTCTTTCTCGCCACCATTGTGGTCTGCTTTTATATCGGATACTTCGGCGCCGGGGCCGGCTTTCTCATCATCACGCTGCTCTCGCTCCTCGGCTACCAGGATCTGAACGAGATCAACGCCCTCAAAGTGGCCGCAACCACACCAGCCAACGGCATCGCTTGCGTGCTCTTCGCCATCGGCGGCCAGGTTGTCTGGCGCTACTGCCTGCTTGCCATGCTCACCTGCGCCATCGGCGGATACATCTCTGCCCGTCTCGCCCGCCTCGTGCCCCAGCCGGTCCTGCGCGGGCTGGTGGTCTTCATCGGCTTTTCCATGTCCGCCTGGTTCTTCTGGAGCAATCGCTAAATGCTCGACCCCGCTACCGCCGCTCACACCATCGCCAACCCGGTAACAAGGCCCATTCTCGAATGGATCGGTTCTTGCGCCGCCATCTGCACTACCATCTCATTTCTGCCGCAGTTGATCCGCGTCTGGCGGCGCAAGAGCGCCAGCGACATCTCGCTGACCATGTTTCTGTTTTTCAGCTTCGGTGTAGCCCTGTGGCTGGTCTACGGCATCGGCATCGGCTCTGTTCCCATCATCGCCGCCAATGCGGTTACACTCGCGCTGGCGCTGACAATTCTCGGCCTCAAGCTGAAGTACGACAGGAAACAGTGAACAGCTAACAGTGGACAGTTGCCAGTGATCGGTCGTCCACTGGTTTTGCCGACCCGCCGAGAATGAAACAGCCTGTGATCATTCTCCCGGAGGGAGAAATCGATACTAACCCAGGACAAGCGCAGCGCAGTCCTGGGTCAGAGTTGAGTAAAAGACCCTCCGTCCCGTCGGGATGGAGCGAAATCCGCCTCAAATCATCCTCTTGTGTAATCGACATCAGTCCGAAACCTCTCACAAGCGAACAGCAATCGGCCGGTTCAATCACCGGCCTCTGCAAACTGTCCGCTGTTCGCCGTCCACTGTAAACTGTAAACATGAGCCACGAAGGCATCCGCTTTGTCTCGCCCGAGGAGCAGGCGCGCGCGCAAGCCGCAGCCGCGCCGCTCACCCGCGCCGCCATCACTCCGGCCAAGGTTCGCGTATTGCTTACCGAGGGCAAGGGGCTCGAAATCGATTGGTCCGACGGCCACAGAAGCGCGTGGAGCTTTGCCTGGCTGCGAGAGGCCTGCCCCTGCGCCACCTGCAACGACGAGCGCGGCAAAGACGGCCGCAAACCCGGCCAGCCCAAGCCCAAATCCGCCGCGCTGCTGCCCATGTACACACCGCCGCCCAAGCCGCTGAGCGCGCAAGCCGTAGGCCGCTACGCCCTGCAATTCAACTGGCAAGACGGCCACTCCGGCGGTATCTACTCCTGGGATTTCCTGCGCCGCGTCTGCCAATGCAGCGAGTGCAAATTCAACGCCGAAGAGACCACCGGTACGCCAAACTAAAGCCGCGCAAATACTTACCGTTTGCGAACGGCATAAAAATGAGGAGCGTTGCGGTTACCAACTGCATCCATCAGGTATCTGATTTGTTAAACGCGGTCTTTGCATGTGCGATATGATTCTTGAACCGAGAGTGTGACGTTGAGGAGGGCAATATTATGGCGGATCGAAAGCAGTTTCTTGGAGTCATCCCAGCCAATGAAGAGCTGATGCGACTATTGGACGAGTCACGTGACCGGACTGTGACGGACGAAGAGTTGCGTGAACAGAGAATCAGCTTTGCATTCGGCAACGCGATGAACTTAAAGGGAATTACGAAAGAGAGTGTACGGAGCGCATCGACAAATTTACGGCTTCTCAGCCCTCCGTCTTATCAGCATTGAGGAGTTCCCCTAGGGAATTGTTGAAATACTCTAGCTTTGTATCAGGGCATGACTTCAGTCATGCCGCAAGTGCAGCAAAATAAAGCTGGGCTTTAGCCCCTGAGGAAGACACCTCGGCTCCGAGTTACTTTTTTTACCAAGTTCCTATCTTCTTTGAGCGCAAAAGAAGCGGTCCGAATCAATATAATTTCCGATGCCCCTGATCGTACTGGTTAAGAACTAACTCTAATACGCAGCGCTGACGAATCGTAACGGTCTTGTCTGGAAGCGGTTCCTCAGATAATTCATCGAATTGCTGCTTGTTTAATCCGCAGGCTCGCAAGCTGTCGAGATCGGTATCTGAAGGATTCCAGACCCCCTCTCTGGATATGGCTCTATCTGCGTCTTCAATGACGTCCATTGCGTGCAGGCAATACTTCCCGTTACCGTCAACTGGAGGTGCTTCATGTTCGAGGGTCTTGCACCCCGACGCATTCAGCATCGTTTCGGTCGCCTCTTCGACCTGTTTTTTCAGAGTCGAGTCAACCTTTTCCTTTAGTCCCTGGAATGTGCGATATAGCCAGAGCGAATCCTTGTGCTTGTTGTACAGCGGGAGCAATACACGGGCTTGATAGTTTGGTTTACTTTTCTCCACCAGAACGTCCAGCCCTGCAGTTTTCAAAGGGTCGAAGTCACTGTTCGTTCCCAGGTTTGTTCCCCCGAACGCCTTATTGATAGTATTCACTGCCTGGGCGCGAACAGGAAGAGATGGGTCTTGCTTCGCGATATCCAATAATATATCCGGTAGCCCCGCTAGCTCTATTAAACGTTGTGGGGATGTCCCGAAGCTATTTAAGTCCTGGCGATTGGTCGCATCGGGCGAAAGTATCGATGAGCAGTTGGCTATTGCATTCCTACGACGCGGCACGTCCAATGAGCCGAACAATCCATCGAGATCATATGCGGATCCCAGACACGGACCTTTCGTAATTCGCAGCGAGAGCTGATTCCTCGTTGATTCCCGCATAGCTTCGACACGTTTACTGACATCGGTCCTCTCTTCCATGGTTCCAGAATCCCTTAGCTTCAGCAGCTCATCGAACGATTTCGCGTCGTCTAAGTTCGGAACCGTAAGCAGGTAATACCTAGTGATTAGGTCGCTCGACTTTTTAGCCTCCGCCTCAGTTCGTTCAAGTGTTTTATTAGCTTTATCTATAACCTCGTGTGATTCTTTATCAACCTTATCGCTGGTCTCTTTTAGCTTTTTATCGACTTTGTCGTCGATCTTCTTCTCAATTCTGTCGTTGATTGCGCCAGTTGCAGCATTGTCTAACGTCTTCTGCATGTTTGGGTCACTGAACTTGTCTCTCAAAGTCTTGTCTGCTTTTGCAATCTCGGCCCTACCGAGTTCTTGGTCCTCTGTCTTCAAATCTCCTAGCACTTTGTCGTTTTTCTGTTTCTGCTCGGCTAATGCATCCTCAGTCTCTTTCTGTGTCTTCTCCATTACTCGGCTGGCCTGTGCCGAGGTCTCCTGCATTGAAGCATTCGCCTTCTTATCAAGCGATATCCAGTCGTTAATCCCGAAAAATCCGGCGACGCCAAGAACAATAATCAGTGGTATCGACACAATCCAAAGTATGTGCTTGAACAACTCCCTGTCTTCTTTGGCCTGAGCATTTAGTACATTACGGTTCGCCTCTGCTTGCTCAGCGAGGAACTTCAGCACTTCGACTATATCTTTCGGCTGCGAATTCAGATCTCCGGGCGTTCCTGGAGGGGTTGGATCGGCCATGTTAGAGCCTCGCAAAAAGTCGGGAAGTATATGCGTAATCAAGATATACGTCTTCGACCGAATCTCCAACTCAATTCATGAGTTGCGCGCGACACCCTAATCCGAGTAATCCACTGCCACACCCACAATAAGTCCACCCGTGCAGCCATAAAACCATAAATATGCTAAAGTGAATTCATGCGCACTACAGTTGACATCCCGGACGAGAAGTACAAAAGCGTCAAGATGGCCGCTGTTGAGCTGAATACCACCGTCAAGCAGTTGGTGCTGGACGGCCTGGATCTTCTGCTCCAGCAAAAGGGGGGCACAGTTCCCGTCCAAGCGCATGCACTTGCCACTCATCCGCTCCAAGCGCGCCGACAAACTGGAGATCGACAGCGATCAGGTCTATGAAATCATTGATTTTCCCTGATGTGAATGTGTGGGATCGCACACAGTCTGCCCCGCCGCAGGTGGCGTGGGCGCCAAAACTACTCATGGAAGAGGAGATATTTCTTCATCGAACAATTCGATATAAATTATTACTAATCAATGACTTAATCGAGTATGCGCACAAGAAAACCGCGCAATTCAATTCCATCCGTCGCATTTTCCCGGAAATCTCTCTACCTATATGCAGACGTTTTCCGCATCAAAAGATCCGTTTTCCAGCCCAAATCCGTCTACCTAAAGCTCGACACCCAGCCGCCCCGTTCAATCCGCCTGAACAAGGAGTAAATCTACGATCTCATTGGTCGTTCCGGATGCAATTCCGGCTCACCCGCCAATCACCAACTTCACGGCATCCTTCGCATTAGCCGCCACACGCATCAACTCCCGGTTCCTCACCTTCAAAAATCCAGCCTTCACCATCGAGTCCAGAAACTCAAGAAAAGGATCCCAATAGCCGGCGGTGTTGATGAGAATCACCGGCTTGGCATGAATGCGCAACTGCGCCCAGGTGACGGCTTCGAGGAGTTCTTCGAGGGTTCCGTAGCCGCCGGGGAGAACCAGAAAAGCATCGGCCAGCTCGGCCATGCGGGCCTTGCGCTGGTGCATCGTCGGCACGCGTTCCAGCCGCGTCAGCCCGGCGTGGCCAATCTCGCGCTCATTCAGCACGGCAGGCAGCACACCGATAACTTCGGCTCCGCCAGCCAGCGCCGCATCGGCCATCGCGCCCATCAGGCCAACAGAGGCTCCGCCATAGACCACCCCCAGCCCGGCGGCGGCGATGGCCGCGCCCAACGCCTGCGCCTCGGCCAGATAGGCGGGGTTGTTGCCGAATGCCGAGCCGCAATAAACAGCCACGCGGCGAATCTCTGTGCTGATTGTCATTGCCTTTCAGAATACCGTGCGAAGCGCCGAACTATTTGCGATCGAGAAACTCAGCCGGAGTGATAATCGCTATCCTGCGAAAGGGATGGAGGGCCAGCAAATCCGCATCGCCGGTGAGAATCAGATCGGCGCGGCCATGCACGGCGACTTCAAGAAATTTATCGTCACGCGGGTCGCGGCAGGCGCGGATGGGGAGAAGTTCCGAGACCATAGTGCAAAGTCGCGCATACTCTTGAATCACGGCCTGACGGAGCGCAAGCTCTATGCTGCGGTCGAATTTGCTCCGCAATAACACCTCGTGAAGTTCGCGGAGGGTTGCGTCGGAAGCGAGTAGAACTCCCTCGGTGCGGGCCTTGAGAAAAGCTCGGTGCAGGACGAAGCACAGCGCTCACCAGTACATTGGTATCAAGAACAAAGCGCAAGGATTGATTCATCTCTCAACGAGAATCTCTTGCAATATCTCTTCTGTGAGTCCGTTGGCTTGCGCCTGTGCTGCCGCGAGAGCCGCAAGGCGATCAAACTCCGCCCAGCATTCTCGGTTCATGCGCTCATACTCCTCGGCGGAGACCAGCACAGCCACATCGCGCTCGTGGCGCTGAATGCGCACCGGCTCTCGTTGAGACTGATCAAGAATCGCGGCGAAATTCTGCTTGGCGTGGGTTGCTGAGACAGTCGGCATACGCTGAGTATACTAGAAATATACAATTTGTACAAAATAGACAAATTGTATATTTCTAGAACCATACTCACTACTCGCCACGCGGAAACCCCTTTACCACCTTCATTCCCCACCGCAACGGTACACTGATAGAAGGACATTTCCCGCCGGACACGCGCCTTGCAGCAGCTCATCGACAAACTGAATCCGGAACAGCGCGCCGCCGTTGAAGTCACCGACGGTCCGCTGCTGATTCTGGCCGGGGCCGGGTCGGGCAAGACGCGGGTGATTACCAGCCGCATTGCCTGGCTGGTACGCGAAAAAGGCGTTGCGCCGGACGCGATTCTCGCCGTGACCTTTACCAACAAGGCCGCCAAGGAGATGGGCGAGCGCGTCGAGCGGCTGATGGGCCACTCCTCGCTTGCCAAACCGCTGATTGCTACCTTTCACTCGCTCTGCGTGCGCATTCTCCGCCGCGATATTGAAGCGCTCAAGGTGGGCAAAGACGGCCTGACGCGGGACTTTGCGATCTACGACGAGAACGACCAGCAGGGCATTGTGAAGCAGATCATGCGCCGCATGGGGCTAGACACGAAGCAGCTTACGCCGCGCACCGTGCTGGGCAAGATCAGTTGGGCCAAGAATCACATGGTTGACCCGCAGGAGTATTACCTCGGCTCCAAGGACCCCAACAGCGAGCGTATCGCCCATATCTACCAGGGCTACAAAGCCGAGCTGCGCAAGAACAACGCGATGGACTTCGATGACCTGCTGCTCGAAGCGGCGCGTCTGCTGAAGGTTTCAGCCGAGACCCGCGAGCGTTACCAGCGCCGCTATCGCTATCTGCTGGTGGATGAATATCAGGACACGAATCGCCCGCAGTATGAGCTGATGAAGCTGCTCGCAGGCGAGCACAAGAATGTTTGCGCGGTGGGCGACGAGGACCAGAGCATCTACTCCTGGCGCGGCGCGGATATTCGCAACATTCT
>CAZHKN010000069.1:0-18850 GCA_964532725.1 uncultured Occallatibacter sp.
ATGCACCGTTTCCTCGCCCTGCATCCGCGTGTGGAAGAGAGCCAGAACCTGGCCGTCGGTATTCATTGACTTAAAAAGATGCGCGACAACCGGAGCAACCAGCGGCTCGGGCAGATAGTCGAGACTGGTCCACAACAGCGCCACGTCGAAGGTGCGCCCGTCAAAGTTGAGAGCCTTTTCGAGAAATCCTTCGTTATTCCAGACCGGATGGTCCTCTTCGTCTACGCCGGTTTGCCACTCGCCGGTGCAGGCATCCGCAACAATATCCGCCAGAAAAATACTATGGCCAAGGCCGGCAATGTAATGCACGTTGGCCGGAGACGTATACCCAACGTCCAGCACGCGCAGCCCTTCACAGGACTGCAAACGCTTGCGCACCATCGCCCAGCCGCCGGAGTGGCGCGGCACACGCGGACCGGTCAGGCCCGCATCGGCCGGCGCTGGATTCGATTCCTGTTTATTGGCAAAAAAACGGTTGATCAACCTGAAGGCCTCTCGGCATGGAGCACAATAGGCTCATAAAAAAGCTAGTATACGCCGGCAGTCTGTGGGGCGCTGCCCAGCGCTTTGACGCCATCCTGCGTCAGATCCACCTTGCCGCGGAAGATCGCATTGTCTTCGACGGAGAGGCGTAGCGCGTGAATGTCGCCCTCGACTATGCAGCCCGCGCGCAGTTCCACGCGGCCGCTGGCGACGATGTTGCCATGCACCTGGCCCAGCACCAGCACGTCCTTGGCGGCCAGATCCGCGGCTACGTTGGCGGTTGCGCCAATGGTCAGGCGATTTTCGGCAAGGGTGACCGTTCCCTCGACCCGCCCATCCACGACCAGGTCCTCACTGCCTTTGACTTCGCCACGGATGACGACTGTCTTGCCGATGCGCGCGGGAGAGTTGTCTGTTGCCATCTTGGGTTTCCTTCCGGGGTCTGTATTTTAGAATCCCTTAACGAACTATACCCAAACTGGCCGTCTGCTTCAATGAAGCTGTGCAAATCTGGCACTTGAGTCAATGAGTGTAGCCGAGGCCGGTGCTTTTGCGTCTAAGGGTTGTGTGTTAACTCGATAGGGCAGGAGCGGCGGAGGCCTCTAAACTAAACAGGATGCGTTTTCATCCCTCACTTTTTCTGCTGCTCACGCTGCCCGCGCTGGCTCATGGCCAAACAGCGCTCACTCCCCAGCAGGCGCAGGCGCTGGTGGAGCGGGCATTGACCACCGAGTCCCACGCAGCACAGGATTTTCAGATCAGTCATCCCATGCGCTACCGGCTGCGCAAATCCAGCCCCCGGCTCACCACCACCAAGGAAATTGCCGAGACCAAAGACGGCGCCGTAGCCCGCCTGATCGCCATCAACGATCAGCCACTCAACGCCGAGGACGAGCAAAGGGAGCAGGCCCGGCTCGACGCATTCCTCAGCGATCCCAAACTCCAGGAACACCGCAAGCAAAGCGAGGAAAATGATACCGAGCGCGCCTTGAAGGTTCTGCGCGTGCTGCCGACCGCATTCCTCTACCAGTTCGCAGGCACGGTGCAGGCTTCGACCGGCGCCGTCGAGAAATTCACCTTCATGCCCAATCCGAACTTCTCGCCTCCTGACCTTGAAACCGGTGTGCTGACGGCAATGGCCGGCGAGATCTGGGTTGACCCCGTACAGGAGCGTGTAGTGCGCCTAGCGGGCAGCCTGCAGCAGGACAAGGAGCTGGCTCTGGGCCTTGTCGCCCTCGACAAAGGCGGCTGGGTAGAGATCGAGCAGGCGGATGTCGGCGGCCATCAGTGGCGGATAGTGCACTTGAAACTGAAGATGAACACGCGGGTGCTCTTCAAGACCAAGAATTCAGACAGCGACCAAGTCTATACCCAGTTTGAGCCGCTGCCCGCGAACCTGAGCTATCAGGATGCGATCAAGCTGCTGCGCGGCAACAGCCCCAAATAGCGGCGTACTACCAACCAAACAGAACGGCCTCACCCATTGCGGAGTGAGGTCGTTTTGTTTGGGATGAAATCCCGCTGCTTACATCTTGACGAAAACAATGACCAGGGTGAACAGGGTGAGGGACTCGATAAAAGCCAGTCCGAGAATCAGGAAGGTGAAGATGCCGGCACGTGCGCCAGGGTTGCGAGCCAGTGCTTCGACAGCAGAGCCAACGGCCTTGCCCTGACCGAGACCGCAGAGGCCAGCAGCCAAGCCCATGCCAAGGCCGGCACCGATCGGCACCAGATTCAGAGCGACAGAGCCGCCGTCCGCGAAGGCCGGAACTGCGAAGCAAAGAACTGCCAGGGCCATAAACACATATTGAAGTGTCTTCATATTTCTCCAGCTTCCCTTTGAATTAGCCGCCAGTGGGTGGTTGAGGCTCACCGTGCCGGCATCCGCGATCCATTGCAGATGCCTTTGGCCCCCTCACGCTTGCGGCCCTCTGTTTGCCCGGAGCGGAAGCGCTCTCCGGCAGAATCTTTTTTGAATCAGCTTTCAGCGATCAGCTTACAGCTTTTAGCCGTCAGATTTCAGCTAAAACTCATCGCTGATAACTGAGAGCTGAAGGCTGATAACTATCTCTAGTGCTCGTGCGCAACCGCCAGGGAGAGATAAATCATCGCGAGCAGCATGAACACAAATGCCTGAATGATGGAAACCGCGAAATGCAGCCCCAATGCAGCCACTGGCAGACCCAGCGGCACCATCGAAAACGCCACCAGAGTCACCTGATCGCCAGCAAACATATTGGCATAAAGACGAATGGTCAGCGACATGATGCGCGCCAGATGAGAAACAACCTCGATCGGGAACAGCAGCGGAATCAGCCACCAGACCGGCCCGGCAAAGTGCTTAAGATAGCCCACTACGCCCTGTTCACGCACACCGTAAAAATTATAATAGAGGAAGGTCGGAATCGCGAGGCCCAGCGGCACCAGCGGCGAACTGGTAGGCGCGGTAATGCCCGGAATCAGCCCCAGCAGATTGTTGATCAGCACAAAGAGAAAAATGCAGGTCACAAAGGCTTGAAACCGCTGATAGCCGTGGCCGATAATCTGATCCGACTGGCCGCCGACAAATTCATGCACCATCTCCGCAAGCTGCTGCAGCGAGCCGGGCTTCTCGACCGACAGGCTTGCGCGCACCGCGACGAAGAATGCGATGAGGCCGGCGACGACCAGCAGTTGCAACGTAAAAGCGTCATTGATCGGCGCGTCCGGATTCAACGGATGCACACCCACGGCCTGCATCACTGACGAGACAACCCCGCCGAACAACTCATTCAACAAACGGGTCAATGCTAAGGATTCCGGCATGAATTTCTTTCTGCCTCCGGGGCGGATCCACTTGCTATCCGCCGCTGGGCTTTTTTCCTGTCATTTGGCTCAGATTTCCATCAATCGCGCAGCAGCCGGATGATCTCCCAGCCGATGGTCAAAACCGCCAGGCTGAGACCGCACAAGAGCGCTGCAACCGTGCCATGGAAACACTTTAGGCTACCATAAATCACCCCGGCAAAGAGCGTGAGCCGCAGCACAAAGAAGAGAACAACCACTCCGGCATTTGCCGGAGTCTTCTGGCTGTCCATCCGCGCGTTGATCACCCGCACCAGATTACGCCACTCCCAGATGCTAGCCGCGGAAATCAGTGTGCCTGTTCCCAGCATCGCCGCAGAGCGCCAGCCTCCGCCAATCCACACCGCCACGGCCGCAACCAGCCCCAGAATCAGCGTGTTGCGCAGGGCGCGGCGCAGCATCGCCTGCAAATCAGCGTCCGTCAGACTAACGATTGGGTGGGATTCCTGGCTCATTCGTCGGTGGGTGCGGTTCCGTTTCCGGTTTCTTAGCCGGACTCAGTTCCACTTTTTGATTCTACCGCGCCAGTTCGGAAGAAGACGGATCGCCGGCTCAATTTCCACCGGAGCCATCGCTGGGGGTATCTTCGGAGCGCGTGGCCTTCTCGGCGTCTATCGCCATCCGGATCACGGAAAAAAGCCCAGCGACGCAGCCAAACCCGATCCCCGTCAGCATCATCCATTTTTGCTGGAAGTGGTGGTCGGCCCAAGCTCCCAGCAGCCAGCCAATCAACACCGCCGAGGGCAGTACAAAGGCGATCTGCATCAGTTTTTCCGCTTGCACCACCGATGCAATGCCGCCCTCCGCCTTTGCTCGTGGCAGCTTCGACTCCGGTATCGGGCGATGAAAGGCCATCCATCGTGGTTATACACGAGGGATGGCCTTGGATGCTAAATACAATTCAAGCTATTTCGTTTTCCAGGTGGCTAGCTTCCAGGCTTTGACGCGGTACTTGCCTTCATCTTCTGGCAACTGAGTCAGTATAAAGACGACATTGCCTGGCGCCCCTTGCACCATACCGCCGCCGGTCATAGCACCATTCGCGCCCATCGTGGGCGCCACATAGCCGCCACCTCCGCCACTGTAACCGGTCTTAACCGCAAAGTAGTATACTTTCCCAGGCTCAGCGGTAAATGACGCTGCATTCACGCTCTTCTTTAAGGCGTGGTTGGAAGATTGCCAATTTGCGCAGAGGTGGTGCACACCCGGCTCTACATCCACTGTGAAATATGAGTTGCCATAGTTAGCACCCACCCAGGTTCCATCCAGGCCGTAGCGAACTATTGGGTGGCCAAAAGAACCCACTCTAACATCGCCATCCTCGACAAACGCGATTTGCGCCTTGCCCGGTGCCGGAGCGGAAGGCGCTGGCTGATCCTTTTCTGTCTTGACATCGAATTTAATTTTGTCGTCGCCGCAGGCATCCGGCAGAACCGTCTTAGCCTTAGCTTCCATCGCAGAGGCCAGGGAGAAACAAAGCAGGAGCAAAACAAATTTTGTTTTCATGGCTCCAATCCTACAAGCTGCCCCGCCAATCCGGTCAATGAATTTGTTTTCGGATCCCGCAAGCCTATTTGCCCGACAACAGTGTGTAACTGATCCACGTCTACCCACCAAACGATATACTGACTGTTGGCGCGGGGCCGGTTTCCCGCAGAGGATGAAACGTGTTTGATTCGGAGTTTGAGCGCGGACTCTTTGAGTTGCGCAAGACCAAGCTGGAAGAGATCGAGAAGCTGGGCCAGGAGGCCTACCCCAACCAGTTCCCTGCCTCGCATACGGTGCCGCAGGTACGCGCCCAGTGGGGCGAGACGCAATCCGAGGATCTGGAGTCCCATCGCACCACGGTCGCCGTCGCAGGACGGCTGATGGCTATCCGCTCTCAGGGCAAGGCCTGCTTTGCCGTGCTGCAACAAGGCGGCGAGAAGCTGCAAATCTATGTGCGCCTCGACGCCGTTGGCGAGCAGGCCTTTGCGCTCTACAAACTCCTCGATCTCGGCGACCACATCGGCGTCTCCGGCTATCTTTTCCGCACCCGCACCGGCGAGCTGACCATCCACGTCGAGCGGCTGACTTTCCTCGCAAAAGCCATGCTGGCCTTGCCTGAGAAGTTTCATGGATTGGCCGATGTCGAGCTGCGCTATCGCCAGCGCTACGTCGATCTCTTCGCCAACCTCGACAGCCGCGCCGTCTTCGTCAAGCGCGCCAAGGTGCTGCGCGCACTGCGAACGTTTTTTGACAGTCGTGATTATTTAGAAGTCGAAACCCCGATGATGCAACAGGTGGCCGGCGGCGCGGCGGCCCGGCCATTCAAGACGCATCACAATGCCCTCGATCAGGATCTTTTTCTGCGCATCGCTCCCGAGCTGTACCTGAAGCGCCTGGTCGTCGGCGGCTTGGACCGCGTTTACGAGATCAATCGCAACTTCCGCAACGAAGGCGTGAGCACCCAGCACAATCCCGAGTTCACGATGCTGGAGTTCTATCAGGCCTACGCGAATTACCACGACCTGATGCAGTTGACCGAGGAGCTGGTAGAGTTTGTCGCCAAGGAAGTCAATGGAACCACGATCACTGAGTTCAACGGCGTTGAAATTGATTTGGCCAAGTGGACGCGGCTGACGATGCGCGAGGCCATCCGCGAGTTCTGGCCCGAGGAGGCTGGCGCAAAGCCCGCAATCACGGCCTTTGAATCCGCCGATGTAATGCAGAAGCGCCTTCACGCAGCGATGAGTTCGCTGGAGAAGGCCGCCGGCGAAACGGCACACACTACGCCCGAACGGCTGGCAATTCTGAAGACGATTCTCGGCGCAATCACTGCTGTTTATTATGACTCGATGAAGGGCGCGCCCATCGGCAAATCGGTCTATAACCTCTTTGAGGCGGTGGTCGAGCCGTTCCTCGTCCAGCCGACGATCATCTACGACTACCCGGTCGAGGTCTCGCCGCTTAGTAAGGCCAAGCCTGATGACCCCGCGCACGTCGAACGATTCGAGTTCTTCTGCGGCGGATTTGAGCTGGGCAACGCCTTCAGCGAGCTGAACGATCCCGTCGAGCAGGAGAAGCGCTTCCGCCAGCAGTTGGCCGAGCGCGACCGCGGCGACGACGAAGCCCACCAGATGGACGAAGATTACGTGCGCGCCCTGGCTTACGGCCTGCCTCCCACCGCCGGCGAAGGCATCGGCATCGACCGGCTCGTGATGCTCCTCACCGGCTCCCGGTCAATTCGAGATGTGATTCTGTTTCCGCTGATGAGGAAAGAGCAGGGACTAGGGAATAGGGACTGAGAGACTAGACCGGCGGAGGCCTGTATCCAATGGGGCAATCATTCAAAGATCTCGTCGTGTGGCAGAAGGCAATCGACCTCACTGTCGATGTGTACAAGCTCACCGGACAATTTCCTGACGCCGAGCGTTTCGGCCTCACCAACCAGATGCGGAGAGCTTCCGTATCAATAGCGAGCAATATCGCGGAAGGATACGGCCGCGCGACCAAAGGAGAGTATGTCCAATCCCTTGGCCATGCGCGCGGATCATGCTCTGAACTCGAAACACAAATCGTGATTGCCAAAAAATTAGGATTCGGTGCAATTCCAAATCTCGAATCAACTGAGTCTCTTTGCAACAATGTTGGGCGGCTTCTCGGCGGGCTGATGAAGTCCCTTCGCGCAAAACCGTCCTGAGTCCCTTAGTCCCTAGTCCCTCAGTCCCTTTTCATGGAGCTTCTACCCACCTTGAACATCCTCTTCATCGGCGACGTATTCGGCAGCGCGGGGCGCAAGATCGTCCGTGAGCATATCGGCCACGTCCGCAAAGAAAACGCTGTCGATCTAACCGTCATCAACGCGGAGAACGCGGCAGGCGGCTTCGGCCTCACTCCCGGGCTTGCCGAGGACCTCTTCGAGCTGGGCGCTGACGTTTTGACGATGGGCAACCATGTATGGGACAAGCGCGAACTGATCGAATACATGAACTCTGTCCCTGCCGACAGCCACGAACGCGCCCGCCGCGTACTGCGGCCATTGAATCTGCAACCCAAGCTCCCCGGCTACGGCGTCTATGAGGGAACCACTGCGAGCGGCATTGATTACGCAGTGATTCAACTGATGGGCCGCGTCTTCATGAACGCCACCAACGACCCGTTTCACGCGGCGAATGATGCGCTGGCCGGCATCAAAGCCAAAGTCATTGTCGTGGATTTCCATGCCGAGGCCACCAGCGAGAAGGTGGCGATGGGCTGGCATCTCGATGGCCGTGTCACCGCCGTCCTCGGTACGCATACACACATCCCCACCGCCGATCAGCGCGTACTGCCCGGTGGCACCGCCTACCAGACCGACGTCGGCATGAGCGGTCCCTATGACAGCGTGATTGGCGTGGAAACAGAATTGGTGCTGAGCCGGTTTCTTACTGGCATCTCGAACAAATTTGAGGCCGCCAAGGGGAATCCCAAGATGTGCGCCGCGCTGGTCACCTGCGACCCGCACACCGGCCGCGCATCGGCAATTCAGCGCATCATGCTGGGCGAGTAAGCTGGCTATTGATTGGTCGCAGGCGGATCAGCAATCGCAATCTTTTGCGCAAGCGTTCCGTGCAGTTCAGCAGGAGTCGGCGGAACTGGCGTTCCTTTGTCGATTGCCGGCTGCGGAACCGGCTTCGAGGCCGGGTTCGGGTCAATCGAGGCAATCGGCTTGCCCTTCGCATCCACAATCACCTGCGGCAACGGCTTGCCTTTGGCTTGCACAATGGTCTGCTTTGTCGCCTTCTCGCGAACCAGATCGGCGGGCGTATGCGTGGCTTTGAGCAGCTTGCCTTTTCCGTCGAAGGTCATCGCCCATTCCATCGGGCGTGGAATTGCAGCCGTGTCGGCAAAACGGATCACCGCTCCGCCCTGGTTGGGAATTTCCATCACCGCGGGCATCGCTGCCGGGAATTTCTGGTCCGCGGGGTTTTCAGCCAGCAACGCCGCCACCGGATGCGCTCCGGCCAAAGCAGCGTAGCAGAGTCCTGTTTCCAGCCAATCCGGCGCCTTGCCGGCATGCTCCTCGTCGCGGATATGGTTGAAGGCTGAAATCGTCAGCGTATTAACCGGCGCGGGCGAAAAGAGCGAATAGCCGCGGCGCAGAATCGGAATGATCCGTACCCGTCCATTGCCACCGCGCGGAATGGATGCGGAAAAGACGCTCACGTCTGCCGCGCCATTGTTGCGCGTAAATTGCAAGAGCAGATGGTTGGGCAGCGCCGGGCAAACAATCTGGCTATAGCTCCACTTGCCCTGGTTAAGCTCCAGCCCATCAAAGCCGGCCCGCTCGCGGATCGAGGCCTCGCCGCCGGCTTCCAGGGTACGATCTTCCGCTGTCATCTGCTCAGGCGCACGAAACTCAATCGTCCGCACCCGTCCCGGCGCTTCGCTCCCCGGAGGAAAAGGCATGGGCCGCACGATCTGCGGCAGCTGCTTGATCTTGAGATACGTTGTGGATGGTTCCCCGGCGCTCTGCGCCTGTTGAGCGGAACCGCTCACAGCAATCTCAACAGCGATAAGGACAGTAAGAATGACGTGGCGCAATTCCATACTCCCCTAGCCTACCACCATTGCATGGAGCGGAATTTTGGACAAGAGTAGCGCCACAGCCACATGTAAAAGGGCAGCCTATGCAGGCTGCCCTTCGGTTTCCCAGGAATGAATCCAGGCGAACTCGGCTTGAATCCGCCACGGTTGAATTAATGCGATGCCGTGTGGTGGCCTGCCGCTGGCTTGTGCGCCGGAACGGGCTTCTTCTTCTCGGCTGGCTGAATCGCGCCGTCCTTTAACACAATCTGCGCTGAAGCGGCGGTGGTGTCAGTGGCCGGAATCTGCGTGTATGAATCGTAGGTCGCATCCAGTTCCGCCGCAGGCTGAGCCTTGAACTCGTCCCCTGCCTTCGGGGTCTCCTTGTCCGTCAACGCCGTCTTCATGTTCACAACAAAGTCGGCAATCTTGGCATCCCTGGCATCGCTTGTTACAGCAACGTTGATCACCGATGCGGTGGCGCTGATCACCACGCCCGGAACCTGCGTTTGCTTGCCCTTCATCAAAGCCCACAGTTTGTCCCGGTCTTCCTGGGAACCAACCGCCAGAACAGTCTCCTTGTCTTCGAGAGCCAGCGTATTCCAGTCCGAAGTCGAAACGAGCGTAGCGTGAATCAACTCAGCTGGCGTCTTGGCCTTTGCGATGTTGAGCGTTCCTGGAGGGAAGGTCGTGGCGGCAGCCTGCTTCTTCAGATCATCCAGCCCATCCAGGCCACCGTGGTACTTCCTGTAAGCGCGCTCAAGCTCAGGCTCAATCTGCGCCTTGTACTGTGCCGGAGCATAGTCCCAAACACGGGAGTAGAACCAGCAGGCCTGCACCGGATCCTTGCTCGGTCCCGGCTGCACATACGCTTCGGCAAGCTTGAGTGTGTCAGACAACCCAGCCGTCTTTGACTGATCGTCCGTATACAGCATCAGCTCGGCGCGGTATTCGGCAATGGCGGTCTTGAAATCCTTCTTCAGGCCAGACGCCGTAGCGATGGTCGAGTGATAAGTCGGATAAGCAAAGTCCGTCAGCTTCTTCCAGTCGGCCTCCGGAGTGCTTGCCGGCTTCGTAAGGCCCAGCCCCTTCTGCGCCAGGGCGATTGCATCGTCGCAGGGCTGCGGATCGGCCAGCGCTCCCGTCTTCGGATCGGCGCTCCTCTGGCACTGCACTTTTTTGATCAACACCGAATAGAGAATTGCCTTCGAGTTATTCGGATCCAACTGGAGTATCCGGTTCGCGGCGCTCAGTTGATGATCTGCGTCGCCGAGCGCCTGGTAGGTGTCCAACAGCATGTCCAACACAGCCTTCTTGACCACGCTCTGCGGATAATTCTGCAGAAAGCTCTCCAGCGCGGCTGCCTTGGCCTTCGGGTCCGTCTGGGTGGTCGCGGTTGTATATGCGTTGTATTCGGTCGGATCCTTGATTGTGATCTGGTCCGAATCCTGGGCGTGCATCGCAGGCGGGGAAAGCAGGCTTACACTCGCCAAAGCCAAAACTGACGCAAAGACTAACTTCTTCATTCAGTGCTCCTGGGAATTACCGAGTTGGTGAACAACATTCTTGCACCCGTTTCTGGAAATGACAACCAGCTTCTTTGGCCGTTGATGCTGCGGGAAACCAGAGAACAAACCCGCGGCGCCCAGATGAGTGTTGGAAGGATTATAGAAAGCTACGCACCCTCTGACAAGGGAAGTGTACAGGAAAATTGGAAAACTCTTGTAAAGTTTTGTTTGAGCGCGTCATCGCGTTCTCCAATTGGGGTAAAGCGGAGTGAATGCTTTTAAGCGGTCTTTCTCAAGAAAAGCCGCCTCGCGCAATTTCAACCACTCACGGAAATTAAGGTACCACTCTAAAACGCCTATCAGGCCGGCTCCGTCTCTCCGGTATGGCAGCAACTTGCGAGAGCAAGAGCAGACTGCGGCATTTTCATACAGTCAGAGAATCCCTTTTACCGCAGGATCTGCGCAAGTTCCGTTTGCTCCGCCAGGAATGCGTCGTGACCGTGAGCGCTGGCCATCTCGCGGAATTCGGCATCAACCCCGGCAGAGCGAATCGTAGCGGCAAAACGGCGCACATCTTCCAGCGGAAAGAGCCAGTCGGAACTGATGCCGACAAATGTGAGCCGCGCGCGGATGCTTCCGAAGGCCTGCTGTGGCGAAGAAAGCCCGTGCAGCGGATCCCAGGTCTCCATTGTGCGCAGAATAGCCAGATAAGAATTGGCGTCGAAGCGGTCGATGAACCGCTGTCCCTGGTGGTCTAGGTAACCGGCAATGTCGAATCGCCCGCCAACCAGGCCGCCGCCCAAATTGTCCAGCCCCCACGGATCTTCTCCATTGCGGTTGGGATTGCGGCCAAACCGCTCCTCGAAGAGAGCAGCGGACTTATAGCTGAGCATGGCAATCTGCCTGGCCAGCGCCAAGCCGCGTCTCGGCTGGTGTTGCGGCGTATAGCGTCCGCCCCCCCAATCTGGATCATTGAGGATAGCCTGACGCTGCAAATGGTTGAGCGCCAATCCCATAGCGCCAAGCGGCGCCACCGCGATAATTGCGGCCCTCTCAACGCGGTCGGGATAGAGAATCGACCAGTCCAGCGCCTGCATTCCACCGATGGAGCCGCCCAGCACCAGCCGCAGACGGCGGATCTTCAGCGAGTCCAACAGCCTGGCCTGCGTGCGTACATTGTCGCGAATGGAAATCAACGGGAAGTCCGGACCGTAGATCTCGCCTGTTTCTGGGTTCACTGAACCGGGCCCCGTGGAACCATAGCAGGAGCCCAGCAGGTTGATGCAAATTACACAATCGCGCTCCAGATGCAGCATCGCGCCGGGCGCAAAAAGCTCCGGCCACCACGCACCGACCAGCGCCGAACCGGAGAGTGCATGGCAGACCAGCACGGCGTTATCGTGAGCCGCGTTCAGCCTGCCGTACACCGCATAATGCAGCGTCGGGCTAACCAGCGTACGGCCACACTCCAGCAGCAAATGCTCGTCGAGAACAAAGTCGCCCTCATAGGTGGGTTGCAGAGCCGGAGTGCTGACCTGCGTTGCCTCGGTTCGCGGTTCAGTCAAGGTGCTCATCGTGCCGCATGGCCTGCGGTAGCGGCGCTAAAGGCGAAGCCGTTGGCCGCCTCAATGGCCTGATCAAGATCGGCCAAAATGTCGCGAATATCTTCTATGCCCACGCTCAGCCGCACCAGTTCGGCAGTCGTGCCGGTGCTGGCCTGCTCTTCAGCCGAAAGCTGTTGGTGGGTAGTCGAGGCCGGGTGAATCACCAGCGATTTTGCGTCGCCGATGTTGGCCACCAGCGAAAATAGCTCCAATGAGTCGATCAGCTTTTTCCCCGCCTCGTAGCCGCTCCCCGCAGGCCCAGGTTTGATTCCAAAGGTGATCAGCGCCCCCTGCCCAACCGGCAGATACTTCCGTGCCCGGCTGTAATACGGGCTGGATTCAAGTCCCGGATAGTTGACCCACTCCACGCCGGGATGCTCAGCCAGATGCCTGGCCACCGCCAGCGCATTCTCGGAGTGCCGCTGCATGCGCAGGTGCAGCGTCTCAATGCCTTGCAGTAGCAGGAAAGAGTTGAAGGGCGAGAGCGATGCTCCGGTATCGCGCAAGCCCTGCACGCGCGCCTTGAGAATGAAGGCCAGCGGACCGAAGGCCTCCGTGAAAGAGAGCCCGTGATACGACGGGTCCGGCTCCGTGAAAGACTTGAAGCGCCCCGATGTGGCCCAGTCGAACTTGCCCGCGTCCACGATGACGCCGCCAATGGTGGTGCCGTGGCCACCGAGAAACTTGGTGGCCGAGTTGACCACGATATCCGCGCCCCACTCGATGGGCCGCACCAGCGCCGGCGATACCGAGGTATTGTCAATCACCAGCGGCAGCCCGTGTTCATGGGCAATGCCGGCAATCTTTTCAATGTCCACCACATCCAGCTTGGGATTGCCCAGCGTCTCTGTATAGACCGCCCGCGTCTTCTCGTTGATCGCCGCCCGCAGCCCGTCAAAGTCGTCCGCATCCACAAAGCGCACCGTAATCCCCAGCTTCGGCAGCGTGTAGTGGAACAGATTGTAGGTGCCGCCATACAGCGATGTCGTCGAAACGATCTCGTCTCCCGCCGATGCCAGCGTGGTAATAATCAGCGTCTCCGCCGCCTGCCCCGAGGCCGTGGCCAGCCCTGCCGCTCCGCCTTCAAGCGCCGCAACCCGCTTTTCGAAGACGTCGGTGGTGGGGTTCATGATGCGGGTATAGATATTGCCAAACTCTTTCAGCGCAAACAATCGCCCGGCGTGGTCCGCGTCCTGAAACAAGTAGGAGGTGGTCTGATAGATGGGAACGGCGCGCGATCCCGTAGCCGGGTCGGGCGATTGGCCGGCATGGACGGCAAGGGTGGCAAGGTGTTGCTGCTTCGGTTCAGGCATCGTGGACTCCTTCACTTTCCGTGGGTTCGCAGGTGAGTGCGGCAGGGTTGGATTCAAACCGCGCCAGAAAGCGAAACGGCCCGAATCCTTTTAGGACCCAGGCCGCTTGGTTTTCGAGAATCGGTTGCGTCTAGCGCATTCGCCTCTCAAGAGCCGCACGGGCAGGTCCGCAGGTCCGACACATACACATGGCCATGACCGCAATTCCGTATTCCCTTGAGTTCCGCATTGATGGCAGTATCCGCCCAAGCCGGCCACGATGTCAAATGAACAAACAGGCTTTCATGGGCAAGATCTACACGGCTGATGATGATCGCAAAGCGCTCATCACTTCTCAAGCCCGCGCCGGTAGCGGAGTTCATCCACTGTGACTCCCCACACTGTATCGGTTCGACGCTGACCGTCGGGCATCCATAAGTCTGTTCGGTAAAAGCATTCAGCGCGCTTGTTCCCCGCCAGAACCCAAAGCATCGCTTCTAGAAATCCGGCACCCAAAAGATGCTCGCGGGCAGCCGCCACCAGCGCGACGCCAATCCCCCGGCCCCAGTATTCGGGATGCGCATAAAGGGCGCACAACTCTCCGTGATCCTTCAACTCTGGATCGCGCGACGGCGCAGTGGTCGCAAACCCGCAGATCTGCCCCTCGTCCAGCGCCACAATCGTTCGCGGCTTCAAAGGGTCGCGAGTCGCAAAATCGTACCGCTCCGCACGGTCTTCAGCGCGCAATTGATCGAGGTACTCATCTGGAAGAAGCCCCCGATAGGCCACCTGCCACGACCGCACATGGACACGGGCCACGGCCAATGCATCTCCCGGTTCGGCCAATCGAAGCACCATCTCCTACTCCTCCGCCTTCCAGACATAGGCTCCAGGCTGCGCCAGACCGATATGCCCGAGCACCCGGCAGACAAACTGCCGCGCCATTTCCGCCGAATCGACAGGCCGGTTATAAAACGCCGGAATGCAGGGGAAGATCACCGCTCCGGCCTCGGCAGCTAACGTCATATTGCGCAGATGAATCCGGTTGAACGGTGTCTCGCGCACGCAGAGCAGCAGCGGACGGCGTTCCTTCAGCGTCACATCGGCGGCGCGGGCAATCAGCGAGTTGGCCAGCCCGTTGGCAATCGCCGCCAGCGTCCCCATCGAGCAGGGCAGCACAATCATCCCATCCGACGGATGACTGCCGGAGGCAATCGCGGCGCCAATGTCTGCGTCAGAGTGCTGTACGATCTTTGTCACTCGGCCTACAGAAGCTGGGTGCCCCACCCTCGCCGCGTCTTTGTTTTTGCGGCTAGGGTGGGATTCAGCACCGCCCGATTTTCCTTCTGGCTCAGGAGCAGAAGCCGTACCCAGCAGCTTTTCCAGCAGGTCGTTGCGGCCACTGATACCCAACTCCTCGGCCAGTACGCGCAGTGAGTTCTCCGAGGCGACAAAATGGACGCGGGCCACGCGCTCATCCGCCTCCAGCGCGCGCAGCAGCTCCTGGCCAAAGATTGCGCCGGATGCGCCAGTGAGTGCGACGGTGAGGTTCATGGCTTCCATGGTGCGGATTACTCTCTCGATCATGGTACGGTTCGCTGACTCCCGGATCTCAGAGGCGAAACTTGGTTCATCTGGCCTTCACCGAATTACTAACTGACCAGCTTCTTGCCGTTTCCGTCGTCGGATTTTGCTCTGCGACTCATGCCTGTCCCGGCTCCTCTAGGGGTTGAGGGATAAAAACCCGTTTGAGCGGGATCATGGTCTTGTAACGCGGGTCCAGGTCATCATAATGCTCAAGGACCAGTTCCACGAACTCACTGCCATCAATGAGCCTCAGATTGGGCTTCACCTTCGCAAAACTCAGAGCCTGAGGGGAGAACGTTCCAAGAGTAATGAACAAGCCGAATTCACTTATCCCAAGGTTGCCAAATAGCGCCTTAACATCCGGGCCGCTGATGCTGCCCGATCCACTCTTTACCTGCACTTTGATGATCGGAGGTTCGAGTTTGAGTTCGTCCTTGTGAGCTAGGATGTCAATTCCCTCATCCGCCCCCTTCGGAAAAACCTGAGTGCGGTATCCCATGGTGTTCAAGAGGCTGGCGACGAACCCCTGAAATGGATGGCCTTTTAATTGGCGATCAAGCTCTTTCAAAATGAAATCCTGCGTGGTCAATAAGACCTGGTCAGCTACGATGCCAATGGATTCATCCTGATCAACCGCCGGGGCTACAGATTCCCCTGTCAAGGCGGCTCGGAATTCGGCTGCATAGGTTTTCACCTGGAAGAGTGTTAGTGCTGATCCAAGTTCATAGAGGGCACCCTGCGAAAATTGCGTACTTGGAACTATTTTGAGCCATTCAACTTCGCGAAGGTTACAGTACTCGGCATTCAGGCTTGGCTTGTAATCGTAGGCTCCTTTAACACGACCGATGCGGATTAGCTTGTCCACTTTCGAACGATAGACCACGATGTCGCCCAGCTTCATCTGATGAACAAACCGAAAGAGCTGTCCAGCCGAGTTTATATTGCTCGGTTTGTCACCGTAGACGTCACGAACCGTAGCCTTGAATGCCTCACGCGTCGGAGTAATCAATGACAAATCACCCATCTCATGCCAGCCAAGGGCGATTTGACCTTGTTTAACGAGCGCATCTCCGCTCGCGTAGATGTGAAATCCCCAGAAAACTTGGTTGTCTTCCATCACTCTCCTCCGTTAAACGCGTATAGGGTGTCCCTGGTCTCGCTTCGGAAACCCGGAATGCCTCTATCCATCACTTGCCGCCCACTCCTCAAGCATCCTGGAGTAATCATCCGAGTGTCCGATGGCGGTGAAGCGCTTTACCTCATTGAGTGCGTCGTTGCGCTCTCCCGCGGCCCACAGTACGCGAAAAAAGAGCATCGAGACCCGCTCTGACGCAGGAGCCAATTCAATCGCAACACGGCCATGCTCGATCGCCGGGCGGTGCTTGCCTTCGTGCGACAAGATCCAGCCCAAATAGCTGTGCGCCAGCGCCGAGCGGGGAAATTCCTCGACCAATGCCCTCAGAATCAACTCGGCAAAGCCCGCATCCCCGTTCGACTCCGACTCCACCGCCTGGCTGATGATCTCCAGCACTCGCGGATCATCGTCCTCTGGTCTCTCGCTCATCTTCGTTACTCGCCTAAAACACGCTTGAAGATCGCATCCACGTTGCCCAATTGCCGGGAATAGTCGAAGGTCTTCGCCAGTTTTTCCGGACTCAACAACGAGGTAATCGCTGCATCTTTCGCAACCTCATCGCTGAAGACCAGATCTTCCTTCCAGGCGCGCATCGCATGGCTCTGCACCAGCCGGTACGCATCCTCACGCAACATTCCAGCCTCGGCAAGATCAAGAAGAAGCTGACCCGAAAAGATCAGCCCGCCGGTCGATTCGAGATTCTTCTTCATCCGCTCGGGGTAAACCAGAAGCCGGTCAATCAGGTCGGCAGTCTTGGCCAACAGATAGTCAACAAGAATTGTCGAATCCGGAAAGATCACCCGCTCCACAGATGAATGCGAGATGTCGCGCTCATGCCACAGCGCTACATTCTCGAAAGCCGCCTGCGCATTGCCGCGCAGCACCCGCGCGAGGCCGCTGATCTGCTCCGAAGTGATCGGGTTCTTCTTGTGCGGCATGGCCGAGGAGCCTTTCTGCTTCTCGCTGAAATACTCCTGCGCCTCGCGAACCTCGGTCCGCTGCAAGTGCCGCACCTCGACAGCAATCTTATCCAGAGAGCTGCCGATAATCGCGAGAGTCGAAATGTACGCAGCGTGACGGTCGCGCTGAATCACCTGCGTGGCCACCGGCGCGGGCTTGAGTCCCAGCCGAGCGCAAATCCGCTCTTCGTGCTCCGGCTTCAAATGCCCAAAGGTTCCCACGGCGCCCGACAGCTTGCCCACGCGCATCTCTTCAGCCGCCGCGTCAAAGCGCGCGAGGTTGCGCTCCATCTCGGCAAACCAGTTCAGCAGCTTGAGTCCAAAGGTTGTCGGCTCGGCATGAATTCCATGCGTCCGGCCAATCGTCGGCGTGTGCTTGAACTCGATTGCCCGCCGCTTGAGAACGGCGAGAAAAGCCGTCAATCCTGCGCGAATCTGCTCCGATGCCTCTTTGATCTGGAGCGCCTGGGCAGTATCCACAATGTCGTTCGAAGTCAACCCATAATGCAACCACCGGGACTGGCCGTCCAGGCCTTGGTTCTTCAGGGTTTCAGCAACCGCTGTCGTGAAAGCAATCACGTCATGCTTCACTTCGGCCTCAATCTCCTGAATCCGCGCCACGGAAAAGCCGGCCTTGGTGGCAATTGCCGCGGCCGCGTCAGTGGGAATCACGCCATCCTCGGCCAAAACCGTGCTTGCAGCCGACTCCACCTGCAGCCAGCAGCGGTATTTGTTCTCTTCAGTCCAGATGCGGCCCATCGCCGGGCGGGTATAGCGGTCAATCAAGGCAAGGCTCCTCTAGCGCGCAGGATCGGCCCTGCGCCAACTCTTTATTGTAACGATTTGATAGGCCGATGGATCCGCTCAGGCTTGTTGCAATCCCAGCCGCTCCTGCAACTCGTCGATCAGCAATCCGCGCCCCGGCGTATACGGCTGAAACCACTCGCCGTCAATGACAAGTTGCGGAATCGACCGCTTGCCGACATTGCTGACCACTTCTGCGGAGGCCACCGGATCGGCGTCCACATCGATCAGCGTGTACTCAATCCCATGCGTATCCAGAAACTGCTTCGCGGCGCGGCAATCCCTGCACCACGAGGCACTATAGAGCTTTACGTTCATCCCTCTATTGTAGGGCCGGGATGCTGCTAAACTCGGGAATCATGACCGCGGAAGAAATAAAGAAATTCCTGAATCTGGAACCGCATCCGGAAGGCGGATTCTATCGCCGGACCTATGCGGCAAGCGTCGCGCTCGAATTGCCGCGCGGAGTGCGCCCGGCGAGCACCGCGATTTACTATCTGCTTGAGCCGGAAACCTTCTCCGAGATGCATCAACTCGACTCCGACGAGATCTTCCACTTCTATCTCGGCGACCCGGTCGAGATGCTGCAACTCTATGCAGATGGGCGCTCCGCCGTTTTCACTCTTGGGCCTGATTTGCAGGCTGGCCAGCATGTGCAGTTGATCGTCCCAACAGGCGTTTGGCAAGGAACGAGACTGCTTGGAGACGGCAAACTCGCGTTGCTTGGCTGCACGGTAACTCCGGGATTCGACTTTGCCGATTTCCGAACCGGGAGTTATGCCGAGTTAGCTGCAAAATGGCCACAAGAGGAGGAGAGAATCCGGGCGCTTGCTAGGCGCTAAGCTCATCAACGCTCACTGAAATGTTCCTGCTGCAATTATCCGGAGTTATGACCACTGGAAATACCATTCCTCACACCAGGAGCCTCCTACAACGACGGTAGAATGTCTGCCACCACGCCTACGCAGTACATGAGAATAAAGTAGCCGAAGGTCAGGTTTTGTATCATTTCCTTTTGCCAAGAGCTAATGAGTCGATCCTGAAAAAGTTGATTTCAGGCAGATGGCAAGGCGATCAGGAAGCCGGT
>CAZHKN010000070.1:0-15532 GCA_964532725.1 uncultured Occallatibacter sp.
ATGCTTTGTATCAGGGCATGACTTCAGTCATGCCGCAAATGCAACAAAATAAGCATTGGACTTTAGTCCCTGCACGATGTTTCTCCCTCTTTAGCACATCTTCCACCTGCGCCAGTCCCGTGTGCCGGAGCAAGATTGATAATCATTATCCAGAGATACCATCTACGATTTTCAGCCGCCAATTCCTACGGCCTTACTTTAGTAATTCGTTTTAGTAAATCGATATTGCACCTTAGTCACTGCCTGCGTATGATGCCCGGTGATCGGCTATCTGCTGATTAAGACGAGACAAAAAGAGGTCACTAAAATGAAAATGAATCTGGAACTGAACCGGCTGCCACGCTCTTTGCAGAGTCGTTGGGCAGCCGTCCTTGTCCTGGCCGTTTTTCTTGCGGCGAGCCAGGCCTATAGCCAAACATCCACTTGCAACGTCGTCTATTCTCTCACCAGCCAATGGACCGGCGGCTTCCAGGGCGACCTGAAACTAACCAACGAGGGTCCGGCGCTCAGCAGTTGGACTCTAACCTGGACCTTCCCGAATTCCCAGGTAATCACACAGTTATGGAACGGTGTCGCCACACAGTCCGGTGCTGCTGTGACAGTCAAGAATGCAAGTTACAACGGCGCCCTGGCTACAGGCGCCCTCGTTGACATTGGCTTCACTGCGAATGTCGGCGCAACAAACGCCCTGCCCGCAGCGTTCTCGCTCGACGGATTGGCTTGCTCGGTAAACGGTTCATCGTCGGGCGGGGGGACTGGTAGCTTCTCGCTTGCGCCCTCGGCTGCTGCGCTGTCTATTGCCCAAGGGGCCAGCGGAACGGACACCATCTCGATAGCCGATGTTAGTCCGTTCTCCGGTTCAGTGACTCTAGCCGACTCCGGCCTGCCCAGCGGAGTCACCGCCACCTTCAGCACCAACCCCGCTACCGGTAGCAGCGGGATAACTTTAACGGCCAGCAGCTCAGCCACCGCGGGCAAGAGTACTGTCACGATCACCGGCACTTCCGGTACGCTCAGCGCTTCTACCACCATCGCTCTCTCAGTCACGACGCCAGGAGGCGGAACACCGCCAGCCGACGGCATTCCACTACCTTCTGCGGGAGTCGCGCTTCAAGGCGTAGCTTCCGGGCCGATCACAATTCTCGACTGGGCTGGTTTCAAAGCCGCTACATCGTGGACATTCGATGATTCGCAGCCTTCGCAGATCCAGCATTTCTCCGACATTCAAGCCGTGGGAGTACCGGTCACCTACTACATCACCTCGGGAACCAGCGGGGACTCGGCCAACTACAATTCCACTTGGACCGCAGCTGCGAATGCCGGTGACGAACTCGGAAACCACACCGAGGACCACTGCCAATCCAACTTGACCGATTGCATTACCGGTACGGATACCGGCAACCTGGCCACCGAAATTGACAATGCGACCGCATATATTCTGGCTAACTTCCCCCAGAAAGCTGTCTGGACCGGCGCTTCTCCCTATGGCGACACGGGCTATGACTCCGATGCTTCATCGCGGTTCTTTGTCTACCGCGGAATCGAGGCTGGATCGATGCTGCCGAACGATGGCACCAACGCATTTAATCTACCCTGCCACTTGGCAGCAACCAGCGAGACCGCTGCCCAGTTCAATGCTGTGACGGATGAGGCGCGAGCCGCCGGTGCGTGGCAGATCTTCCTCATTCACACCATCACGCCAACCACAGCAATCTGGTACAACCCGGTCGCCGTTACAGACGTTACCGGAGCAATGACCCACGCAAAAACCGCAGGCGACACCTGGGTTGATTCGGTCGTAGATGTTGGGGCCTACTGGCAGGGGTTGAAGGTTCTAGCTTCTGCCGCCCGCACAACTTCGGGCGGCACGACAACCTGGACCTGGACATTGCCCGCTCACTTCCCAAGCGGCAAGTACCTGCGAGTCACCATTCCAGGCGGCGGCACGTTGTCGCAAAAAGGAGCAGCAATCACTGAGAACTCCGCTGGCTTCTATTCTGTATCTCTCGATGCAGGCTCACTGACCCTGGTGCAGTAGTCAATCCCGGATTTGCTTGCACCTACCCTGGAAGATTCGGACCTTCAAAACTCCGGCTCTTCCAGGGAGCCAATGCGTCCTACTCATCTTCAAACGGAGCGGAGTTTCACCTAAAACATCACTAAATCCTGCCAAAAACAGCCTGTTTTTTGGCCAATTTTCAACGTATATCTCTATCCCTTTGCGGACATATCGCGGCTCTCTCTCCTGTTCTAAGCCTGCATTCCTCGCATACGGGATCTTTTTCCTTAATCTCTCCGGCAAAGACAGAAGTTAGCTCTTCTTTTTGTCGGCTTATAGACAGAACGCAAAATGCGCGCAAGAGATTTACGACCCTTCGTGACCTTTCTCCTGCCGAGTCAATGTTCTCCTGCCTTCCACTTTCCTCAGTCATTTTCACTCTTATTCGTAATTTATTGACGAATTGATTCCAATCAAGCAAAATTGCGGGGATTTCCTTTTGAGCGCCAACGCGTTTTGAATTTGCGGCGTCCCCCTGCCGGAAATCAGATGGGAGTTTCCTAACCTTGCCGGAAACGCCTGGGATGGAGCAAAACTCGCCGAATGGGCAGGAAGCGCGGCCAGCAAATTCCTCTGGCCAGCACAGCCTGCGCGATCTCTGGACCGTGCTCAAGCGCCGCCGCCACCTCATCTTCGGAGTAGTAACCGGCTTGCTGGCGCTGTGCCTGCTTTATTGTCTTGTAGCTCCCAATCAGTACGAGGCCCGGGCTCGCGTAGCTCTGCGCACTGTGCCTTCCAGCGCGTTGGGCCTACAGGCAGCCGAGCCGATGGTTGCGGCCTCCATTCTCTCCGCGCCCTTGCAGCTGGAAACACTGGCCAATGTCTTTCGCAGCGACCAGCTTGCCTGGAAGGTGATTCTTGAAGAAAAGCTCTACCAGGAACCGGCCTTCCGTGGACGCTTCGCCGGCAAGTTTCCTGATTTCAATCCCGAGAAACCCACTCCTGCCGCCCAGCAGTATCTGCTGAAGCAGTATCAGGACAGGCTCACGGTGCAGACCGTTCCGCGCACGCTGTTGCTGCAGATCCGCTTTCGCAGCAAGAACGCCACGCTCTCTGCCGCAGTGGTCAATGATCTGATCAGCGCATATAACCGGCAGGAGAACGAAGAGCGTCTGCTGGCTACTTCGCAGGCCTCGGACTGGCTGGAAGAACAGCTCAAGGTACTCAAGGTTCGCGTCGAGCAGGATCAAAAGCGGCTAACGGATTTTCAGGGCGCGCATGGACTTCTTAGTACGCCGACCTCGCTGCCTAACGGCGAGCAGGGCGAGAGCGAGCACAATACTGCCTTAACTGAAATTGAAGACCTAGGCCATCAGTTGGTCGCGGCAACCACCGAGCGGATCCTGCGCGAGGCTGAGTACAGCGCCGCGGCAGCGGGTGACCCGGAGCGGGTGATCGCGGCAAATCCCCAGGCGCAGAGTGGCTCTGGAGGTCTGGCCGCCGGGATGTTACAGCAGTTGCGCGCCCACCGCATGGACCTCCAACAGGAGCAGGCTCAGCTTAGCGCCGAGCACGGCCCAAATTATGCGCGCGTGGTGGAGATTCGCCGCCAGTTGGCCGATGTGGACCAGCAGATAAAGGACGAAGACGCCAAGCTCGTCGAGCGATTCCACAGCGCCTGGCAGACCGCCCAGGATCGCGAAGATTTGCTGAAAAAGAATCTCGATGAGCGCACGGCGGATGCAATGAAGCTGAACAAGGCCGCAACCGAGTTCGCCGTAATGCGCCAGGAGGCCAACGCCAGCCGCGAGGTCTACCTGCGCATTGCCGAGAAGATTGAAGAAGCAGGTCTAGCCGCAGGTGTTGCCAGCTCGAATATCACCGTGATTGATCCGGCTTTGGAGCAAGCCAAGCCGGTTGCGCCCGACCTGCCGCTCTATATGGCCATCACATTCTTCGTCAGCCTTTGGCTGGCAGTGGGAGGCGCATTCATGGCAGAATCCCTCAGCAGTTCTTCACAGAATCCCTCTGCGGGCCGCGCAGTGACATTGTTACTGTCTGTTCTGTTGGCTGGGCTTGCCGTTCGCGCTCAAGCTCCCACGCCAACCACCTCCGGCATCCCCAGCGGCGTCGCGCACCCGATCACTTCGGAATCGCAGCAGAAGCTCCCCAAGCCGCAGGACGCGCCGCAGCCATGGGACAACGTTACAAATCAAGCTGGTGCGCCCGGTCCGTCCACGGCGATTGCCGGAACCCCAATGCCAGCGCCGCTCGGCCCCGGCGACATGCTCGATATAAGCGAATTCCACACGCCAGAGTTCCACTCGCAGGTACGTGTTTCGCCTGCCGGGACCGTGACGTTGCCGATGGTCGGCACGGTCAAGCTCCTGGGACTCGACGAACAAAGCGCGGCACAAGCGATTGCAGCGGCGCTGGTCGCGCAAGGCTATCTGCTTCATCCGCAAGTTTCCGTGCTGGTAACTGCTTATGCTGGGCAAGATGTCAGCGTTCTCGGCGAGGTGGCCCGCCCCGGCGTTTATCCCTACACGCTGCATCACCGCTTGCTCGATCTGATCTCCGCCGCCGCAGGTCTCGCGCCCACGGCCGGCCGCTTGGTCAACGTCTTCCATCGCGACGATCCCAGAACAGCGCACCCAGTTGTACTCGACCCCAGTGGCATCGATGGTACCGGCGAGCACAATCCCGAGCTTTCCCCTGGAGACACGGTGCAGGTCAGTCGTGCCGGCCTGGTCTACGTCATCGGCGATGTAGTACGCCCCGGCGGATTTCCGGTAGACCCAGTGCAAGGGCTGACCGTCGTGCAAGCGCTCTCGCTGGCCTGGGGACCTGTGCAGAACGCTGCAGGCAACCGGGCATTGCTCATTCGCGAGCAAAAGGGCGGACGCACCATCACCACGCTTAACCTGAAGCACATGATGAATGGCGAAGAACCAGATCAGCCTATCCGCGACCGCGACATCTTGTTTGTGCCCGACTCGACGGCAAAAAATCTCTGGAATAAGTCTCTGGAGTCGGCAATTCAGTCAGCGGTCGGTGTCACGATCTATGCAGGACTCGTGTATTCGCAGAGGTTCTGAGGAGATATTTTGAATGGGTCATCTTTGCTCACAAAACGAATTTGCCCACAAAACGAAAGAGAGGCCATCGCTGGCCCCTCCTCGTGTCTTTGCCCTGGGAATATGCCTTGCGGCAGGGATGCTCCCAGAAGCCTCAACATGAACGTAACACAACACAAAGAGAAAAGCGAGGTATAACGTGAGGTCCAACATAATCCGATGTCTTGAATGCGGATGTTCACGATTAGATTCCCAAGGACTCAACTGCGCTCGTTGCGGCACAGCACTTGGTATTCGCGATGAACGATGCTATATCACCGAAGACACAAAAGCTAAGCTCCTGGCTCATTCGGAGGATCTGAAAACTTTCGGAGTTACTCTCGAAGAACACGAAATCCTCGGAAAGCATATCGACATGATAGGGGCCATCGGGTTAGCTCTCGCTGTTGCAGACTCACTCGACAAAGGAGTTCTTCGTAAGCTTATTCTGTTCCTAAGAAACAAGGTTCAAATTCCCGATGAAGAGATTCTCCGACTTAGGCTGGATGAACCTGAGCAAGTTTTGGGAATACTAGACGCCGAAGAAACGAATGACAAACCCTTATGACGACAAGCTCTGGTCGAGGGGCTAGCTGTCGATTTACAGTGTCGAAAGCTTCCGCCCACGCCAATCAGATGTATGTCTTGAAAGGCTAAGTGTCATGCGCCGCATTGCCTGGTTACTCTTGCTGCTCTTCGCCTTCGCGATTCCGTGGGAGTACTCGCTCGACCTCGGCGAGCCGCTCGGCAACATCGCGCGCATTGCCGGAGTACTGGTGCTGCTGGCCGCAATTCCGGCAGTTCTTCAAAACAAGCAGCTGCGCGCGCCGGGACCGATGCAGTGGGCCGTGCTAGCCTTCTATCTCTATTTCTGCTGCACATATTTCTGGACCATCGATCAGCAGGCGACTCTCGATAGAATCAGGTCTCTCTTTCAGGAACTGATGACCGTCTGGCTGATCTGGGAATTTGCGGACAATCCGAATGACCTGCGCGATCTGCTCCGCGCCACGGTTGCCGGCTGCTGGGTGCTGGCTTTGTTGACGCTGGTCAGCTTTGCCTCCGCCGAAGCGATTGCCAACCAGATTCGCTTTGTGGCAGAAGGCCAGGACCCGAATGATGTGGCCCGCTTTCTCAATCTCGGCTTTCCGATGGCGGCGCTGCTCTATGGCGCCGAGAAGAGCTGGCCGGGACGCGTGTTGGCGCTGGGCTATCTGCCAATAGGTCTCTTCGCCGTATTGCTCACCGCCTCGCGCGGCGGCGCTTTGGCTGCCGCAGTCGCACTGCTCGGTTGCGGAATCCTGTTAGCCCGCGGCCATGCGCGCGTGTTGCTTGCGACGGTCTTCGCGCTGCCGGCGTTAGCGATTGCTATGTGGATGGCCGTGCCTGCGGGAACCTTCGAGCGCCTCTCCACCATCACCGAGCAATTGCAGGGCGGCGACCTCAACGACCGCGTAAATATCTGGACGCTCGGCTGGCATGCCTTCACCCGTGCTCCGATCTTCGGCACCGGCGCGGGAACATTTGTTGCTGCGTCTGGCCTAGCTCCAATCGATACCGCGCACAATACTGCCTTGTCGATTCTGGTCAACGGGGGATTGTGCGGTTTGTTTCTGGCAGTCGCGATTCTCGTGCTTGCCGTGCGTGCAATTGCCCAGACCAAAGGCCCGCTCCGGCTGGCAATGGGAATTGCACTATCCGTATGGGCGCTCACCTCATTGGTAGCAACTGTCGAAGAGAACCGCACCACATGGCTGCTCTTCGCGTTGATTGCGCTTTCCGCCCGTCTCTCGGTCGAGCGACCGGAAGCTATAACCGCGTGTTTCCCTTCCGCAGTCGGTCCCAGTGAATCAAAAGCGTCCGAGCAACTGGTCGCATAGGCCAGCCGATTATGATCAGTGCCTAATCTTCGAGCTCAATGCCAGAGACCTTCCAATTCGCGCGGCTCTTTCACGGCACGAGCGCCAACCGGCGCATCCTGCAAGCGGCTGCTTCGGTGACCGCGGCCGGGATTCTGGTAAAAATCGTCGCCACCGGCAAGGAGTTTGTCGTCGCCGGCGTCTATGGCCGCTCGGACGCGATGGATGCGTATCTGGCTGCTATGCTGATCCCCGGCCTGCTGGTCAACTTGCTCTCTGAATCAATGAATCAGGCGCTGGTGCCGACGCTGATACGGGTGCGGGAAAAAGAAGGCCACGAACGCGCGCAGCAATTGCTTTCGAGCGCGATGCTCTGGCTCTGTATGTTGCTAATCGCTGGTTCGGTAGTCATGGCCCTCGGAGCGCGCGCATTTTTCCCGCTGATCGCCTCGCACTTCGATGCAGCCAAGCTCGATCTCGCAGTTCAACTCTTCTATGGGCTACTGCCAATCGTGGTGATAACCGGCATTGCGACCAACTGCACCGCTGTTCTAAATACATTCGACCGCTTCGCATTGCCGGCACTTGCGCCGGTTGTGATCTCGATCTCTGTCATCGGCTGCGCTCTCTTGTTGGCCGGGAAGCTGGGCATTTGGGCGATGGTATACGGCAGCGTGGCAGGCGCGCTGATTCATGCCATTCTGGTTGCCTGGATGATGGACCGGAACGGCTACAACTTCCGCCTGCGCTGGCATGGAATGAATGAGGCCACGCGCGAGGTAGCGCATCAGTACGGCCCAGTACTGCTCAGTGGCGTGGTAGCATCGAGCGGCCTGCTGGTCGATCAATCAATGGCAGCGATGCTTTCCGCTGGCAGCGTCTCTGCGCTGGTCTATGCCAACCGCTTTGTCAGCGTGGTGCTCACGCTGCTGGCAGGTGCGGTCTCCACGGCTGTTGTCCCGTATTTCTCCCGCATGATCGCGCACCGGGACTGGGCCGGCTGCCGGCATACACTGCGCGTCTGGCTAGGCCTCACAGCGCTGGTCAGTGTGCCCATCACCACGGCGCTGATCGCCGGCGCGCATCTGCTGATTCGCCTTGCCTTCCAACACGGAGCCTTTGGAGAGCGAGATACAGCGGCTGTCACGCCAGTGCTTGTAATGTACGCACTGCAGATTCCCTTCTTTGTGGTCAGCCGGGTGCATTATCGTTTTCTGGTGGCCATGCGCCGCACCGATCTGGTTCTCTACTGCGGCGTTCTCAACCTCGCTCTCGATGTGGTTCTCAATCTGGTTTTGATGCGGCATTTTGGCGTGGCTGGGATTGCACTAGCTACTTCGTTGTGGACGGTGAGCACATTTCTCTTCCTTTGGTACTGGTCAAACCGGACATTGCGCCAGGCAGAGGCGAAAATATGATTCCGAAACCCGCACAGTATCTTCTCCGCTTCGACGATCTCTGCCCGACGGTTTCGCGAAAAGGATGGCAGCGCTTCTTGCCGCTGCTGGCAAACTACGAAATCAAGCCCATTCTGGCTATTGTTCCCGATAATCAGGATGCCGAGCTTGCCGTCTCTCCTCCCGACCCTGTCTTCTGGGATGAGATGCGCGCGCAGGAAGCCGCAGGCGCGACAATTGCACTGCATGGCTACAGGCATCTCTGTGAAAGCCGCGGACGGAGCCTGGTGCCGCTCACCGGTTCGTCGGAGTTCGCCGGAGTCACAGAACAAACGCAGCGCGAATGGATTCATGCCGCCCTGGAGATACTGCGCGGCCACGGGCTAACGCCGCTTGTATGGGTTGCGCCCCGTCACGGCTTTGACCATGCGACGCTACGCGTTCTGCGAGGTGAAGGGATTGATGTAGTTTCGGATGGCTTTGCCCGCGTGCCCTTCACGCGAGGCGGCTTGACCTGGATTCCGCAGCAGCATTGGGAGCCTGTAGAAAAACCATGTGGATTATGGACGATCTGCCTGCATCCGAATACAGCTTCGAGCGAGTTGTTTGATAAGGTCGATGAGTTTTTGCGCCAACATGCATCGGAGTTTACGTCGGTGGATCGTGTGCTGGCGGAGTATGAGCCGGCTTCCCGCGGCATCGGAGAATTACTCTACGGCGCAGCGGCATTGGCGCGCATCCGTGCTGCGCGGATAAAGAAGAATTTGTTGGGCAGCGCATAACACCGTCTTTGCTATCCCCAACGCTTCGGTTCAGTATTTCGCAGCAGCAACTCTGTGTAAAGCGCCTCCCAGCGGTCGAGCGCGGCCTCTAAACTGAAGTGCTCGACAATATGCTCGCGGGCGCGTTGCCTCATCGCGGCGCTCTCGGACTCCGGCATTCGCATCAGCCGCGTCATCGCTCCTTCCATCGCTATTGCACTTCCAACAGCTTTTGCAAGGATTCCAGTCTGACCATCCACAATGGCCTCGCGTGTCCCCGGAATGCCCGTGGCCACCGCAGGAAGCCCGCAAGAAGCTGCTTCCAGAACAGCCATCGGTAGCCCTTCCTTGCGCGAAGACAGTACAAAGCCATCCGCAGCCTGCATCCAGCGGCGCAGATCCGGCTCAAAACCGAGAAAACGGACTCTGTTTTCGATCTCCAGAGCGCGCGTTAACTGGATGAGTTCGGCCTGCAAGGGGCCGCTACCCGCAACGAGTAGTCTTCCACTTTCCGGCATGGTTGCAAATGCCCAGAAAAGTGTTGGATAGTCCTTGACCGGTTCAAGCCGCCCGGCAGCGAGCCAAAGAAATTCTTTCTCAATTTTCAGTTCTGCGCGAATCGAAGAACGCACAGCCGCATCCGGCCTCCATGTCCGTACATCGACGCCATTTGGAATCACCACCAGCAGCTCGCCGGGGACCATGTTGGCAGCGCTCCATGCATCGGCGACGCCGCAACTCACCGCGGATACCCGATCCGCAAGCCAGTTGCTTGCCCGGTAACCCAGCTTACGGCCACACGTGCCGGTTGCCGTGGTGTGGATGGTGTCGATCAGCACTCTCACCGGTACGCCTAGCCGCGACCAGCGCGCCATCCAGGCCGCATGGGGCAAGTGCGCGTGTACCACATCCGGCATCTCCTGCCGCAGCCAGCGATTAAGTTGAATCCATCCGCGTGGATCGGCCAGCCCCTTGCGCATTCGGAGCGACAGAAACCCAACGCCAGCAGTTTGCAACCGGACAGGCGCTTCGCCTCCAGTGCCGGAAAGCGTAACAACTGTCACCCGCCAGCCGCGCCGATTAAGCCCCTCTGCCAGCAAGAGGACTTGCTGCTCCGCGCCGCCGATGCGATCCAGTGTAGGGATCAGGAGAGCGATCTGCTTCATCCCCAAACCTCGCGATTCGCCTGACCCGGCAAAACAGAATCAATCACCGATTCATATGCGGCCAGTGACCGCTCGATTCGGAATTCTTCGATAAATGGATGATCATACCGTTCACCTGGTTTGAGAATTCGCAATGCGGAGACTAAGGCCTCCGTCAGTGCCGCGGCAGAGGTATCACTGGCCAGCCACACACCCTGCTGGCCGTGCAACAAGTCAGCCAATCCCTCAGACGATGGCAGCGAAACAATAGGCAACCCCGCTGCCGCAGCCTCCAGTAGAGCGTTCGGCATTCCTTCATGGCGGGAGGAGAGTACAAATGCCGTAGCGCCGGGGAAATACCGCACCGGTTCTGCAACCTCTCCGGCAAAGCGCACCGCATTCTTCAAATGCAGCTTCTCTGTTAATCCTCTCAGCGCTGCCTCCTCTGGTCCGGCGCCAAGGATTGTCAGATCAGCTCCTGGAAACTCGGCTCTCAATGCGGCTAACGATTCAAGCAGCAGATCGTATCCCTTCACTCGAGCTAGTCGCCCAACAGCAAGCAAATGCGGCCCCGGGCCAAGCCACTCGGTCGCGCTACCCGCCGCATTAAGCTCCCTTACCCGCGACCGAATCGCATCCACTTCAATTGGGTTCGGCAAAACTACGAACCGCTCAGCTCCCAGTCCAATCTCACGCGCCATATCTTCGGCCATTGCCTGCGTTTGGCAGATAATCCGGTCAGCGCGGGGATACAGCAGCCGGTACAGGAAGCGCGTCGAATTCGGCAGTTCACCGGAAGCCAACGCCGAAGAAACCGTGCTGTTCTGCCGAACCAGAATCTTTACCTTGCGCCCACTCAATGGCCGCAACAGCAAAACCAGAAAATTCAGATGGGCCATTCCGGAGAGAATCACCTCCGGTTGCAGTCGCCGCACAAGCCGCAGCAGTCTCAAACCCGCGTTGCGCACTCGCCGCGCACCTAGCCGATGAACGGTCACAGTGGACGGAAGATTCTGCGAACCCTCCTCCCCCATCCCTGCCAACTCTGTTATCAGCCCCAGGTGCAGCTCATATTTCTGCGCGGAAAGTCTTGCCGCGAGTAACTCTGTCACGCGTTCTGCTCCGCCGCCGCCAAGATGCGGAATCAGCAGCAGAATCCGTGGACGTTGATCGATAGCTGAATGCAAGGCAAGGTGAGTATAAGTCACTTTCCCTGCTTGTTGCCGGGAGTTATCGAGCTTTTCCAATTGCTATTGGCTTTAGGGTGTGCTAATCCTTACTGTGCTAAAAAATCTCAAATAATTTGGTCTCGAAAATGGGCACTCAGGAGCGCCAAGCCGAAGCAGTTTCTGTGGAGGCTCCTGCGACACGCCCGCATATCGTAATAGGGATTACCAGCCCGCAGACCTGCCTGGTCCTGACTGGCCGCTTGCGCACTCTGCGCGAAGCGGGGTTCCAGGTTACGCTCATCTCCGGCCCAGGGGAGATGCTTGACCAGACAGCCAAGCGGGAAGGCGTCGAAGCAATTGCCATTCCGATGAAGCGGGAGGTTTTCCCACTCCGTGATCTGGTTTCGTTCTTTCGGCTTTATAGGGTGCTGCGCCGCCTCAAGCCGGATCTGACCGAATTCAGCACACCGAAGGCCGGCCTTTTGGGCAATATCGCGGCACGGCTGGCTGGGGTTCCAAAACGCGTCTATATGTTGCGCGGCCTCAAGCTGGACACCGCAACGGGCCTAAAACGCCGTATCCTGCTCAGCGCCGAGCGTACGGCTGCGGGCTTTGCCCAGGTTGTTCTCTGCAACAGCGCCAGCCTGCGCGAAGAGGCTTTGGCGCTGCGGATCGTGGCAGAAGAAAAGCTGATTCTTCTTGGCATGGGCAGCAGCAACGGCGTGGACACGGAGCGCTTTGCGCCTGGCCCCGGCGAGCTGCGCGCCACGCTTGGTCTCAGCCCAGATGCATTTGTGGTCGGATTTGTGGGCCGGCTCACGCGCGACAAGGGTATTCCCGAGTTGCTGGAGGCCTTTGAAGCCATCCTGGCCGCCGAGCCGCGGGCGCTGCTGCTGCTGGTGGGATGGTTCGACGCAGCCGAAGACGCCCTTGCGCCTCCTTTGCGCAGAATGATCAATGAACACGCCAGGATTCGCTGCACAGGATTTGTCGAGGATACCGCGCCGTATTATCTGGCAATGGATCTGATGGTTTTGCCCACCTGGCGCGAGGGCTTTCCCAATGTCGTGCTGGAGGCATCGGCATCGGGCATCCCGGTGATCACCACGCTCTGCACAGGCTCACGCGACGCAGTCGTTCCGGAAGTGACCGGCCTGCTCATCCCGCCCGGTTATCCGGCGGCGATTGAAGAGGCCGTGCTCAAGCTGCTCCGCGACCCGGAGCGCCGCAGCCAGATGGGCGTCGCCGCCCGCGCCTGGGCTATCGAGCACTATGGCAACAACCAAGTTCTGGAACGAACTGCCGAGTTCTATAAAAGCCTGCTTCTGCCGGAACGGGAAAACTGACACATTCCTCATCCAATCAGCGGTTCCGCAACCCTGCAACGGAGTTATTATTCAAGCCGTGAGCCCTACTCAAGCAAACCAGCCCGCCGCCGATAGGCTCTTCGGATGGACTTCATGACCGAACAAATCACGCTCCAGCAGCGTAAAGACGAAGCCGCTCAACAAGGAAGCGCGACCGAGATGCGTTCGGTGGCCCGGCAACCCATTCTCGATGTCGATGGACGGGTGCATGGGTACGAACTCCTCTTCCGCAATTTTCTGGATATGTCGCCCGGAAGCGATGGCGATCTGGCTGCGCGCACTCTGCTCGACGATGCCGTAATCTTCGGACTGGAGCGCTATACAGGCGGCTTGCCGGCCTTCGTCAACTGCACGGCGGAGTCGCTCGCGGAACAGTTGGTGAATGTTCTGCCTCCCGCCCTGACGGTCCTCGGAATCCCCGAGACACTGGAAGCAACGCCAACATTGATTGAGACCTGCTCTGTCCTCAAAGCTTCCGGCTTCCGCCTCGCCGTTAACGCCTCCAGTTGGAAGCCGGAGCGGCTACTGTTGAACAATCTTGCCAACTATATCCGCGTCGATTTCGCCCGGACCAGCGCGGCGGTCCGCCAGGAACTCTGGCAACACCGCGAGAATCTTCATGCAGGAATGCTGGCGCAGAAGGTCGAGTCGCAGCTCGACTTCCAGATGGCCAAGGCCGAGGGCTTCACTCTCTTTCAAGGCTTCTACTTCTGCCGGCCCGAGCTGCTGAGCAACCGCAAGGTTCCTACCAACCGCCTCTTCCATTTTGAGATCCTGCAACAGCTCTACCGCGAGCAGGTGGATATGAAGAAACTGGCCCAGTTGGTGATGCGCGACGCCGCGTTGACCTACCGGCTGCTGCGCTTCGTCAATTCCCCGCTCTACGCTGTTCGGCAAGAGGTACGCTCCATTGAGTCGGCGCTGCTGCTGGTGGGCGCGGATGCCTTTCGCCGCATCGCCACCCTCGCCATTCTGAGCGAGCAGAACTCTGGCCAGGCACCGGAGGTGCTCAATATGGCCTTCGTTCGCGCCCTCTTCTGCGAGTTGGCTGCCAACCAATGCGCTCTTGATCCTTCCGAACAATATTTGCTCGGGCTTTTCAGCCTGCTGCCGGCCATGCTGCTGGTGCCGATGGAAGAGTTGGTTCCGCATCTCCCTTTGCGCGATGCGATCCGCCGCGCGCTGCTCGGTTCGGCAGTGCCGGAGCGCTGCCTGCTGCACTGGCTGGAATGCCACGAGCAAGGCGACTGGGCTGCCCGCGATGCGGTCATCGAATCGAATGGGTTGCTGGAGCGGGGCTTGAACGAGCCGCAACTGGAGCTTTGCTACGCGGCTGCCGTTGCCGGGGCGGAGGTTTCGATGCGCTCGGCGACGGGCAGCGTCTAGGCGGGGAACAATTCCACCTCGACCGGTGTCTAAGCAAGGTATGGACGCTGATCGCCTTCGTGTGCTTCTGGCCGCGCCGCTGGCCAGTCTGTTTCTGGTGTTGAGTCTGTGCGCGTTTGTGGTGCAGAGGCCGATTTCGGCGGGGATTGAGATTCCGATCGTGCGAATTCACCGCGATCCCAACCGAAATTACACATGCGATGGTCGGCCCTTATTCATGAGGCTGACTAAGGACGGAAAGAGTTGGATTAACGAGACGGAAATACCGCCCAATCAAATCGGACCAACAGTTTCAATCGTAATGGAGAACCGAGCGAAAAGAGTTGTCTATGTTGTTGTAGATTCAGAGTTGTCGTATGGCCAGTTTGTAAGTTTTATGAACAGAATGAATTCGGCTACACCTAACCTTCACTTAATTTTGATCTCAGGGGCAATTCGTCGAGAATTTGAAGCGAGTAGAAACGAATTCAGCAAGGCATTTGCAAAAGGGCAATTCGCAAACATAGAGCCGCTTGATACGTGTGATTTTGAAATCTCTGAAAACACCTATAAGCGCTGGAGTGCGGGCGAGTCTGACCCAGCTATTCTGACTCATTAACCCTGAATCAGCCGCTCGTCACTAACGCAATCGAAAAGCAACCGCAGGTCCTTCGCTTCGCTCAGGATGACAGCTTTTTGGGGTCAGCGGAGAACTTTGGCGCTTCATTGATCTTTACTTCGCCAGCGGAGTCGTTGGCTTGGCAAGATTCTTCGCGTTTGGCTTCACGATAACCGGGCTGGCAATAATCGGCTTAGCCAGCACCGGCCCATTCGCCGTCTGCGGCGTGCGGATAGCGCCGGCATTGGAGAACGCGCCGGGAGCATTGCCGCGAGGCGGCATCGCGATGATCCGCGCCGAAGAAGCCGGCTGAACCCGCGAGTAAATACCCCATCCCCCACCGGCAACCGCAAAGACAATCGCCGCTGCGGCAGCCGTGCGCATCGCGTTGCCGCGCATCCAGCCAGTTCCCGACCCGTGTGCACCGGGACGCAGTGCGGCAGGCCACGACAAAACGCGGGCCGTGCGCGGCTCGGCATCCAACCGAAGCTGCACCCGCTCGGCCAACCCCTCCGGCGCGGGCAGCGTGGCAATCAGCCGCAGTGTGGCTTCCGTGGCGCTCAGCGAGCCTATCTTCGAAAAATCAGCCGTATTCATTGCAGCAGCACCCTCATTGGAATCGTTTCTGTATGGATTCGGTAAGTTCATCGCGGACTCCTTGCGGATTATTTTGCGGAATGCCGGGAATGGTTCAGCAATCCGCCCATCAGGTTGCGGGCGCGGAAGAGCCTCGAA
>CAZHKN010000070.1:15542-18788 GCA_964532725.1 uncultured Occallatibacter sp.
TGGACTCGGTAACGCCCAGCACCGCGGCAATCTCCACGGTATTCAGTTCTTCAAAGGCCGAGAGCATCAGCACCTGGCGCTCTTTCTCGGGCAACTGCTCGACGCAGCCGAGAACATGCGCGTGATGCTGCGCGGCGGCGGCGCGCTCTTCGGCGCTTAGCCCTTCTGCGGGCAGCACGCGGGCCAGATCCGAAACATCGTCGGTCTCGGGCCGGGTCTTCATGCGCCGCTTGCGGTCCAACACCACATTCCACACTATGCGGATCAGCCAAACACGGTGGTCGCGAATCTCGCCCAGCGTATCGCGATGGCGCAAAACCCGTACAAATGCCTCCTGTACGGCGTCTTCGGCATCGGAGGCGTTGCGCAGCACCGAAAAAGCGACGCGGTACAGCGTGGCAGCGTACTGGCTGACCAGCGCCGCGAGCGCTTCCTCTTTGGCCTGATCCTCGGCCTTGCTGCGGGCATCGTCTTGCACAGCGCTCTTTGCCGTCCCCATCCAACCTGTTAAGACTGCCTGGCTGGCGCTCATAAATTACCAGACGCAGGCAGCGTGGAAAATGCTCAGAGTTTTCTTAAGCGAAAAATAGCAGGATAACCAGAAAAATGCAGGTCCTTCTACTCCGCTGCGCGCCGCTCAGGAGAACCGCAAGGGTCCTAGACTAGCCTCGACCAAGCTGACAAAAAAACTCGCGGAGCCGGTCTGCTCCGCGAGTCGTATTCTACCCCGAACCGCGTTGCTACTTCGCGGCCAGCTTCTCTGTGGCAATCGTGCCGGCGGAGCCGTCCTTGTCGGCATCCTTGATCTTGGCCCAGATGGCGCGCGCCTGATCCTGCTTGCCTGTGCTGGCATAAAGATCAGCCAGCGCAAGCTGTGCGGAGTTGGCCGAAACCGTCTCCGAAGGCTTGGCAATCAGCGCGTTGTAGGCCTCAATCGCCTGCGCGTCGCGCGAGGTCTGGTGATAAAGCCCGGCCAGAGCCAGCGTCGCCAGGTTAGCCACATCGCGGTTCCAAGCGCCTGCTGCGGTCTTCAACTCGGTCTCGGCCGTAGCAGTCTGACCGAGCTCCAACTCTGTGACACCGGCAAAATAGTGGGCCTTGGCGGCAACCGGCAGCCATCCGTATTGCGTGGCAATTGCTGTGAATTTTTGATTTGCGGCCTTGGCCCGGTCCGCGGCGGTCGCGTACGTGTCCGCTTCAGCGGGGGCGCCCGGTTGAGCCAACGGAGCGCTGTAGATATCAAGCGCCGCGCCGAGAGCAGTCTCGGCAGTGGTGGTCTGCATGGACCAGTATGTCAATGCGCCGGCAAGCACAGCCAACACAACAATTGCGACTATGCCCCCGCGCAGGACACTGGAACGGTGGCCGCTGACCCAGCTGACGCTGCTAGCAGTTGCCTGGGCAAATTTATCTTTCTTAAGGGCGTGACGGGTTTGAGTATCCACGGGGTCTTTTCTTTATCCTTCGCAGCTTGTCTTGCAGCCGGTCCGCCAAAAGCGGAGGCGCTGCGACTGCGACCCAACCAGTTTATCAGCCCTCAGCGTTCCACGTCGTCCCGGCAAAGGGATATTGCACCAAGAAAGACTACAAGACCGTCGCCAGATAGTTACCTTTACCGCTCATACTCGTCCAATAGAGAGGCAACTTGGCAGAGCTTCTTGCTCGCGGCTATCCGGACCCGTAGAATAGGGGTTCGCAGGAGTTTTTAAGGCAATGATTCTGAATAACCGCAGTTTTCTCTTCGCAGCAATGGGTTTTGCCCTCGTGTTTCACCCCGCCGCCGGCCTAAATGCCCAGCAGTCTGTCCCTTCCGCTCAACCTGCGGCGACTCAGGATCAGGAAGTCGATCCTCTTAAGCGCGAACGCACCGACGAGCAGAAGTCAAAAGCCCAAAAGCGGGTTAAACAGGAACTTTCTACCGCCTACAAAACCTGGCTGACGCAAGATGTGGCGTACATCATCTCTGACGAAGAGACCAGCGCCTTCAAGAATCTGGGCAACGACGAAGAACGCGACGCTTTTATTGAACAGTTCTGGCTCCGCCGCAATCCCAATCCCGATTCTCCGGATAATGAGTTCCGCGAAGAGCATTACCGCCGCATTGCCTATGCCAATGACCGTTTTGCCGCCGGAAAGCCGGGCTGGAAGACGGATCGCGGCCACATCTACATTGCCTTTGGCCCTCCGGACTCGATCGACTCCCATCCCTCGGGCGGATCCTACACCCGGCCACAGGAAGAGGGCGGCGGACAGACCGCAACCTTCCCCTTTGAGGATTGGCACTATCGCTATATTGAAGGCATCGGCGAGAACATCGATATCGAGTTCGTCGATACCTGCCAGTGCGGCGATTACCACTTCACCATTGACCGCGGAGAAAAAGACGCGCTGGCAAAAGTGCCGAATGCGGGCCTGACCCAGTGGGAAGAGATGGGCAAGGCAAAAAAGGCGGACCGCTTCTCCGGCGGCATGGAGACACTGGGCACAGGTCCCATGTCTTCGCAGAATCAGTCCAAGCAGTTTGACCGCATCGAGCTGGCTGCCAAGCTCTTCGCTCCGCCGCCGGTCAAGTTCAAGGATCTGGAAGGCTTTATCTCTGAGCACAAGCTGCTCAGCGGACCTCCCTTCCCTTTTGACGTGCGCACCGATTTCATCAAAGTGACTTCGAGCACAGTTCTGGTGCCCATCACGCTACAGATGAAGAATCGCGATATCACCTTTGTGACAAAAGATGGCGTTTCCAAGGGTGTCGTCAACATTCTGGGCAAGGTAACCACCCTGACCCACAAGACTGTGCAGACATTTGAAGATACGGTCGAAGTACAGCAACCAGCCGAGCTTTTGGAAAAATCGCTGGACCGGAAATCGGTTTACTGGAAGGCGCTGCCGCTGGTTCCCGGCCTCTACCGCCTGGATATCGCCATCAAGGACGTCAACAATCCAGACCATGTGGGCATCTATGGACGCAGCCTGGAAGTTCCCGCCTATCACGATGAAAAGCTGGGCACTTCGTCGTTGATTCTCGCCGATCAGATGAATCCTGTGGATTCGCACTCCATTGGCAGCGGCAACTTTGTCATCGGAAACACCTTTGTTCGGCCGCGAGTTACGTCTAACCCGCTCAAGCCGGTGACATACCAAAGAGGTCAGGAGTTGAATTTCTGGATGCAGGTCTACAACCTGGGCGTGGACGATGCGACCAAGAGCAACAGCGCCCAGGTGACGTACACCATTACAGATACCGCG
>CAZHKN010000071.1:0-18691 GCA_964532725.1 uncultured Occallatibacter sp.
ATCCCTATCTTCGGCCGGCATTTCCGTTAGCCGAACGAATGAAGCGGCTGGTCTGGAATTGCTGCTGGCTGCTGTTCTACCGGCCTTCACCGCGGCCATTTCATGTCTGGCGATCAATGCTCTTGCGGCTTTTCGGAGCGACGATGGGACCAGATTGCCATTTTTATCCTGGCTCGAAGGTCTGGGCACCGTGGAACCTGGTCTGTGCGGACCAGGTGACAGCGGGCGATGGCGCGGAGATTTACAATCCCGCGCCGATGCGTTTTGGATCGCACGCTATTGTTTCTCAGGGCGGATATGTGTGTGGCGCAACCCACGATTTCGACAGTCCTGCATTTCCGTTGCTGGCTTATTCCATGTACATCGGGCCGTACGCATGGATTTGCGCGCGGGCAATGGTAGGCCCCGGCGTAAACGTGGGCGAAGGCGCCGTGCTTGGCCTGGGTTCGGTGGCGTCAAAGGATTTGGAACCCTGGGGAGTGTATGCCGGCTCGCCCGCAGTCAAGGTGAAAGTGAGAAAACGCGTGATCGCTTCGGCGAGCGAGTAGCTCCACACTTTGGTTCGGCGACTCTCAACTTATGGCTTTCGTTGAGCTATCTGATATTTTTCTGCTGCGCGCGGAGTTCATTGGTTTTTAAAACAATGAGAAGCTCGTAAAATCCCATCAGCGTGGAATAGATAAATCCGGCAGCACCGTCCATAAATCCGCGCTTGGCAATATACATGACAAAAAATTTGACCACGGGCCGCATCGGCAGCTTGTAGTAAAGCTCCTTCAGCGCGCGGCGGCGCTCTTTCGCATCCTTGCCGAATATCGCGCCCAGAGCTACCCGGTTGCCGGCGCTTTCATTCGCAACCGTCTGCTGTGCCTCCTGGGTGCTGTAGAAGTTATGGCGGCTGACCCAGTCGCCGATTCCCTTGCTGAAGGGATAATGATCGAGATAGCCTTCGACTGTGGATACTGGCCCGTCTGGCAGCGAGATGCAGTGGCCCAGCCGCTCATAGCGCATCTTTTCCGAACGGAAGAGCCGGTCGTAGAAGGCCGTCATTTGCACATGCTTCAGCCAGGTTCCAAGAAAGAAATCTCTGCGCTGGACACGGAAAGCAACGTTGCCTTGGGGATTCTGAACCGCTTGCTGCATGGCTTTAGAAAGTTGTGGAGTAACCCGCTCGTCCGCATCGAAGTAAAAGACCCAGGGATGCTTGAAGGGGATGTTTTCAAGCGCCCAATTCTGATGCTGTGCAAAACTGTCGAATTTGCGAAACCATAAGCTGGCGCCGTATTCCTTTGCGATTTCAACGGTGCGGTCGATGCTATACGAATCCAAAACGTGAACGTCGTCTGACCACCTGACCGTGTCCAGGCAGCCGGGCAGGTTGTTTTCTTCGTTCAGGGTCAGTACGAGAATAGAAATCATTTTCTCCGCCGGATGTTTGTACAGGGATGCATTCAATTTTAACTGTATATGGTGGGCGGCCCTTCGCGATCGTTACATGTGGAGCAAGATCTACTGCCGCATTTAGCTTTGACGCTGCGTGATATCCTGCCGGTATTGCGAATGCGGAGAGACGCCAGGTGAAAGTACTTGTAACTGGAGGCAGCGGATACGTCGGATCGAGTGCTGTCCGCGATTTAGCTGCCGCTGGTCACGAAGTCGTTATTTACGATAACCTCTCCACCGGGCACCGCAAGTTATCCGCGGGCTTTCAACTTGTTGAGGGCGATATTGGCGATAAAGACAAGTTGCGGCCACTTCTGAACGGCGTGGATGCGGTGCTGCACTTTGCCGCCAGCGCTTATGTGGGTGAGTCGATAGCCAACCCACGGAAGTATTTTCAAAACAATGTAGAGGCCGCGCTGGCGTTGATGGATGCGGTGCTCGAAAGCGATGTCCGGCAGTTCGTTTTTTCTTCCTCTTGTGCCGTTTATGGTATACCGCAGGCGTTACCCATTGTTGAGTCCAGTCCAAAGGAACCGGTCAATCCCTATGGCGCTACCAAGCTGTTTTTTGAGCGGGTGCTGACCGCTTATGCCTCTTCGCATGGGTTGCGCTCCGTGGCTCTGCGCTACTTCAACGCAGCGGGGGCGCGTTTAGACCTGAACGTTGGCGAAATTCACAGCCCGGAGACTCACTTGATTCCGCTGGCCATTAAGGCAGCTCTGGGGACGGCTCCTCCGCTCACTGTCTTCGGCAACGATTTGCCGACCGAAGACGGAACCTGTATCCGCGACTACACTCACATCGCTGATTTGGCCTCGGCCCATTTGAAGGCGCTCGATTATCTGGCTCGTGGCGGGGAATCGGTGGCCGTGAATCTGGGAACCGGAAAAGGAACCTCGATTGGGGAGATTTTGCGTCTGGTTGCGGAGTTCGCGGGACGCGAAGTGCCCCATGCTTTTGCTCCACCCCGAGCAGGCGATCCGCCTGCCTTGTCTGCTGAGGCGCGCAGGGCGAAAGAATTGCTGGGGTGGGTGGCGCTGCACGATATCCGGCAGACGATCCAAGATGCCGTCCACTGGGAGAAGCAGCTTCCCGCATACCTCAGTTGAAGGAATCTCTCCACAATTGAAGGCATTTGCCTGCAATGCTTTTCTTATCGTGAGGTAGCACAATCCAGGCCCTTCGATTTCGCTGAAGTGCGCCTCGCTCTGGATGACACATCCATATCTGATCGAAACATTGGCTATGAAGCGCGAGAGGTAATGCCGATTCAGATCGGTACGGAAAGCGGGTGCCTGTAATGTGAGGCTGGCATGGGGACGGTGGAAGTTGTAATCGCGTAGCCAGAAGTCGAGATGCTCGGTACGTTCTTCTGAATTCTGATAAGAGTGGTCGCCGATAGCGATGTGCAAGTACTCGTTGCCGATGCTGTGTTGCTCCTTCCCAAAATGGCGATGATGCGCTGCTCGGGCTTTATGGCGAAAAATCAGAATTTGACGAAATTGACCATGATGTTTCTGCGCGCCTCAATGGGCTTGCCTTTTTCGGTGGCTGGCAGAAAGCGGTAATGCCAGACGGCAGCGGCGGCTTTTTCATCAAGTCCAAACCCCAGGCCGCGGCGCACGTGAACTTCCTTCGGCAGTCCATCCGGACCCACCAGCACATCAACGACGGCCACTTGCACCCAGGGATTTTTCGCGAATGGGTCAGCAAAATCCGCGTCTACCGTGTGGATAGGGAGGGGAGCGATATAAGGCAGCGGCTTGTTGTGCTTATCGACGAGTTTGGAGGGGTCTGGGGCCGGCAGATCTCGCTCCGTGATGAGAACCTCAGGAAAAGCCTCAGCCCGGTTGGCGCGGAAGACAACCCGCACATCGATCCAAACCGGCACAGGCTTTCCGGCCAGTCTGCCTGGTTCAAAGACAGAACCTTTGACAGCCGCTATAGCGGGCCGATCAAATAGATCGCCGTGCTTGTGCAGTAACTGAATGTGCTGCGGGCGACCGGCGGCGTCAATTACCAGGGCAAGTACCGTGAATCCCTGCACGTCTCCTTCAGCAATCGTTTTTGGATACGGCACTGCGGAGGTGCGAAGCAGCTTGGGCGTGGAGACTTCAGGCCCAGTGTAATAAATTCCATCCGCGTCGGGAGCCTGATGGACTCCTGCGCTGACGGCGACGGATCCCTGCCCTATCAGGACAAGAGGAGCGAAAACCAGAAAACAGAATAAAGAAGCAGCGTATCGCACATGTCTCTCCGATTTAATACATGGCTTCGACTGGCCCGCAGAGAAGATCATAAGCACCATTAGCTTTTACAGTACGCATGCGTGTGTTAGGGAATAATAAGGAATGCGAAGATAATTCATTTGCAATGCTGACGGTTAGCAGCCGTGGACGACATGCATGTATTCCCCATTAATCCTGATGAAATATCTATACTCATGAAATACTCATGTAAGATTTATCTGTAACTCATAACTTTCTGGAATTCGCACATACGGTCTTTATAGCTTCAATTTTATCGTCGAAGCAATTCGTAGCAGTTGTTTCACAACGAAACAACTCTACCAACCCTCAAGGCGTTGTTTCTTGGGGGTAGCAGGCGGATGAGTTCGGGATAAAACCACCGGATTCAACCATTCCACCTGTAGTCAAAACACATAAGTATGCTCGACCGGCATGCCTGCGGAGCGGCAGAGGCTATCCCTGTCCTATGTTGTCGCTCCATCAGGGCGAACGCACATAGCCATTCGAGTGAATATCCATTGAAAGTGAGAGGCTGAATGAGAAAAATCCTTTGGAGTTCCGCTCCCGCCGTTACGCTGCTCTGTTGCGGGCTTGTGCCCCATGGCGCGCAGGCGCAACAGGCCGCGAAAACCAACCCTTCCGTGCAAATCGCCCTACTCGAGCTGCCAGCTGCCGCTGCTCCCGCCACGGGTGCGGCGTCTGCTCCGGCCACTGCTCCGGCCACTGACCCGGCTGCTACAACCACCGCTTCTACCGGCTCTGTTGCTGTGCCTATCAATCAGGACATGGTGATCAAGGAACTTAATGAAATGAAAGCGCGGATCGCGGAACTTGAGGCCGTACTGAAGGCGCGCTCCGGCTCATCCGATGCCGCGGATGCAGAACGGGATGCGAATGCGCTGCGCAGCGCTGAAGGGACCGACGGGTATGGCCAGGCGGCTCCGGCAGCAGCGCCGGCCACCGCCGCAGCCCCAGCTCCTCCTCCGGCCGCTGCGCCCGATATCTCGGCGGAGACCACCACCAAGTCCGCGCCGTGGCCAGGCGATTGGACGTGGACGAACGACGGCGGTCATAACGTGGACAGCCCGATGAGCACCAAGTACTTTACCCCTGAAATCCGCTTTGACGCTAACTACATTCTCGACTACAACCATCCAGAAGACGATTCGATGGTCGGTTCGACGGAAATGTACCGCGCGGAAGAATTTCAATTGGAGCAAGCCAGCTTCGGCGGTGATATCCGCATTCAAAACACACGCGGACGCATCCTGACGATGAACGGATTGTTCTCGCAGGCTACGGTGCGCAATGATGCCAGCTACAACCGCGGCCAGTGGGATCTGAAGGACGCCTACAAGTACTTCTCTGAAGCGTGGGGTGGTTATCACTGGGATATCGGACACGGCCTGAACGTAGATGCCGGTATTTTCGTTTCCTATGTCGGCCTCTTCAGCTACTACAACTTTGATAATTGGGCCTATCAGCCTTCTTACGTTTCCTCCAACACGCCATGGTTTTTCAACGGCGTCCGCATTCAGTATTTCGTGACAGACCGGCTCAAGATCGAACCGTGGATCATCAACGGATGGCAGTCTTATGCCCGCTACAATGGCCACGGCGGGCTAGGCGGCCAGATCATGTGGCGTCCGACGCCGAAGTTCGACTTCAACTTCAACGACTACGGCCTGGGTGAGGACGATGCGGGCTTCCCAGGGCGCTCACGTGTCCACGCGGATTACAGCGGACAGTGGAAGATCTACGATGACCCGAAAAAATTCTTCGATAAGTGGGCGGCGACGATTACCGGCGATGCCGGCTGCGAATACGGCGGAGGTCCAGCCTCTTTTGCCACTGCCGACGGCGTCCTGCCAGCAAACGGCGCATCGCCGATGAAAGGCACAACGGACACCTATAATGGCGGCGTGAACTGTCACAGTAGCAAGAATGGCCGCCCTAAGCAGATGTTCATCGGATGGATGGCCTACACTCGCTTCTGGTTCGAGCATGACCGTCATGCAATCACATTGGGCGGCGGACAGATGAACAACCCCGGCCGTTACCTCACACTGCTTCCAGCCATCAACGGTGCAACTGCGACGACCGGCACCCCGTATTTCACCGAGAACGCGGGTGACAGAGCGCAGGCGCACGACATGACCTTCACATACGACTATATGCCGAGCCAGTTTATTACCTTCCGCCTTGAAGAAGCCTACCGCTTCTCGGGCGTTCCTTACTGGTCCGGTCGTGGCGGGGTAACTCCTCCAGGCGGCAACAACGGCAACCCGGCTGACTACCAATGCGCCGCCGGTGGTGATTCTGGATACGGCTATGTCTACACCAGTAACGGAGTCGGTGTGGCAGGCCAGCCATTGGCAATTCAGAATTGCATCAATCTCGGTCTTAGCAACGGCGGAACGGGCACCAACGCGCTTTGGTGGCCTGATCTCCGTACCAACCAGACCACAACCCTCGGATCGATCATGGTTCGCTTCTAGCATAGCGTGTAAGTCGCCTTCGGCGGAAGATGGACCAGCTGACAGCACCGGGATTGCTGAAAATTCCGGTGCTGTTCTTTCCGGGATCAGACTCGAGATAAATCGTGCTTATAACTGGGTCAAACGGGTCCTCGGATATTTTTTCAAATGGGAGATTTGCCTTATATCTTAAAAATCTGCTAATGCTGTTTGCGCAGCCTGAATCTGTGGCTCATCTCTACCCGTAAAGATATATATTATTGCGGCACTCTTTATGCGAACATCATGAAAATCCGGTATAAGAAACTATATATAAACAAACAGAAAGATGATTGCGGCTCTCTATTTCCGGGGACAGATTTTCATCATTATCCTGGAATGGATAGATAACCACGTCGTCCTCCTAAGAAAATAAATCCTAATTCTTTGCGATTTAATTATATCCGGGGCGAGAGGCTATATATAGTGATCAACGATGTTCAAGGGATAAGCAGTCACAGATAGTTGGAAGATTTCTTTGTGGCAGTGTTTGCGAGTAGCTTCAGAAAGGCGCCAATGAGGAGATGCATTCGAGGGACAATGATGTTGGGGGTGGGCTTCTGCATCATTGTCATTCAGCTTGCCTGCCAAGCGCAGAGTGTGAGTGCGGATAGTAGCAGAATTGCCCCCTCGCCCTCGGAAGGTTTAATGCAGACAGCCGCTATCGAACTGGAGATAAAGACGGAAACGCAGAGAGGGGTCCCTGATAATTCTCACAAGGCAACAACGGAAGCGCCTGGTTCGGATGTATCGTCTGCGCCGGCCGGCGGTCAGGTTTCACGGGTGCCGGCTCCAGTTGCAGTAAAGCCCGGATTTCTTTCCCGTTGGGGCAAGGCTTATCTGGTGGACTGGACGGGGACAGCGCCTGCGGATCTTAATGCGCCAAAGCGTCGCGGCACAGACGCACCGATCCCATCGCCGCCGTATCCGGCATCAGATTGGCCAATTGGCGGTACTCAGGAGATCGGTGCGCCTGACTATCAGACCTACATGCTACAGACTGCAATTGACGGCGATCCTATAGGGCTGAGCAGGGTGAAGTGGTATGGCTGGGCGGCAGTCGGAGCCAATGGCTCAACAAATAATCGTGGAAATGCGAGTAAGGGTATTGCGGCCAATGCGCCCTCTGCCTATGATGTCTACCCTAACTCGATAGTTCTTGACCAGTTCGCACTCTATGCGGAGCGCCTCGCGGATACTATGCAAACGGATCACTTCGATTGGGGGTTCCGGCTGACAAATCTTTATGGTCAGGATTATCGCTATACGACATCTCACGGAATCCTGAGCCAGCAGCTGCTTGTTAAAAACGCGCAGTACGGATACGACCCAGTGATGGCATATGTTGACCTCTATTTGCCCTGGATCGCTCATGGGGCGGACCTTCGAATCGGACGCTATGTTTCACTCCCAGATATTGAAGCGCAGCTGGCGCCGAATAACTACTCCTACTCGCACTCAATTCTCTACACCTATGATTGCTATACGATGGTTGGCGCAAATATGACTATTCAGGTTGATGAGAATTGGACGGTGCAAGGAGGACTCTCCGGTGGATGCGATACGGCGCCGTGGACAGCCGATGCAAAGCTAACCGGAAATATCTGCCTGATCTATGCATGGCGCAACGGCTCAGATGTCTTGAACACTTGCGACAACACGATCAATGACGGCAAGTATGCCTACAACAACTTGACCGCATTTTATGAAACCTGGTACCACCGCATTAACGCGCACTGGCATACGGACACCGAAGGCTGGTATCAATATATGAAAGACACGCCGAATATGTGGTGGTATAACACTGGAGTTGCCAATAACCCTGCCACATCCCCGTGGCCTGAAAATACAGGAAACTATCGCGTCCTGCCGAATGGATCCATGCCCAGCACTCTAAACTTCGGCGCGGTTTGCGAGAATCCAAATACTTCTTATGCCGGTAAGCGAACTGCCCGCTGCTACGCGCCGGAATGGGCGCTCACGAACTATATTGAACACAATTTTTGGCATGATACAGCGTCGCTAAATATCCGTAGCGAGGTTGTTGACGACATTAAGGGACAGCGTACCGGAACTCCCGGAATTTACGAGGAACATATGGTGGGCTTCGACTTTTGGGCAGGGACCACAGTAACTTTCAGGCCCGAGGTGAGTTATACGCATTCCTTTAGCTCATTCGGGTTACGATCATTGGATATTAGCCCGGGGGCATCAGTATCCGCGCTACAGAATTATCAGGCGCCAAAACAGGGTGCAGCGTTAACTCCAGCTCAAATCATGGGAACCATCGGCGCAAAAACTCAGGCATTGACCGTTGCAGCGGATTTAATCTGGCACTTTTAGTAGGCACACAAAATGAGACGCGGCTGATTGCGCATACGCATTTGCCGACCGCCTCTGGGGTACAATGGGGGGAAGCTGATGGAATTGGCACTCAATCTCGCATGGATGGCAATGTCCGCGCTACTGTTGTGGCTGTGGACTCGTCACGCCACCAAGAGCGGGGCAAGCCGCAGGACGCAGTTTTGCGCTTTAGCCATTCTGATCTTGATCATCTTTCCAGTGATCTCAGTGACAGACGATCTGATGGCGGCTCAGAGTCCTGCTGAGCTAAGTTGTACGCAGCGCAGGGATCTTGCACGTTCCGACGCGCACCCTTTGCTACACACGGTGACTGCGCTCGATTCTACGTCCTGCCTAGAGCTTCCGTTTGGTGCAATGCAATCTATTGCCTTGGGCTGCCTCCCTGCTCCGGCGGCGAGGGCTGCGGTAACACACGCTATCGACAACCGGCCTCCGCCGATCGCCTAAACTCCCACAATATCTCTGCATTGCTTGGCCATGTTATTTCCGGAGCCAGCACGTAGTTCAAGATCGTCAAGTGTGCCGACTCTGATCAGGCGGCATTCAGCCCAGTGAATCTTGCCTTTGAAGCGAGGTGTTCAATGAACAACATGTCTTATTTGGTAATCATCCTTAGTCTGTTTGGCTGCTTTTCTCTTTCGGCGTGTAAGAAGGACACGGCTGCGGGTGATGGCGCGCCACCCGCTCCAACGGTTGTGACCACCGGCGATATGAGCCTGGTATCTGTCGATAAGCCGGACCAGTTTCCTCTAGTTTCCGCGGAGGCGCGTGAGGCCTCGTCGGAGCTCAAGGTGACAGGCTCTGTCTTCCCCGACATATCCCGAGAGATACCAGTTATCTCTCTTGCGAACGGTCGCGTGGTTGACATCAAAGCTCGTCTTGACGATCACGTCAAAAAAGGAGATTTGCTGTTGAAGGTGCAAAGCCCGGATGTCGCCGGAGCTTTCGATGTATATCTCAAAGCGTCCAATGATCACAAGCTCGCCAGCAGGGCATATGACCGTGCGAAGACTCTTTTCGATCATGGCGCGATCTCACAATCAGCGCTTGATCAGGTGGAGGATGTCGAGAAAGATGCGCAGGCAGACCTGACCGCAGCTGAAGAAGCATTGAAAACGCTTGGCGTGGATAAGGATCATCCCAGCAGCGTAGTAAATGTATATGCGCCCATATCGGGAGTTATTATCTCGCAAAATGTTACCCAGGCCGCCGCCGCCGGAGTTAACTTGTCTGGATCAGCGACCGCTTTTACGATTGCCGACCTCTCTTCTGTCTGGATCGTTTGCGACGTCTATGAGAACGACATTGCAAAGATAACCGTTGGGCAGTTAGCACAGATCCATATCAATGCATATCCAGATAAGGTTCTCACCGGGCATGTGAGCGATATCGGCCCGGTGCTTGACCCCAGTATTCGCACCGCCAAGGTGCGCATTGAGATTCCTAATCCGGGAATTCTGAAGCTGGGCATGTTTGTTACAGCTGTCTTCGAGAGCAGGACTAAGGAGAGCCGTGCTGTTGTCCCGGCGCCCGCGGTGCTTCACCTGCATGATCGCGATTGGGTGTTTATTCCGGCCGCCGACAAGAAGTTCAAGCGGGTAGAGGTTCAAACTGGGAACATGCTACCCGGAAACAAGCAGGAACTGCTATCAGGAATTGCGCCGGGACAGCAGGTGGTGGCGAATGTACTCCAACTGGAAGCTACGCTGGAGGCGCAATGATAGCAAAACTCGTAGATTTTGCGCTGAAGAACCGCTTCCTCGTTCTTGCTGCAGTAATCATGCTTTTTGTCTGGGGCGGCATATCTTTTCATAATCTTCCCGTAGATGCCTATCCCGACGTAGCGGATAACTATGTCAATATCATTACGCAGTGGCCTGGGCATTCCGCGGAAGATATTGAGAAGCAAATTACCGTGCCATGCGAAATTGCAATGGCGGGAATTCCGGATATGAAGAACCTGCGTTCTTTTAGTCTGGCGGGAATTTCCAGCATCATGATGAACTTCAACGATTCTTCAGATAATAGCTGGAATCGTGAAAGAGTCCTGGAAAGGCTTTCTGGAATAACATTGCCGGCGAATCTAGTGCCGCAGTTGCAAACAGACTGGAGTCCCGCCGGACAAATCTACTGGTACACAATTGAAAGCAAAAACCCGAATGTCGATGTAATGGAGCAAAAGTCCCTTGAAGACTGGGTACTGCAGAAACAGTTTAAGAGTGTGCCGGGAGTTGTTGATGTTGCCAGCTTTGGCGGGATTACAAAGGAATACCAGATCCGGCTGAACCCCGACAAACTCATCACCTATGGGTTGAGTATTGCTCAGGTCGAGCAGCAGTTGCAGAACAATAACGTCAATGCTGGCGGAAGTTTTATTGTGGCCGGCGCACAGCAGATCAATGTTCAGGCGCAGGGCTTATATGAGAATGTTCAGCAGATTGAGGATACGTTTATCAAAACATCCGGCGGCGCTGCCATCCGCGTAAAAGATATTGCTGAAGTGGATCAGGGACCGAAAATCAGGCTCGGACAGATCTCCAAAACCACCAAAGACACACAGGGAAGGCTGATCGATAATCCGGATGTGGTGGAAGGGTCAGTTCTGCTTCGCAAAGGTGCGGATGCCGACCCGGTGTTAAAGGCAATTGAGGGGAAAGTTAAAGAGATTAACGATCACATCTTGCCTAAGGGTGTCACTGTTGTCCCGTTTCTAGATCGCAGCGATTTGGTCCACTTGACGACGCATACCGTGCTGCACAATCTGACCGAGGGAATTGTTCTTGTATCAATTATTCTGCTTTTCTTCCTTGGTAATGTGCGCGGCGCGATTATTGTGGCTATTACGATTCCCTTCGCACTGTTGTTTGCCTCCATTTGCCTCGGCCTAAGTCACATTCCAGCAAATCTTCTGTCGCTGGGTGCTCTCGACTTTGGTATGGTGGTAGACGGCGCAGTGGTCATGGTTGAGAACATTGTTCGCCATCTAGCTCACAAGGGAGATGACTCGCGCACTGCGCAGCAGAAGATCAAGGAGGCTTCTCACGAAGTTCAACGGCCTGTCTTCTTTGCTATCGCGATCATCATTACTGCCTATCTGCCGATCTTTACGTTGGAGTCTGTCGAGGGGCGTCTGTTCAAGCCGCTGGCGTGGACTGTTGCTTTTGCCCTGCTAGGCGCATTGATTTTTTCCGTCGTGGTTGCTCCTGTACTTGCTAGCATATTATTCCGGAAAGGCGCAAAGGAGTGGCATAACCCACTCATGGAGTTCCTCAAAGCGCGCTACAGGAGTGGGGCGGCTTGGGCAATCCATCATCGCATGGTCACAGTCGGCGTAAGCGTGATCGCCTTTGTGGTTTCCATCTATATGTTAGCGAACGTGATCGGTTCTGAGTTTCTGCCGCATCTGGATGAGGGGGCGATGTGGGTGCGCGGTTCGCTCGCTCCCTCGACGGGGCCTGAGGAAAGTCTCGCCATTTCCAATACGGCGCGCATTATCCTAGCAAGTTATCCCGAAGTGAAGCAGGTAGTCGACCAGATCGGCCGACCGGATGATGGTACAGATGCGACTGGGTTCTTTGATACAGAGTATTTTGTCGACCTTAAACCCAAAGACGAGTGGCGCCCGGTCTTTCACCAAAGCAAGGACGAACTTATTGCCTCAATGAATAAGCAACTCGATAAGATGCCGGGCGTCATCTGGGGATTCTCGCAGCCGATCGAAGACAACATGGAAGAGGCTGTCAGCGGCGTCAAGGGTGAGTTATCGGTAAAGATCTACGGCGATGACTTCAAAACTCTCGAGGAAAAGGGCAACGACGTCGTCTCTACGATGAGCAAAATCCCAGGTATCGCAGATCTTGGATTGTTCCGTATCATAGGCCAGCCTAATTTGACATTTACGGTGGATCGAGATGCTGCAGCGCGATTTGGCATCAATGTTTCTGATGTTCAGGACGCGATTCAAACGGCGGTTGGAGGGACAGTTCTCAGCGAGGTGCTGAAAGGCGAGGCGCAATATGATCTGGTATTGCGGTACCAGAAGCCCTACCGAGACACCAAAGGAGCAATTGAGAATATTCGGCTGCTCTCACCCACTGGTGAGCGCGTATCATTGGCGCAATTGACAAAAATTGGGACAACGGATGGGGCTGAAGAGATCTATCGCGAAGGCGAACAGAGATATATCGCAGTGAAATACGGCGTTCGCGACCGCGACCTTGGAGGAGCGGTGGAGGAAGCGATTGCCACAGTCAACAAGCAGGTTCCCCTGCCCAAGGGCTATCATTTTGAATGGGCCGGAGAATATCAGAGCAAGCAACGCGCGGACAAGCGCCTTGCCCTCATTGTGCCGCTGACTGTTGTGCTGATCGCTATGATTTTGTTTACGATGTTCAAGTCATTCAAGTGGGCCGCGCTCATTCTGATCAATGTGGCTCTTGCGCCTGTCGGCGGGGCCATAGCCTTGTTGGTAACGCATACCAACATCAGCGTGTCTTCGAGCGTAGGATTCCTGGCATTATTTGGCGTCTCAGTACAGACTGGAGTCATTATGCTGGAGTACATCAATCAATTGCGCGCCGGAGGCCACACTGTAGAAGGAGCGGCTATTGAGGGTGCGGTTCTGAGGCTCCGACCCATCATGATGACTATGCTGGTCGCCACTTTGGGTTTGCTCCCTGCAGCGCTGTCGCGTGGGATAGGCTCTGACTCGCAACGCCCCTTTGCGATTGTCATCGTTGGTGGGTTGATTGTTGATCTCATTATGAGCATTTTCTTGCTCCCAACCGTCTATGTATGGATTGCACGCGACACGGACAAACTGCCAGCGCCGGAGGTGAATTTTGAAAGCTAAAGTTAGAAAACTGTTTGTGATGGTTATTCTCTCCGGTGGCCTAAGCATAGTATTCGTCTCGGTGGCCGCAGGCGCACAGCAGGCGCTGACCTGGGATGAAGTAAAGGCGAAGTTTGAAGCATCAAACCCCACGCTGAAAGCAGACGCGCTCAACGTGGAAGAGATGAAGGCAGCAGAAGTCACAGCCTTTCTTCGCCCGAATCCGCAATTCACCGCGGCAACCGATGGAACGCAGTTGGTGCGCCATGACGGTGTCTGGCAGCCTCTGGCTGGTACCCAGTACCAAGGCGTCGTAAGTTATTTGCATGAACGGGATCATAAGCGTGAACTGCGCCAGGAAAGCGCCAAGGAAAGAACACAGATTACTGCGTCGCAGCATGAAGATTTAGAGCGGACCTTGATCTTCAATCTGCGGTCCATGTTTGTTCAGACGCTGGAAGCAAAGGCTGTGCTTGAGCTGGCGAAGGCTGATCTCGAATATTATGACAAGATCATCGATATCAGCAGGACGCGTTTCAAAGCCGGAGATCTTGCACAGATCGACCTTGATCGGATTGAGCTGTTGCGTGTGCAGTATGAGGCGGAGATTGAGACCGCAACAGTCAATCTACGCACCGCCAAATTTGAATTGCTGCAATTGCTCAATGATCGCACCCCGGTTGACAAGTTTGATGTTATTGGAAGCTTTGACTGGAGTGATAATTTACAACCAATGGAAGCGTACCATCAGATCGCGCTTGACAACCGCCCTGATCTACGCGCGGCAATTGAGACAATCCGGCAGTCGGAGACGAATCATAAGCTGGCCGAAGCGAACGGATCAACAGATCCAACATTCAGCGCGTGGTATACCTATAACCCATCTTTCAACAATCCGAATGACCAGCAAACGCTCGGCCTAAGCGTCAGTATACCTCTGCGCTTTTTCGACAAGAACCAGGGAGAAAAAAAGCGCACACTGATCGATATCGACCGCAGCCGCAGCACAGCTGATGCGGCAAAAGCGCAGGTCTTCGACGATGTTGATTCGACATATGAACAATTGCGCAGTAACATCGCGCTACTCAAGCCATACAAGGAGAAGTACCGCGATCAGGCCACGCGCGTGCGGGACACTGTTACCTTTGCCTACCAGCATGGCGGCGCATCACTGATGGATTTTCTCAACGCGCAGAGCGATTATCGCGTGGTTCAGCTTGCTTACGTGCAACTGGTAGGATCGTATCTTACCTTTGGCGGACAGTTGAATATGGCTGTTGGGCGCGATGTAATTCCATGATTGGCGCAGAAACGATGAACAGAGCATACTGTTAGGTTCACGCCACCAAAGAACTGAGAGGCCTGAGAAAATGAATAGAAAAACTGTTCGCGCCCGAATTCAGGAAGTCGGAATTTTGCCTTCGGTGCGAGTCAATGCGCCCGAACTTGCGCAGTTTGCGGCAGAGACTGTTTACGCGGCTGGAATCTCGGTGGTGGAGATAACCATGACAGTGCCGCTGGCTCTGAAATTAGTCAGCGATCTTGCTAATCGATTTCCGGAGCTGGCGATTGGAGTGGGAACTGTTCTGGATGACGAAACCGCGCAGCGGGCGATCGATGCCGGCGCCAGGTTCTTAACTTCACCCGGTTTTGTTCCGGAGGTAGTGGCGCGCGCCAACAAGGCTGACGTGGTGGTGTTTCCGGGCGCGCTTACTCCAACCGAAGTAATTGCCGCGTGGAAGGCCGGATCAGATTTCGTCAAGATCTATCCGAGCGCGCCAATGGGAGGCGTGCAATATATCAAGGCGCTTAAAGTTCCTCTGCCGCAGATTCCTCTGATTGTTACTGGAGGAGTAAATCAACTCACGGCGCTGGATTACATTGTCGCAGGCGCTGCCGCAATTGGCGTCGGCGGAGAGCTGCTGCCCATCGAAGCCCTGACCTTTCGCCAGGAAAACCGCATCCACGAGTTGGCGCGCAGATTTCAGACCATGGTCAAGGAAGGACGAGCGATGAGAGAGAGTTACTACTGATATTCATTTATGAAGTGTCTGTCGAATCCATTAGCGCTCTCGACGAAATAATTCATTCATGAAATATATGCTCGCACGAAGATAGATCTAATACCTTTTGTTCCCTTCATGCCTCCTTCATCTGAGACGTCCTACTCTTTGACATGGAGGTGAGTAATTTATGAAAATCAGCCGTTTTGCAGCAGGAATTCTGGCATTTGCACTCGTTGGGACCGTAAGCGCACAGGGCATAGCCTCACCTGCGAAGAGTGGCACACACTACACGCAGGCAGAGTTGAAGAAAATGGCGCGCGATGCCCGGACGCCGGTACAATACAATGCTCTCGCCAGTTACTACGGAGATCAAAAGCAGTTTTATTCGCAGCAAGCTGCCGCAGAAAAACAAGAGTGGGAGCGGAGAAGCCAGAATGTCATGGCTATTGCTGCGAAGTATCCACGGCCAGTCGACTCGGCGCGCAATCTTTATGAATACTATGCATTCAAGGCCTCTGAGGCAGGAACGCTTGAAGCGAAGTATCAGCAACTGGGAGTTCAAGGCTCCGTGCCGGCTAACCAATAAGCTCAACTGCCACAGCAATTGCGCAGTCGTATCGCAGTCCGGAGTGCGGGACGCTAAATATCTGACGATAAGTGGCGACCCGCGCTCATGAAAAACTTATGCTATAATTACGTAATTATTATGTCTTGATTTATACGAAACCTCGTATAACAGGAATGCAATACTCTCTTTTGCTGTTCCTTACATGTTCCTAATACTTCCGCACATAGACTCTCAATTAATCAAGCAAGGCGTACTCCAAGGCAAAGCGCAGGTTGAATGCAAGATCCGAGTGCAATTAGTTGGAAAAATCCGCGGCAGATCCTGCTTGTGCTTGTGAAGTCTGTTCTAGCACTCGGAATGCTGGCGATCATCACATATGCAGGGTTCATCTACGAGGCGAGTAGCCTGACAGTCGGGTGGCTTTATTTGACTCTTGTCATGACGGTTGCTCTGTTTAATGGGTTCTGGCAGGCATCAGTGACTTCCGTTCTGGCGCTCTTGATGCTCGACTACTACTTCATCCCTCCAATCCATAGTCTGCAGATTGGCGGGCCGCAAGATTACATAACATTAGCTTCGTTTGAAGTTATCGCTCTTGTGATCAGCCGGCTGCACGCGAAGGAGAAGAAGGGTTCGAGAGAGGCTGCTGTCAATCGCATAGCGATGGAGCAGCTGTATGAACTGAGCCGCAGTTCTCTATTGCTTGATATGCGCCAAGCACCCGGAGCTCAGCTGGTTGTCCTGATCCATAGAATATTCTGCCTAGATGCTGTCGCACTTTTCGATGTAAATCTGGAGCGGCAGGATAGGGCCGGCGAATGGGATGTCAACGAAGAAAACATTGCGAAGGAGTGTTACCAAGGTGGATTGTCCGAGGATGATCCCGCGAAACAGATTTCCCGGCGGATATTAGTAATTGGCCAGGGCCCGGTCGGCGCGCTAGTGCTTCATGGGGAAATCAGTTCCCTGGTAGTGGATGCTCTTGCATCGCTCTCCGCCCTGGCGCTTGACCGGCACCAATCGCTAGAGAAGGAGGAGAGAGCCGAGAATGCAAGTAAAAGCGAGCAATTGCGCGCTGCGGTTATGGATGCGTTAGCACATGAATTCAAAACACCGCTGACGGCCGTACAGACTGCGAGTTCGGGGCTGCTGGAAATGGGCGGGCTGACAGACATGCAGAGAAATCTCGCTACTCTGATTGATGACGAGACATCACGCCTGAATAAGCTCTGCACAAAACTTCTCCTAACGGCAAAGTTGGAGGCCGCGCAAGTTGGCCTGCAGATGGATGCAGTGAACGCAAAATCGATGATCACCGCGGCCTTGGAGAGTATGCGTACAGATATTAGTGCCGACAGAATACAAATAGCGGTTGACGACCCGTTACTGACCGTGAATGTTGACCGTGAATTATTGACAATGATTCTAACGCAGTATCTGAATAATGCGTTGAAGTATTCAGATCCGGGCACTCCGATTGAGATCGCGGCGCGAAAGAGCCACAGCGAAGTTCTGTTCTCTGTGCATAACTTTGGATCGACGATCCGAATTGAAGATCGAGAGCGAATATTCGACCGGTTTTACCGGTCATCGGATCAGAAGGATACTGCGCCAGGAACCGGCATAGGGCTTTCCGTCGTTCGCAAGGCTGCGGAAGCACATCATGGACACGTGTGGGTGATTAGCGACGATGTAGAAGGGACAACATTCTTCCTTTCCCTTCCTACAGGCGTAAGGAGAAAGCAATGAGTGCGGAAACTGAGAGCGTAAGTCAAGGAACCATACTTGTGGTGGATGACGACAGCTCCACGCGGAGAGCCCTACGAATGACCTTGACAGGGATAGGCTTTACCGTTGTGGAAGCCGCGCGTGGTGAGGAGGCTTTATCTCTGACTCGCGTCTCCTGGTTTGACGCCGTGCTTCTGGATGTTGACATGCCGGGAATGGGCGGCGTGGAGACCTGCCGCAGCATTCGGCGCGCGCTTGCTCGACTTCCTATCCTGATGCTCACTGTAATGGATAGTGAGGACGACAAGGTTCTTGCGCTCGATGCGGGCGCAGACGATTACATCACCAAGCCGTTTCAACTGAGGGAGCTGACAGCGCGCCTGCGCTCGGCGGTAAGAAGAAGAAATGCTCAGGACAGCAATCGTGATGCGCCGATCCAACATGGACAGCTTGAGCTGGACCCGGTGAAGTACCGTGTATTGAAACGCGGCCACCCGATCCATCTCACGCCAAAAGAGTTCGAGATGCTGCACTACCTGATGATGCATGCGGGAGAGCCTGTTCCACACGCACGCTTACTCAAGTCCGTTTGGGGTCCGGAGTACGGAAACGAACTCGAGTATCTTCGCACTTTTGTCCGCCAGTTGCGTAAGAAGATCGAAGACGATCCGAAGAATCCGCAATATCTGTTAACGGACGCATATGTGGGCTATCGCTTCAATGAACAGCCTCCGAGTGACTGATATGGCCTGATCCGCGGCACACCATCGGCTGGCGGCGAACCGTGTCCAGCACTCTAAGTTCCTGCTAACAATGAGTGAATCTCCTGCGCCCTTCTACCAAAAACTATCGAGATGCTGGCCTGCTCGGAGGCCGCATCGGCAACGGTCATTGACTTTCACCGAAACAAACCAGGCCACATCCCGAATTCTATCCTCAGTCGTAGCGCCTGCGCCCGCTGATCAGGTTGAAGACCAGGACCACCA
>CAZHKN010000072.1:0-18422 GCA_964532725.1 uncultured Occallatibacter sp.
CTGATGAATCACCGGCAGCTAGGCATGGCCGCCCTGCTGGTCATTCTGCCGCCTGTGTTTTTCTACACTATTCTCTTTCATACAGCGGTAAATCTGCCGATTATTGATGACTATGAAGCCATCCTTGGATTCGTGAATCAATCAATGCACCAGAAAGGCATTCTGGGCCAGCTTGGGTATCTGCTCACGTCCCAGCACAACGAGTACAAGCTCTACGTTATGCAGGCTGTCGTTTGGTTGCAGTACAGAGCCTGCGGGCATATCGACTTTCGGATACTCTCTGCAATTGGCAATTCATTTGTGCTCTTGCTTGGGATTCTGTTGTGGAAGCTGTTTTTACCGGGACACAAGGAGTTGGTATCAAGGCTGATGTATTTTGTTCCCGTGTCCTTGCTTCTGTTTCAACTGCAAGAGGCAGAAAATCTGAACTGGGCTGCCTCCGCGCTCCAGCATGTTGCCGTTCTCTTCTTCGCATTCAGTGCAATTTATCTGCTGGCAAAAGGCGGGTGGAGCCAGCTTGTTGCTGCACTCGGGCTACTGGCGCTGGCCATTTTTTCTGACGGCAACGGCGTACTTCTGATTCCTATCGGTCTGCTGATCCTGGGGATGAACAGGCGCTGGGCCGGCGTCACCTGCTGGCTGGCGGCCTCTGCCGGATCGCTGCTGCTATACGCGCACCACTACAATGTGCAGTCCTCGCAGTCGCGCATGCATGACTCAGTTTTCACAACCGTGACGCGGCTCAATCCACTGTTTGCTCTCTCCGTGATTGGCAGCGCGGGCGGTGTTCCATTTGCAGCGGGCAGTATAGTGCTGGGCGTAGCTCTCTGCATCTTCTTTCTCAACATGGCGCGCCGCGGATACTACCGTAGAAACCCGATCATCTCTTACTGTGTTCTGTTTCTGTTGCTCACAGCAGCTGGCGTGGCCGCATTGCGTTCGGATTTTGGCGTAGCGTACAGCCTGCATACACGCTATATGGCTTACTCCTCCTTGCTGCTGATCTTCGCATGGTTTGCAGTTGTCGAGGAGTTTTTGCAGCATCGCCGCGCCGAGCTATTCCACAATGACCTCTTCCTGTGTTCGCTCCTGGCCGCGTTTGCTTTCTCTGCATTCATGGATCTCTACGGCTGGACGCAGATCAACGGGCGCAACCGGAAGCTGGAGCATTCGATGGCTGCGTTTGAAGATAAATCCGCACCTGAGGATGACGGCGCGCCGGGACCGCGAAGTCTATTGACCGACGACCGTGCGATTGCAGACGCATACAATCAGCAGGCGCGTGCATACCTCCTTGAGGCAATGCAGAATGGCATTTACCAGCCGCCAGCCTGCAAGAGCGGCAATGCACACTGACAGGGCGAACGCTGCGCTAGTCAGCGGGCATAGGACAGCATCGCGCCGGCAACGGCTTGCAGGGGCATGACCTTATCTACACCTCCGGCTTTGATGGCCTCTTTTGGCATGCCGAAGACGATGCTGGTGGCTTCGTCCTGGGCGATGGTTTTTGCGCCGGCCTGTTTCATCTCCAGCATCCCCCGTGCACCGTCGTCGCCCATGCCGGTGAGGATGACCCCGACCGCGTTCTGCCCGGCGTACCGGGCGGCGGAGCGGAACAAAACATCGACTGACGGACGGTGGCGGCAGACCAGCGGCCCGTCTTTGACTTCGACGTAATAGCGCGCGCCGCTGCGCTTGAGCAGTAGATGGTGATTGCCGGGGGCGATCAAGGCACGACCGCGCAGGACAGTGTCGTTATTTTCGGCCTCCTTGACGGTGATCTGGCAGAGCCCGTCGAGGCGATTGGCGAAGGCCCGGGTAAACAGCTCGGGCATGTGCTGCACGATGACAATCCCGGGAGTATCCGGCGGGAGGGTTTCAAGTACGGTCTTCAGCGCTTCGGTTCCGCCGGTTGACGCGCCGATCATTACGACTTTCTCAGTGGTCTCGACCATCGCATGGGTAGCAGGGGAGAGAATCGCATCGGCGGTGAGCTTGGGTTCGACAGTGTGGCTGGGGCGCGGCCCGCCGAGCCGGGCCAAAGCGGCAGCCTTGACCACATCGCAGATGGTGCTGCGGGAATCTTCGAGAAATTGCTTGGTGCCCAGCTTGGGCTTGGTGATGATGTCCACTGCTCCGTAGTCCAACGCCCGCAATGTGCTTTGCGCGCCCTCCTCAGCGAGCGAGGAGCAGATGACGACTGGAATCGGATGCTGGCTCATGATCTTTTTGAGGAAGGTGAGTCCATCCATGCGCGGCATCTCGATGTCCAGGGTGATGACATCCGGGATATCCTCCGCCATGCGATCAGCGGCGACGAAGGGATCGCCAGCTGTGCCGATAACCTCAATCTCCGGATCGCCAGAGAGGACATCGCGTAGAGTCTGGCGGACGACAGCGGAATCATCGACAATCAAAACGCGAATTCTGGGTTTGGCCATTGTGCAGTTGACTCCATGAATCTTCATCGGCAGTTTGCGTCTGGTAATCTTCACCCTCCGCGCGCAATCAGGAACGCCGCCTCAGCGAAGACGGCGCAAGAGCACCTCGCCGGTATGGGTGTAAAACTGGATGTGATAGCCGGTATTGCCGCCGAGGCAAGAGGCCAGCACGCGAAACCCCTCTTCTTTGAGAACTTTTACCGCCATTTCAACATTCATCCTGCCGACGGTTGGCCTGGATTCATCTGGATTATTGACGATCAGCACGTCGGCTCCGCCAAAGAGCTTGACCTCGATCTCTGGCCGGTGCGCGCCGTGTTCCTCAAACTGGCGGATCAGGTCATGGATGGCGAAGTCAACGTAGCGGCGGCAGTCGGAGAGATTTGGTTTGATGTGCGCGGGCACTTTCGGCGCGCGCGGCAACATGGGATGGCAGAGAGCGCCGATGCCAAGACGGGAACAACGAAATGTTACTCCGACGCAGGAGCCAAGCAGCGTCCGGACGACAGTCGGCTGATAGACCAGATGCGACTCGCCGGGAAGGACATATAGCTCTGCCAGCTCTTCGTCATAGACGGGCATCGACTCTCCTGTAAGTCGCCGGCGCCACAGGCGTCAAAGGGAGATTCATATCGTGAAGAGTCTCGGAATGGCCGACGAACATATACCCGTTGGGAACCAGATTACCGGCAAGCCTGCCCAGAATGCGCTGCTGCGTAGGCCGGTCAAAGTAGATGATGACATTGCGGCAGAAGATGGCATCTGCCTTGGAAGCGAGGCCGTACTCATTGTCCATGAAGTTGAGGCGGCGAAAGTCGATCGTCTCGCGCAGCTCGGGGACCACACGCATGCGGTCCGAGGCGCGGTCACGGCTGCGCATAAAGTACTTGGTGCGCAGCGAGGGCGGCACCGGCGCTACAACATCCGTTGTGTAGACGCCGGCCTGTGCCTTCTCCAACACGGTGGTGCAGATGTCGGTGGCCAGAATGCGGAAGCGAAAGCCGGGATGGGTAGCGGCATATTCGCTGAGAACAATCGCCATGGTGTACGGCTCTTCTCCGGTCGAGCAGCCAGCGCTCCAGATGAGCATTGGCCGGCCGTACTGGGCCTGGGCGATGAGATCCGGCAAAGCCTTCTGGGTCAGGAATTCAAAATGCCGCGGCTCACGAAAAAAATCCGTCTTGTTGGTTGTGACGACATCGATGAAGTGAACCATCTCTTCTTTATGGCCTTTTTGGCTGAAAAGATAGTTGCAATACTCGTGGTAAGAAGTGAGATGAAGGTTCTTCAGGCGGCGTTTTACGCGGGCCTCGACCATCGTCCGCTTGTCCTCATTGAGATGGATGCCGGCCTGGCTGTAGATCAGCTCGCACAGTCGGGCATAGTCCCGAGTGGAGAGCTGGTCATCTTGCGCGTGCATGGGCGGGCGGGAGTGCCCATGCGCGGCGGAAGCGGGGAGCGCGTGGCGCCCCGCGGGGGTCGTCATGCGGCCACCTCAAGCAGGGTACGGCCGGTTGTCTCCGGCGTGCGGACCGAGGCCAGCTCCTCTGCGGAGAAGACGCGGTCAATATCCAGAATCATGATGAATTGCGATTCGCGCTTGCCCATGCCTTTGATGAAGTCGGTGCGAACCTGCGTGCCGATCCTGGGCGCGGGTTGAATCTGATCCGGCTCCAGGTCGATAACCTCTTCGACTGAATCGGCCAGTGCGCCGATTACCGTGGATTCGTTGTCCAGCAGGACTTCAACAACGACAATACAGGTGTTGCGGGTGCTCTCGGTCTTAGACATCTCAAAGCAAAGGCGGAGATCGACGACCGGCACAACGCTGCCGCGCAGGTTGATCACTCCAGCCATAAATCCGGCGTACGCGGGATGGAGGTGATGGTGGTCAGGTCCAGCACCTCGCGCACCTTGGCGACATCGGTGGCAAAGACTTCGTTGCCGAGCTTAAAGGTCAGATACTGCCGGGTATCGGTTATTTCTTTCACGCTCATAATGAACTCCTGGTGGATACGGAGAGGCGCTGTTCAAAAAAGAGCGCCTTCCGGTCAATTCGTCGCGGCCAGCCGCCAGCTCTTCGTGCGTCTTGCTCGAAGAGCTGGCGCTTATTCATTTCGTGCTAATAGCGTTCAAACTCGGAATCGAGATCGTCGGCCTTGTCTTTGAGTTTTAGATTGATGCCACTCCTGCCGGTTGTGGGCCTCGCTGCCGCATGTGCCGGTGGCCGAGCAGCAGCGGCAGGCCGCGCAGCTTGCTGATGCGCCGGCCGGTGCGCCGCGACCCGGTCCTCGTCGCCGGTGCGGAAGAAGGCCAGCGCGCTGACTAACTGATCGGCCTGGCCGGTCAACTCTTCAGTAGTGGAGGCCATCTCCTCGGAGGCGGAGGCGTTCTGCTGAATTACCCGCTCCAATTGCTGTAGCGCCTTGTTGATCTGCTCCGCGCCGGTGTCTTGCTCTTTGCTGGCCGCGGTAATCTCCTGCACCAGTTCGGCGGTGCGCTGAATATCGGGCACGAGTTTGTCGAGCATCTCGCCGGATTTCTCCGAGACGCGCAAAGTGGTCGAAGAGAGCTGATTGATCTCGCCTGCTGCCTTCTGGCTGCGCTCGGCCAGCTTGCGGACCTCGGCGGCAACCACGGCGAAACCTTTGCCATGTTCGCCGGCGCGGGCTGCTTCAATGGCCGCGTTCAAGGCCAGCAGGTTGGTCTGGCGGGCAATCTCTTCAATGATCGAGATCTTGTTGGCAATCTCCTTCATTGCGGCCACGGCTTCGAGAACTGATTTGCCGCTCTCCTGCGCGTCGCGCGCGGATTTGTTGGCAATCTTGTCCGTCTGCTGAGCGTTGTCGGCATTCTGCTTGATATTCGAGACCATCTCCTCCATCGAAGAGGAAGCTTCTTCGGCCGCTGCTGCTTGCGAGCTTGCGCCCTTCGATACCTCGACGGAGGCCGTCGAGATGGACTGGCTGGCAGTGGAGACTTCACCGGCGATGGTGCGGATATCGCTGACAGTGCGGGTCAGCCCGGCAACCATTGTGCTCAGAGCCTGCATCAGCTTGTCCTGTGGTGACCGCTCGCGGACCTCCACTGTTAGGTTCCCGTTGGAGATCTCCTGCGCAGCGGTCGTGATCTCGTTCATTGCCGTGATCAGCGTATTGAGGTTGTTCTTGATGGTGTTGAAGTCGCCGTGATAGGTGTCGTTGATCAGTGAGGGAATTTCGCCCTTCGAGATCAACTCGACATACATGGCGGAGACATTCAGCGGGCCAATCACCGCGTCGAGAATCGAGTTGACACCGCGAACGATCTCCGCGTACGCGCCCTGCACCTGATCCGGATGCCCGCGTTCATCGAGCTTGCCCTCTTTGGCAGCTTCGGTAAGCCGCATGAGCATGTTTTGAAGGGTTTGCAGAACCAGACCGACGTTATTGACGGCCAGCTTCATCTTCTCGTGGTCGCCTTTGTATGTCTGGGCGATCAACTCGTCGATCTTGCCATTGGAGATTTGCGCCAGGATGCGGTTGCCCTCGCCGATAGGCAAGAGGATTGCATCGAGCATGGTATTTACGCCGCGGACGATCTCGGCATATGCGCCCTGGAACTGCTCGGGCTTGCCGCGCTCGGAAAGCTGGCCGTCCTGCGAAGCGGCAATCAGGCGGCTGAGTTCTTTCTGAAGGCCAACAAGAACGATAGCAACGTTATTGACGGCCAGCTTCATCTTCTCGTGGTCGCCCTTGTAGGTCTGGGTGATCAACTCGTCGATCTTTCCATCGGAAATTTGTTCGAGAATGCGGTTGCCCTCGCCGATAGGCAAGAGGATTGCATCAAGCATGGTATTTACGCCGCGGACAATCTCGGCATAGGCACCCTGGAACCGCTCGGGCTTGCCGCGTTCGGAGAGCTTGCCATCCTGCGAGGCGACGATCAGGCGATTGAACTCCTTCTGCAGGCCGATCAAAGTCAACCCAACGTCATTTACAGCGTTTTTCATCTTCTCGTGATCACCCTTATAGGCTTGGGCGACCAGTTCATCGATCTTGCCGTTGGAGATCTGCGCCAGGATGCGGTTGCCTTCGCCGATGGGTATGAGAATCGCGTCCAGCGTTTGATTCATTCCCTCAATGACTCGACGATATTCCCCATGGTGATTGCTAGCATCCGCACGGGCTTCTAGCTTGCCCTCTAACGCGGCATTAACTAGCGCCCCAGTGTCAGTGACCAGTGCAGCGATGGCCGCTTTCAATTGCGCCATGCTCCCATTAATTTTTTCAAACTGCTTGCGCTCTTCGGTCGTATATTTGTCGGCTTCCCGGGTCTTCAGTTCAAAGCTCAAATCTCCGTTCGCCAGTTGCACCAGGTTGGAAGCCAGCCGGTCCACTTCCGCTGCGGTATAGTCCTTTGAGCCGAGCGTGGCGGACAAATCCTGCACCACTTCCACGTAGCCCACATGCTGGCCCTTGACGTTGAACAACTTCGAAGTGTCCTGCTTACAGCGCAGGTCCGCCCAGTCAAAGAAGCTCTCCGGAGTTCCCTTGCTGAGCTGCACCACACCACATTTATCGGTGTTGCAAATGTTTGCGTTGGCCGTCGAGCAAGCCTTGCCCACTGCCTCGTTGCGGTTGTGCACGTACCCGCGGTCGACCATCAGCTTCTCAAAGGCTTTATTCAGGAAGACCCATTTCATGTTCGTATCCAGCACATGAATGGGAAATGGAACCGCATCGATGATGCCCTGGTACCATCCCATTTTGTCGACCACTACGTCGAGGGTGCGGTTGACTCCCTCGACGATCCTGCGATAATCACCAGCATGACGTGTGCCGTCGGCGCGGGTGTCAAACTTCTCGGCCACCGCCGCACTGACCAGCCCATCGACGTCAGCGATCAACGCCTTTAAGTTGGCGCGAACCTGCTCGATGGTGTTGTTGATGAAGACCTTCTTGCCGGGGAATTGTTCGAGCGGTGCGTCAAAGTTGCCCGTGCCGAATTCGGCGACGCAGGTCATCGTCTTTTTATTCATGGCGATGTGGCCGTTGACCATGTCGTTGACCCCCTGTGCCATGCCTTTGAATGCGCCGAGCAATTTATCCGGATCGATCTTGACATCAATATCGCCCTTGTCGTGCTCCTCGGACATGTGCTTCATACCGTCGATGAAGCCGGTGAGCTGGGTATTCAGAGCCTGCTTGATCTTGCCCACCTGCTCGGTGCGGTCACCTGCGGTGCAGATATCGTCTAGGCGAATCTCAGCGGCCTCGAGCATCCGCTCGATCGTATTCATCAGGAAAGCATCGCCGATGGCCTGGAGATCGAGATTAAAGACCCGGCTCACTGCTGACTCAACCTGCTCCACTTTCTCGGGATCGTCAATATCCCGGCGCAGGTACTGGCCCACTATTCGCTGGTACTCCGGATAGGAGCCGACATACCATTTGAAGGGCAGATTGATGCGGTCGTGCACGGTGCCGACATGCAGCCGCTTTTCAAAATAGCGGATATCCCAGTCGATGGACGCGCCGGCGAAGACCTCGGTGATGTAGCCGACCTGTGCTGCCTCCAGATGGCCACGCAGCACGGAAAGAGAAGTTCCCTTGGCAGCCGCCATCGATTCGAAAAACTGGCGGGTTGGGCCAAACTCAAACTGCCAGTCGTAAAACTCGCGGGCAATATCCGGGGCGACGCTCTGCGCCCACGGCGCCAGCTCAGCGAGCAAGGCTCGGTCGCCCTCGTTGAGCCGAATAAACTGCCGGCGCTGGGCTAGGTTCATCTCGTCCATGCCGTAGCGCCGGGCAATTGAATCAACGGCGCCTGCTGCCGGCCAGTTGACGCGGACCGGAGGGAATTGTGCAGGAGCGGCCTGCCGCGGCTTGGCTGCCACCGCGGCGCCGCCGGCTTTCCCGTTACGGCCTGCTGTTGAAACAGTACTGGATCTTGCGTTGCTCATATCCCTTTTCTCCCGTCTTCTGTTAGCTGCATTGCGCAGGTTGAGCCTTGTTCCGGCCGGCACAAACTAATCCCTGTTCTTAGAGCGGCTGCTCGCCGGCTGGCAGTCAGTAGCGCTCGAACTCAGTGTCGAGGCTCTCGTTCCTCTCCCTGAGCTGAATATTCACCCCTGTCTTGGGAATGCCCTTGGTGTTTCCTGTTGTGTCCGGTACGGCATCGATGCGCACGGCAGGCCTTGCGCGGCTGAACGACCGCTCCGGAGCATAGATTTCGTCCCCGGTGCGGAAAAACGACAACGCCGTGACCAGCTGTTCTGACTGGCCGGTCAGCTCTTCGGTTGTCGCAGCCATCTCCTCCGATGCGGAGGCATTTTGATGAATCACCTTCTCCAGTTGCACCAGCGCCTTGTTGATCTGTTCGGAGCCGGCATCCTGCTCTTTGCTGGCTGCGGATATCTCCTGCACCAACTCTGCCGTTCTCTGGATATTGGGCACCAGCTTCTCGAGCATTGTGCCGGACTTCTCCGAGACATTGACCGTCGTATCCGAGAGCCGGTTGATCTCGCCAGCCGCACGCTGGCTGCGCTCGGCCAGCTTTCTAACCTCCGCAGCCACTACCGCAAAACCTTTGCCGTGTTCGCCGGCGCGCGCTGCTTCAATGGCCGCGTTCAGCGCCAACAGGTTGGTCTGGCGGGCAATTTCCTCGATGATGGATATCTTGCCGGCAATATCCTTCATCGCGGTAACCGCCTCCAGCACCGACCTCCCGCTCTCCTTGGCATCCGCCGCCGATTTGTTGGCAATCTTGTCGGTTTGCAGCGCGTTGTCCGCATTCTGCTTGATGATGGAAGCCATCTGCTCCATCGAAGCCGAGGCCTCCTCGGCCGCGGCGGCCTGGGCGCTGGCGCCCTTTGATAGCTCAACCGAGGCCGTGCTGATGGCAAGACTGGCCGCGGAAACTTCGCTGGCGATACCGCGAATTTCGAGGATGGTGCGGGTCAGGCTCGCGCTTACCGAACCCAGGCATCTCTCCATCTGCCCAATCTCGTCTCTGGAACCGGTATCGAGCCGCTGGCTCAGATCGCCGGCCGCTAGAGCCTCCAGAGCTTGCACCACCCTGCCGACCGGCCCGGTGATAGAACCGGTGAGCCACCATCCGAATCCGAGCGCCAGCGCCAATCCCGCCACAATGGCGCCAATCATGATGCTGGACGCTTTGGCGGCCAAAGCCGAACTCTCCTGCATTCTCTTCTCGGCCGACGCCAGCTCGTCATCGCGCATTTTGTTGAAAGACTCCTGCACCGCGGTGACGGCCTTGAGAGCATCCCCCTGGTACATGATCTGCGTCGCTTCTTTCTCTTTCCCCGCGTTGGCGAGAGCGACCATTTGATCGAGGTAGACCTCGTAATTCTTGCGATCCTCGCTGAATTCCTCGAAGTGCTTCCTGGTTTCCGCCGCGACGATCGTCTTTTCAAATTTCTCCGATTGCCGGGTGAGATCGTCTTTCAGGCTGGCAACCTTGGCGGCATACTTCTGCTTGTCCGGGCTGAGAATGATATCTCGCGAAGCCAGACGCAGGCCTTGCAGCGAAGCCGTCATGCCGATCAGCTGGCCTTCTGGCACTGTCGACTTCTCATAGAGGTCAACATTGGCGCCAGCCAGCGAGCGCTGGCAGAGGATACCAATGACACCGATTAAGACGGCGATAAGCGCCACAACTACGAATCCGCCGATCAACTTGGTCCCGATTTTGATGTGATTCAGCATTCTCAATCCTTTGCCGTCAGCACCGACGATGCCAGCCGTTCGCGCGCTGTGGCAGAAGCGGGCCGCGCACCGGAGGGCGACACGGCGCGACTGCGCTGGCTTTCTGTCTGCTGGCGCAGAACATCTTGCACCACGCGGTGCGGGTCAACAATCAGCGCGACAATGCCGTTGCCAAGAATGGTCGCTCCGCTGACCACCTGCACATGGCGGTAGAAGCGGCCCAGGCTCTTGATAACGGTTTGGTAATCGCCCAGCACTTCATCGACGACGAATCCGTAGCGGCCCTCCTCGGTTTCGGCAATCATGATCTGCTCGATCTCCGGCCGGGGCGGGGCAATTTGGAAGTGATCGCGCAGCCGGATATAGGGCACAATCTCGCCGCGCACAATCGAGACATGCTTGCCGTTGGAGTTTTTGATGTCCTCGCTGGTCAGCTCAATGCACTCGAGAATGTTGGAGAGCGGCAGCACGAAGTAGGAGTCGCCCACGCGCACCAGCAGGCCATCGATAATTGCCAGTGTCAGCGGCAGGCGCAGGCCGACCTTGGTGCCCTGGCCGCGTTTGCTGCTGATGTCGATGGTGCCGCGCAGAGCCTCGACCCGTTGCCGCACCACATCCATGCCCACCCCCCGGCCAGAGATATCCGTCACCTGCTCAGCCGTGGAGAAGCCGGCCTCGAAGATCAGCCCGTAGGTATCGTTTTCGCTCAACTGCGCGTCAGCGGAGATCAGCCCCCGTTCAACGGCGCGGGTCCGGACCGCATCGGCGTTGATGCCGCCGCCGTCGTCGGCGACCGTGACCAGAACGTTGGCCCCTGCATGGCGGGCGGAGAGATGAATAGTTGCGGCGGCGCGTTTTCCTTCCGCGCGGCGCACTTCCGGCGGTTCGATCCCATGATCCATGCTGTTGCGGATGAGATGCATCAGAGGATCGGCGAGCTGATCAATCACCGTTTTATCCAGCTCGGTGTCGGCGCCTTCCATTGTCAGCTCGACATCCTTGCCCAGATCGCGGGCCAGATCATGCACCAGGCGGCGGAAGCGCTCGAATGTGCCGCGAATGGGCATCATGCGGATGTTCATCGAGTTCTCGCGCAGCGCCGAGGTCAGCCGTTCAATCTCCTCGGAAACTGAGCCGACATCCAGATCGCCGAGCCGCGCGGCAATCTCGCTGAGCCGGGCTTGCACTGTGACCAGCTCGCCGACCAGATCGACAAATTGGTCGAGCTTGACTGCGGGAACACGCAGGCTGGTCACATTGTCCGGCTTGTCATAGGCCCGGCGCCCGGCTCCGAGCCGAGGCTCGTCCAATCCTTTTGCGGTGAGATCGGCAGCACATGCAGCGGCGTCCGGATTCGAAGCGAGAGAAGTTTCTTGAGATGCGCCGTCCGCTGCTGCCTCGGCTCCGCGCATTGGCTCTATGGAAAGATCGCAGCAATCCTCAACGAAGATGAAGACGTCGCGGATGGCCTCGCGCTCAGCGGCGGTCGCCAGCTCCATCTCCCAGCCTACATAACAGCGCTCCGGCTCAAGTTCCTTTAACGGCGGAACCGCCGCCATGCTGGCCTTTACGTGCAGATCGCCCAACTGGCGCAGCTCCCGCAGCAATAATTGCGGATTGCCCCCATTGGTCATCAGTTGCGGCCCTGGATGGAAGTGAATCTTCCAGTTCGAGCGCGTGGCCCCATTCACCATCCCTGAAGCACTGGCCGTTGCCGTCGAAGCCGCGGCGCCGGCCACAACCGCGACAGGATCCTCGGCCTCTGCGGTGTGCGCGGTTCCGGTCAGCCGCTCCAGGCGGAAGAGGATATCTTCGGCTTCGGCGCTGTTGGCGGTGGTCACTCCGACCGGCTCTTCGAGCATCCCCTTGATCTGATCCAGCGCGGCGAGGGTCAGATCGACCAGCTCGTCCGACACAGAAAGCCGCCCGCAGCGGACTTCATCAAAGGCCGTCTCAAGCCGGTGGGTAAAAGCGGCTAGCTTTTCAAAGCCGAACATCGCGCCTGAACCCTTGATGGTGTGTAGGCCACGAAAGGCCCGTCCCACCAGCTCCTGGTCCTCTGGAGCATCGCTTAACTCGAGAAGCGCCGACTCGAGATCGACGAGAATCTCGCGGGCTTCCTCGCGAAAGGCTGCCCTGTATGTTTCGACTCCAGGCTCATCCGCCACAACCGTACCTCATTCGTTCCCTGGCTTGCTTAGCCAACCGGATTAATCACCGGCCGATTTACTGAAGCGCCGTGTGCAGCGCCGCGGGAACCGGAAACTCTTCAAAGCCGTCCTCGCGCAACTGGGCCAAAACTCCATCTGGAACCTGGCCTGTCAGAGTGAATTCGACGCCGGACGCCGCCGCCGAGCGCTCCGCTGCCCAGAGCAACTGAACCGCGGTAACATCCATGCTTTCGGTTTGATCCACGTCCAGGTGAATTTCCTTGCCGGAGTCCAATGCCTGCTCCAGCAGTAGCTTCAGCTCTGAGGCAACGGCAATGTCTACCGCGCCGGTGAAGTGAATCAGATTCCGATCCTCGACTTGTTCCAAAGTGACTGCCACGTCCGGCCTCATTCAAACAGGTTGTTTCTACACATTCAGAATCGGTTCGCTGGCCTATTGTCCGGCGAAAAAATTGCCCGCCGCCGCTTCCTGATTCCCGGCCTGCGCCTGCCCTGCCGAAGCGGGAAACTGTGATCCCGAGAGCAGGTTCCGCAGACCCTGCATCCTCCTCGCGCAGGCGCTCACCGAAGACAGGCGACGAAACTCCAGGCAGAATCGGCATTTGCCTCAGGTTGTCTGCGTCTGCCGCTCGCTCAAGATGCAATAAACTCATCGGCATGGGAAAGCGAAGCAAGAGGCGCGCTTCTGCCGATTCTGGTTGGAGTGCTCTGAGGAAAAGAAGGAGCCGCCATGCAAAGCGGCACAATATTGATAAGTCAAATCCAATTGAGAGAGCAGGACAGGATTCCGCGCGCGAACAAATGGATCAACAACGGTCTGGATTTGGCGCTTCGTACTCTAAGCGAACTAATGAAAGCAGGGTCAGCGCCGATACAACTGCCAGGATTCATCGGCGCAACGCGGGTTGCGTTCGCCGCGCCGCGCGGAGAGTAGGACGGGGTCCATTTCTGGTGCGCGCCCAGCTTCGGTCATCCACGAGGAAGCGCAGCCATTCATGACGCGCAAGCGAAAAATCATCCGGAGGAGCCAGCATGGCGAAGACAATCCTGGTGGTGGACGACTCGCCCACCATGGTGATGAGCCTCAAAAGTACACTCAGCATCAACGGCTATCAGGTTGAAACCGCCGGCAACGGCCAGTTGGCGCTGGATATCCTGAAAAAAGGACTGAAGCCCAACCTGATCATCACCGACATCAATATGCCGGTAATGGGCGGCATGGACCTGATCAGGAATGTGCGCGCCTTGGCAGATATGCGCTTTGTTCCTATCCTTACCCTGACCACCGAGAGCGACACCGCCAAGCGCGACGAGAGCAAGCGGCTGGGCGCAACCGGTTGGATCGTCAAGCCTGTCTCGGGCAACGACCTCATCAAAGTGATTCAGAAGGTACTGCCCAACTGAGGTTGGACTCACTTCCCAATGCAGAAGGTGGAAAAGATCAGATTCAGAATGTCGTCCGAGGTAGTTTGACCGGTGAGCGAGTCGAAGGCCCAGAGTGCGCGATAGAGGTCCAGCAGAATCATCTCGTGGGGTATCGAATTTGTGTTTGCCTCTGCTGCATCGTTGAGGGCTTGAATGGCAGCGGTAATCGCCTGATGATGACGCAGGTTGGTCAACATTCCCGGCTCCGATGCGGCTCCGCCGGTGGCCAGCGCCAGAATCTCCTCTCGTAGCGCGGCAATTCCTTCTCCGGTGAGCGCCGAGGTGCGCAGTGGGCGCAGGCCGTGGTTCTCCAGTGACTCAATTAAGCCCAAATCCGGATCAGCATTTGCGTCCTTCATTAGATCGCATTTATTCAGGACGACCAGCGCAGGCCGGCTCTGAATCGCGTCGAGCAAGCCGCGCTCTTCCTCGTTGAGCGGCTGCGTTGCATCCAGCACTAGGATCACCAGCGCCGCATCGGCCAATGCTTCCCGGCTGCGGGCGATGCCGAGTTGCTCGGCTTCTTCAAGTCCCTCTCGCAGGCCGGCCGTATCCACCATTTCCAATGGAATTCCGTCCAGCGAAATCCGCTCCGTCACCAGATCGCGCGTTGTCCCTGGGGTCGCGGTCACGATGGCCCGGTCGCGTTCGACGAGCCGGTTGAAGAGCGAACTCTTGCCTGCGTTGGGACGGCCCACAATCGCCAGCGTCAGCCCGTCATGCACAATGCGACCGCGAGCGAAGCTGGCCTCAAGAGCGGTAAGCGGCGGCAGCAGCTCATCAATGCGGCGGGCAATCTCCACGGGCGGAGTTACATCCACATCGTCTTCCGCAAAATCAATGCCTGCTTCGAGCAGCGCGATCAACTCCACCAGCGCAAGCTTCACCGGTTGCACGCGCCGGCTGAGCGCCCCCCCCATCTGGCTTGCTGCCTGGCGGGCCTGGGTGAGGGTCTGCGCCTCGATCAGATCGCGTACGGCCTCGGCCTGGGTAAGATCCAAACGGCCGGAAACAAACGCGCGCTGTGTGAATTCTCCGGGGACTGCCAGGCGCGCGCCCAATTCCAAAGCGCGATTGAGCAGCAACCCAAGAACCACAGGCGACCCATGCGCGGCGATCTCGACAAGATCTTCGGCTGTATAGGAATTCGGCCCGGCAAAATAAGTGACCAGCGCCTCGTCGATACGGGCGCTCTCGCCACGCGGCGCGCTATCCAGAACATCGGCCAAGCGCGCCCGCGCGTGTTCCAGCGGTTGACGCAGACGAACTAATTGCGCAGCGATGGATGCGGCCTGCGGTCCGCTAAGGCGCATAATGCCGATGCCGCCGCGGCCCGGCGGCGTGGAGATGGCCGCGATGGTTTCCACAGAATCAGGAATATTTACGTTCGGAATGTTGTCTTGAGTCGGTTCAGGTTCAGTCATGCGTCTAGACCCATTGTAGGGAATCAGGCGCGGTGACATTCAACCCAGCATTGCTGCCGGCTTTTCAGCGGGGCACGCCGCAAGTCACGGCCTGATCGAAGAGAGCGGCGACCTGCTGGCAGACGCCAATCTGGCCCTGGACGGTGGGGTGAAATCCGCTTTCGACCAACTTGCTCTGCGGTACCCAGGGGGTCATATCTACAAAGTGCAGCCAGTGTGCGTTGTTGGTCTCGGCGTAGCTCTCAACAGTCGATTCAATGCCTTTGCGCCAATCCGATAAATTCAAGGCAGGAGTGCATCCATCGGAGTATGTCTCCAAACTCGCGGATGTAAGCGTATCGGAGCCTACATAAAGCGGCACACCGGGAAACTGCGCCGACCACGCAATAAAGAGATGTTGCATGGTTCGTTCATACTGCGGCAGGCATTCTCCATAGGCTTCTCGACCATGAAAGAAATCGTTGAGTAACTGCGCAACGAACCCAACCGAAATATTTGGTTGGGCGGCCTTGATCTTGGCGATATAGGTATTACAGGCGACCTGTGTCCAGCAATTATTGGCCATCAATTGGCTGGCAAAGCTTTCGTCCACTACGCTCGCTGTTCCGAAAGCTCCGGCAGCACGCGCCAACACCGGCCAGGCCACTGAGCTTTGCGCGCCCTGATTCTGGTAGGGCGCCGTAGGCGCCTCGTCGGCTACCGCAACCGAATGAGAAAGAACGACGGCAACTGAAGCCGGGACGGGGTGCTTGATTTGCACGGTGTAACCGGCTGGCACAGCGACTGCGTCAATGAATCCGCCGCCGCCGAAGGTTGACGTTGTAGGAGCAGCGTAGTTCCCATTCGCTCTGGCAAATCCATTGCGCAGATCCAGCGTGTGGCTGTTCCCATCCTGCGGAAGAGGAATCGCGCGATAAATCATTCCGTCCCGCCAGGGTTGGTCGTAGCCCATGTATTCCCCATCCAGCAGAAAACTCACTGAATAGGCGTCTGCCGCTTGCAGCGAATTTCCCAACTCGTAGCGCACGGCCACATATGGGGTGCCGGGAGGGGTGGTGATGGAGTAATGAGCAAACGCCGTCGTACGCACAAACGACGCGTAGGCAGCAGCCCAAACGTTATCCTGCGCGTCACCGCCGAGGGCAATCGGCTGGGGATTCAACTTGGTTACGGACAGACCGCTCCACGCAGGAGTCTGAAATCCAGAGGCAACCGTCGAGCGCAGGCCTGTATTCCAGTAAGCTGCGCGGACGGACTGTTGAAACAATCTCTCGGCAGACGCGCCTTGCCAGATAAACAGCGTTCCCAAATCTTCGCCAAGTTCGCCAAAATTTACCCGCATTGGAATCGTGCTAACTATGGGCGAACTGAACGAACTATGCCCCGAGAGGGAAGCCTCTTTGAGCACAACAGGGGCGCTCTGAGGGCCATCACCATAGGCCGCGCTGATCTGTGGCGCGCCCACCGTGCCATGAACAGAGGTATCATAAAACGCCCAGAGGCAGACCGGAGCATTCGAGTAAGGAACCGGGTACGCCGTCGCGCTGCCAAAAGCCAAAAAACTCTCGGGCGGCGCGGGTGGCTTCGCATAGATCGACGTTTCGTTCTCGGTAACCGCAAAGACTCCGACAGAGGATACCAGCCTTAAATTCCACTCACCCGGCTTATCAACGTTCCACATCCCTGCCGCCTGCACTGGAAGCAAGCCGCCCGCGGGCGTAGAGAGCCAGTTGTCTTGCCGGCCACACAGCAGCAATACGGTTGTGCCGCCAGAGAACGAGGCCTGAAGTGGGCTTGTCAGTGCGTAGCTCTTGACAAGCTGGTCGGTCGCGTTCGTTCCTAACAGCGCGGGTCCATCGATATTGCCTGCGCCATCGGGCGCCGGCATCGGGAGCAACCCTAACCCGATAGCGTTGAGGGATGCCGAGCCGAAGACCGGCGGAATCGTCTGCACACTCCGGTCCAGCACCCACCCCATCGTGGGCGCGGGCGGGATGGGAGGCGTGGATTCAGCCTGCGCGGCCATTGGCGTTGACGACGTCTCTGGCGACTGGCTAACTACCAGCGCAGGGGTGCTCAGCAAGAATATTGCAAGCCATCGCATGGAGAAACTCCCCTCAAACAGGATCAAATTCGTCGTTTGGAATCGTCAGAACACGCCTCAACCAGCCATAGCACACAGTCTTACGGGGATATGTCTACAATACTCCCAAAAACAACGGTTCGCACCCCAATTTAATAGCCCGTCAAGCCTTATCGGCAGCTACAGCGAAATCGTGAGTGACGCCGGTGATAAACTCCGCTCATAGGAATAAAAGAATGAAAGCAAGCCGGTTAGAGTTTCGCCTGCGGATGGTTATTCTGGCAGCCATTTTGACGGTAGGTATGTGGGCGCCGTGGGTTGGCGCAGGCCAACGCATCCCGCTTTTGGAATGGCTGGCCCTGGAAATCAGCCGGCTGTGGCTACTCACATTTGCCGCCGCCACGCCGGCCGTCATTGTTCTGGCCACGCTGATCGCCGCCAAAGGAGCGCTCCTGCGCGTCTGGGGAACAGCCTGGCTCGGCCCCGCTACAGTTCTCAACTCAGAAATGACCGCCGGCCCGGTAATGGCCGATGGTCCCTATCGCTACGTGCGCAATCCACTCTATCTTGGCCTGTGGTCGATGACCGTCGCTCTCGCCTTCCTCATGCCGCCCACCGGCGCTCTGCTTGTGCTGATCGCTGTTCCTGTCTTCCTGCTGCGCCTGATTCTCGGCGAAGAGGTTTTCCTGGCCGGGCAGCTAGGCGAGCCGTATCTTGCCTACAAACGCGCTGTGCCGCGAATCTTCCCCCGCCTGCGCACGAACCTGGCTCCCAGTGGCCGCAAGCCGCGCTGGCTGCGCGGAGTGCTCTCCGAGCTGACCTCCATCGGCATCTTCCTTACCTTTGCCACGCTCTCCTGGAGCTATAACAACGAGTGGATGATAAGAGCGATTCTGGTCAGTTTCGGGATTTCGCTGATGGTGCGAGGATTCCTGCCCAGGGAGGACGAACAGTTCCCTACGCCGGCTAAATAAATTTCGATGTTCGCTTCATAGATTTACCCGAACGCGAAAACGGGGAAGAGCCATCGGCTCCTCCCCGTTTTTCCGCCAGTCCGTCCAGCGGGTCGTCAATTGCTCTACTCCGAAGCCACGCTGCAGAGTGGCTTTTTACCTTATAGCGAAACCAGGGATGGTGTATCCCGAAAGCACGTCCGTCCAGTTGACGCG
>CAZHKN010000073.1:0-18185 GCA_964532725.1 uncultured Occallatibacter sp.
CGCGTAGCGCAACAGCAGCCCTGCCAATGCGGCTCCGAGCAGGTCGCCGAGGATGGGAATTGGTGCATAGCTCCAGTTTGAACTGCCTTTACCGGGAATTGGCAGCAGCCAATGAATCAGGCGTGGACCCAGGTCGCGCGCGGGGTTGATCGCATAGCCTGTTGTGCCGCCAAGCGAGAGTCCGATCCCCCAGACCAGCGCTGCCACCAGAGCAGGTCCCACGCCGGCAGCAGGCCCGCTTGCGGAGACGCCATGCGATCCGATAGCGGCCGCGACCAGCACAAGCACCGCTGTTCCTACTGCCTCGCTCAAAATATTAAAGACCGGATTGCGGATCGCAGCATTGGTGCAGAAGACGCAGAGTTTCGCAGCCGGGTCGGGAGTAAGCTTCCAGTGCGGCGCATAGTGTAGAGCCATCAGCGCCGCTCCGCTCATTGCTCCGAGCAGCTGCGCAGACCAAAGATAAACTATCTGCGAATAGTCTCCGCTGGTCACTGCAATGGCCAGCGTGATGGCCGGGTTCAGATTTGCGCCGGGACTGCCGAAGGCCTGCGCTACCAGCACTCCACATAGAACGGCCAGTGCCCAACCGGTGGCGATGACCAGCCAACCCGCATCGGCAGCATAGGACTTGCGCAGAGTTACGCCGGCATTGACACCGCCGCCTAAAAGCAAGAGAATCAGCGTGCCCAGAAACTCACCCAGCCAGATTGAATGCATCAAGACTTCCTCGAACAAGCATATGCGGGTCTAAAATTACCGCTCGATTTCTCTGCGAAGGATTAAAACCACGTCTGGCGTTTGTAGTCCAGGTAGGCAGCGCCGAATTTCTCCGTAAGCACCCGTTCTTCGTTGCGGCTTCGATAGATTTGCATTGGGATGAGAACGGCAAAGACAAGCAGCAGCCACGGCAGATTGACGCAGAGAATAATTCCAGCCATCACCAGACCGCCAAAGATGTAGATCGGATTGCGGATGCGGGAATAAATGCCGGTTGTTACCAGTATGCTTGCCTTGGCTTGCAGGCTGAAGGCCTTACCCAGTTGAATGCGGGCCACAATGAACAGGATGAAAGCCGGGACTGCAATGATCAGTCCGGCGATACGCGAAACAGTCCAGGCAAGCGGCAATAGATACACAGCAAGCACCGGCATGGAGAGAGCGATCAAGATTAGCGTTCCATAATTCAGCTTCAAAAAGACCTCCACGGTTGGGCTATGTCGAGCGATACGGTTGCATTTATGCCTACGGACTCCTGCTGAGGTTTATCCTAGCGCAAGCCGCGACTGAACTTGTGGAACTCAAGTATTCTCCAGTATGTGGCGTGCTTGCAACAAGGCGCCGCGCGCACGGCGAATGTCGCGTTACTGCCTTGCTTGCACTGGCTGCTCCACGCCTATCGCCGCATCCTTATACTTTGGCCAGTGGGTCAGCAGCTCATTTACGACGACGTGGCCCACGGTGTAGGCACTTTCGAGTGATGGAAGGTAAGCGCCGAATTTGCTCACGCGTTGCGCGGCAAGGCTCTCGGCGGCGCTCATGCCGCGCGGTTGTTGATCGAAGTTGCTTACCGTGCGCAGGACCAGAATTCTGCGGCTATCCACGCGACCGGCTTTGGCCAGATATTGCAACGATTGCAGCGTGCCGGTGTCTTCCATCGCCGTGGTGGCGAACTCACCCTTACCACCGGTGTAATACCGCATCCACTCCGCAGCCCAGGCGTCAAAGAGCTTGCCGTGCCAGTAGGTCGAAGACGAGACCTCATCGCCCATTGTGACAAACGGCGGCTTTTGCGCGGCCGCTCCGTCGAAGTTCGCGCGAATCTCTTTCAGGTGATCGGTGTCGGCGAGCGGCGTACTGCGGGTCAGATTATAGGCCCATTCGGCTAGGCGTTGGTTCATCTCAAATACCTGGCCGTCGAGCGGTGCGGCGGGGGCCTCAAAGGGGCGGGTTTTGCGCAGTGGCACGTAGCCGGTTGTCCAATCCGGCGGCACCTCGCGAGCATCGATCTCATAGGCCAGATCGCCATCTACGACCCAGCGCGCCCAGACAGCAGAACCGAGCGAGGTCCGCTCCGGGTTGGCTCCGGCGATGCCGGCGACAATCCAATAGGCATGGCTGAGGTCAAAGCGCGGATCGAGGCCAAGAGCCATGATCGCGGCGGCGGCGTTGGCCGTTCCCTGGCCAGTGAGGACGGCCATCTCGCCCTTTTCGTTCATGCGCGCTGCATGATAGGCGGGAAGGGAATAGACGCGGTCGAGATGGTCGCGCTCAACCCAGTACTGCAACTCGCCGGGCATGTCGCCGGTGTCCGCGCCGATCTCGAACATGGTGACAACGACAACCTTGACGGGGATGGGCTTTGGTTTGGCGGCGGCCGAGGAGGCGATTGCCGCCAATAGGATCAATGCAGGTGCAATTCGGAAGTAAATCATTGATTGCGATAGTAAACGAGACGGGCGGAGAACAGAGAGCCATTATCATTGAGAAATCAGTGAGGGATTCGCATGAGGATTTTGCATCGGTTTTTGTTTGCGAGTGTGATCGTCGTTTTTTGGGCGTGGACAGCGGCGGCCCAGCAGCCCGCATCTACAAAAGTCATCGGTTTCATGACCGATTTTGATGTGAAGGACGACGCGGTCGGCATCTGCAAGGCGGTGATGGTGGGCATTGCTCCAGACGTGCGGGTTATCGACATCACGCATCAGTCAGAGCCGTATAACATCGCGATGGGCGCACGCTTCCTGGCAGGTTCCGCTCCTTATTTCCCTAAGGACGCGGTCTTTGTCGTGGTGATTGATCCTACCGTTGGCTCCAAACGCAAGGCAATCATCGCCCGGTCGAAGGTGGGTCAGATTTTTGTGCTGCCGGACAACGGATTGCTCACGCTGGTTCAGGATCGTGATGGCATTGCGGAGGCGCACGAGATTACCAATCCGGCATGGATGATCGGCTCGGGGATCTCTTCGACCTTTCACGGGCGTGATATTTTTTCTCCGGCCGGGGCGCACGCGGCGCGCGGAGAAGATATTGCCCAGGCAGGGCCGGCGCTCGATGTCACGAAGCTGGTACGGCTTGATCTGCACAATGCCACCATCGATGCAGCAGGCCTACACGGCGAGGTGATCGGCACCGATGGGCCATTCGGGAACCTGGTGCTGAATGTTCCAGCCGAAACATTCCGGCAACTGGGGTATAAGCTCGGCGATGCGGTGCCGGTAACGCTCGGCGGGAAGAGTTATACATTTCCGTTCGTTAAAACTTTCAGCGATGTACCTGTGGGCAAGGAACTGTTCTATATCGATTCACGCGGCCGGCTCTCCATCGGCATCGACCAGAGAAATTTCTCAGAGACCTACAAGGTTGGCGAGGGCGCACAATTGACGATTCCCAAGAAATAACCGGCATAGCTGGAGGGATATAGCCGTAAGTCGGCAGCATCTGCACCGAGCTTTAGGGGTGCCGGTACACTTCGGTTTACAACATCTCTCGGCGCTCCGACGATATTCCTAATTGAACTCAGCAGTCAAAGACCTGCCCTTTACCGCAACGAAGAGCTTCCGTCGCACCCGGTCTCGTGGTCTGCTGAATCAGGAGCAGAACCGTGAGCCGGCCAACCGTGGAATTGGCGATGATCGTCCGCAATGGCGGCGCGGGGCTGGCCCGTTGCCTCAAGAGCGCCCTGCCGGCGGTGAATGGCATTGTGTTGGGGGACACAGGATCGACCGATGAGAGCATTCGCGTTGCAGGCGCATTCGGCGCGCGCGTTCTCGACGTTCCTTGGGAGAATGATTTTTCCAAGGCGCGTAATGTCGTACTCGCGGCCTGCACGGCGGATTGGGTGCTGAGCCTGGATGCCGATGAGATGCTCGATCCTTCGGGGGCGGCGCAGATTCCCACGCTGATTGCGCAGGAGAAGATCGACGCATGGGAGGTTTGGCGCTGGAATTATGTGCGCACCCTCAATAGCCGCAGCGGCGACCGGGCAGCTCAGCCGAATCCGCTGCTCCTGGTGGAGGCGCGCGCCTATCCGGCTTTTACGCGCGATCTGAATACACTGCTCTTCCGCCGCCATCCTGGCGTGTACTTTGAAAACCCTGTGCATGAAACGGTCTCCAAGCGGGTTCGCGCGCTGGGACTCACAGCCGCGGAGGCGCCGTTTGTTGTTCATCACTTCGGATTTGTGGAAGACTCCGAAACTGCGCGCAGGGCCAAGTGCGAACTCTATCAGCAACTGGGCTGGCTGAAACTGCGCGAGAATCCGCTTGACTATTGGGCAATGTATGAGCTGGGACTGGGAGAGCTGGAGCACCATCGCGACCCGGCTGCTGCGTTGGCCTTGTTTGCGCAAGCGCTTGTGCTCAAGCCGGAGCTTCCCGGCGCACGTATCTACGCTGGGATTTGCCTCACCCGAATGGGGCGATTGCCTGAGGCGTTGGAGCAACTGCGGCGCGCGGCGGGTATTGCGCCGGATTCCGTGCTGCTGGCCGAGTCCATGGGGGATGTCTATTTTCATGCCGGCGATGTAGCGCGGGCTCTGCAATGTTATGTGCAGGCCGCGCAGATTGCGACAGTTTCGGCATTGGTTGAATGCAAGCGTGGCGCGTGCCTGGTGAGCCTGGGCGAGACAGCCGCCGGACTTGCGCGCATCGAGGCAGCCGTGGCGCGCGAACCCGATGCCGGGGAGCTCTACGAGATATGGGCTGCGGCGGCTTTGCTGGCCGGGGAGACACGCCAGGCAGCGTGCATAGCTAGGCAGCGGCTGCTTTATGGCTCGCCACCAGCGGTTAGCTATATCGTTGCCGCTGGACTGGAAGCCCGTCAGGGTTGCTGGACTGAGGCGCTGGCAATCCTGCGGGATGGCTTGGAGCGCTATCCCGGCAATTCAGTGCTCGAAAAGGAATTGTGCGCGGCGCAAGAGAGAATCGGCGCTGGCACAGAACTGGAGTACTTACAGAGTTAATGCTGTTAACGGAAGGTTTCATACAGCTAACAGCAGAGCCGCCATTTGGTCCGAGTGTAGGCAACCTGAAAACCGGCCCGTTCGGCGTTGCGCTGCGATTCGCTGCCGGGCAGAGCGACCACCATTGCCAAGTCGCATCCAGCAGTGAAAGCGTATCGCATCCGCGCGGCAAGAAGAGCAGTCTGCAAGCCGCGCTTGCGCAGCTCCGGCACTGTTGCTGCTCCACCGAAGACCGCTATGCCTTCATGGATACACAGCACACCGGCAGCACCGGGTTGTCCGTCAACCTCAGCCAGAAAGCAGATAGTCTGCTCGCGGGCCGCAGTTATTACGCTCAGTTCCTGCATGATCTCGGCCAGCTCCGGGTAGTCATGCGACCAGCCGCGGGTGCTGATTTTGCTCCAGAGTCCGGCTTCCTCCCGCTCAATTCTGCGCACTGTGACACCGCTTGCTTTTGTGTCAGCGCTTCGTTCTGCATGCGACTCCAAGGCATCTGCGATTGGCTGGAAAAGAACGCTGCTCAGCTCGATTGGCCGATAGTTACGCCGGCAGAGGAGATCGAGAGCATCAGCGCCAACAAATGGGCTGACTTCATGCTGCACGGGCGACCCGCGGTCAAGGAAAAACCTTTCAATCTCATCCAGCACTGTCCCATTCAAATCTTGAAAGAGTCCCAAGCCGAAGGTCTGGGTGATCGGCGAGTTTGCGCCATCGAAGACCGTGAAGGCGCCGCCGCATTCCATCCACTCAGACTCGCTTTCCGGGAACAGCCTGCGGCGTGCTTCAGCAAACTGGGCGCAGGAGAAGCCTTCGGCGCGCTCCAGGCGCTGAGATAGTTTACGATCTGCGAATATCATAGGGGCAAGTATATCCACTCAGGTCGCATCGGCGATAATTGAGATAACGCTTCATATCCCCTGAAGGAGAATAGAAAAATGTCAGAACCGACGATTGCGCAAAAGAGTCCCTACCCGGTGGCAGTGGAAGCCGGCAAGAGCTATCACTGGTGCGCCTGTGGCCTGAGCGCCAACCAACCCTTCTGTGACGGTAGCCATCGCGGAACGGGCTTTACCCCGGTCAAGTACGAGGCTACGGAGTCAAAGACCGTTTATTTCTGCGGTTGCAAGCACACAGAGCATCCAGTGATGTGCGATGGTAGCCACAACAAACTATAGAAACAGCAATACCGGCGTTGCAAAAAGCTCTTCATACACAACAAAGCCATCCCAGCTGGGATGGCTTTGTTGTGCATAGACGCAAGGTGAATGTTACTGTGCTCCGTTACGCGCCTCAGCCTTCTCGGCCAACACTTTATGCGCGTTGTCTTCGAGGGCTTGCGCTTCTGGCAGATAGGTAAGCGCCTTCTGGATCATCGGATCCCAGTCGGCGACGGAGTGCAAGCCCTGCAACTGGCCGAACTGGATGGTGAAGATCTCTTTCTTTATGTTGGCTTTTAGCCAGTCGCTGATGCCGTTCAAATCGTCGTTGTTAAACGCGATGTTTTGGCTGGTCAGAAATTGCTTGAAATCCCCGAGAACGGCGTCATTGACCTGGAAGCTCTGATCCACGGTTCGGTTGGCCAGATAGTGCGCGGCGAAGTGCAGGAAGACCGATTTATAGAGCAGAGTGTCCTGGAAGCGGTTGCTCTTGGGACTCTCAATCTTTTCGTCGGGAGTGATGCCGCCACCACCGTAAACCGTGCGGCCCGCATCGGTGAATTTAACCTCGCGATTTGTGTTGTCGGCGGGTTGGGCGCCGGCGTGGTTGTAGTAGTAGTCGTAAAGCGAGACGCCGGAATAGTTGCGCTGGATCAGCCTTCCGCTCGGCGTGTAGTAGTGATAGGTGGTCAGGGCCAAGCCGGTGTCCTCGCTGAGGTTATAGACGGTCTGGACGAGTCCCTTGCCGAATGTGGTTTCGCCGACGATCAGGGCGCGGTCGTGATCCTGCAACGCGCCGCTGACAATCTCCGCCGCAGATGCCGTTCCGCGGTTAACCAGCACGACGATGGGGAAGGTCTTGCCGCCGTTGCCGTGCGTGGCGGTGTAGACCTGATCGGGGAAGGCGCGTCCGCGCTGGCTGACAATCCCTTGGCCCTTGGTGAGGAGATGATCGCAGACATCCACTGCTTGATTCAGCAGGCCGCCGGGGTTGCCGCGCAGATCAAGAACCAGGCCTTTCAAGTCGCCAAAGCCTTCGATAGCCTCGCTCATCTCGCGCCCGGTCGTCTCCTGGAACTGAGTGAGGTGAATATAGCCGATGCCAGGGCGAATCTCGTATTTCAGGTCCACCGAGGGGTGGGGAATCTCGGCGCGAATCAGATTAAATACCAGCGGAGCGGCCTGGCCGTCGCGGATGGTCGTGACCTGCACCGGAGTGCCTTTGGGCCCTTTGAGTTCCTTGGCGACTTCGTCCGAAGCCTGGCCTTCAGTGGACTTTCCATCGACAGCGGAGATAATGTCGCCGGGATGGATGCCGGCCTTGAAGGAGGGTGTGTCCTCGTAGGGAGCTACGACATAAACCTTCTTATCCTGCTGCTGGATGACCATGCCGACGCCGTAATAACGCCCGCGCTGGTCTTCGCGCATCTTGGCGTAGTCTTTGGGATCGTGGAAGCTGGAGTGGGGATCGAGGACCCGCAACATGCCGGGGATAGCGCCGTCGTAGATGGCAATGTCGGCCTTGTCGCCGGTGATCGGCTCGGCGTAGTTCTGCTCCACCAGCGCATAGACGCTGGTAAAGGATTTGAGGCTGTCGCGCAGTTGGCTCTCATCCTCGGAGGATTGCGCGCCGACCTTGCCTTGCATCATGCTGCCGGCGAATGCGCAGATGACGAGAAAGAGAACGGCGGTAAAGGAAGCTCTGCGAGCACGAGGGGTCATAAGCGGAAGGAACCTCCAGACAACGGCAGCGGCAGGCTTAGGGAGAGGCCTTGGCGGAGCGGTCTTGGGTGAAAGTATACCACCCAGTGATTTGACGGAGCGAAGGGCAGCGGGTTAGCGGGGCAGCGAGTCAGCCGGTTAGCTGGTTAGCAGGGTGGGCATTTAGGTGTACTGATTTAGGTCAAGTGAGAGCTTTTCCTGGCCGGGAGTGTCTGCATATAAATAGATAGATTTTGGAGAAAATGAGACGGATGAGTGAGTTTGGCGCGGGAATTTGGTGGCAGGAAGATTACAAAGCATTGATAAATTGACTCTTATCTCTGATTTTTGAGAAGCGAAAAAGCTCCGCACATAAGCGGAGTTTTTGATTGTGGAGGGATTTTGGGATGGGAAATGCTAATCAGGGAGCGATGCAGGCGGATCTGGACGAGGCGCTGCTGGGGTTTCGGGTGGCGCGGAAGGCGGCGGGGAAGGTCAAGGGCTGGGTCAAGAATGGCTGGTTGCGGGCGGTGCGGCTGGCTGCCGGTGTCAGGGTGGAGGAGGTGGCGCGGCGGCTGGAGGTGAGCCGGAGCGAGGTCTTCCGGCTGGAGAAGGCGGAGATGGAGGCACGGATCACGGTGAAGTCGCTGCGCCGGGCGGCGAATGCGCTGGGTTGTGAGCTGGTCTACGCGCTGGTTCCGAGGGAAGGAACGCTGAAGGGGTTAGCAGAAGAGGTGAAAAGAACCCGCGCGGCGGCGGAGCAGGAAGAAAAGGAGCAGAAGGCCGATGAGCCGGGAACGGTGTTGTTGCGGCGGGCGATTTTGAAGAAGTTCCGGCAGGCGCTGCGGAGGGAGGGGATGCGGACGAGGTGAAAAATGCAGGGACTGAGGGACTAGGGACTAGGGACTAGGGAATAGTTAGAACCATGTCTGGCGGGAGGTGGGGAGTCGTGCGATCCACCTTTGCGGCGAAAAGACCGCAAGGGTGGGGCACATGGCGGACGCGATGAAAATGCAGGGACCGAGGGACCAAGGGACTAGAGACTGAGGGGGCTTTCGTAGACTGTACTGCTGCGCCTTAGGATAAACAGCAATCGCCAGGATGGTGCAGCCGGCGACGGAGAGGTTCGTGGCTACATGGGCGTTTTCGAGGAGTAATCCTGAGGTTTGCGCGTAACCAGCGTACAATGAGTCATTTGGTGCTCTCTTGCAGCGCAGTAGTAAAGGGGCTTCTAGATAACCGGTGGTTCCAGCTCTTGTCTAAGAGTGCGGAATACTGCTGCGTTGTGGCCAATCCCGCGCTCTTGGTCAAGCAATTCGATGGGGCGAAGCAGTTGCAGATTGCCCGGGGTTGCAGCCTTCGGTGTCTAATTCAGTAGGTTCAACCAAGACGATCAATCGAACTGGCGACAGTCGTCGATGATCGTATGTTCATACGCGGGATTGCTCATCGGTGCGTCAGGAGAGTTCATGGTTAGATCTTGGTTAGTGTGTCTGGTTCTTTGTTCAGCTATTCCACAGTTGCCCTTCGCAGCGCAGGAAACTCCACAGGATACCAACGATCTGCAGGTTGAGCTACGCTCTGCGACAGGCTCCAACCGTTTTCAAATTGGCGAGCAAATCCCGCTCGAAGCAGTGTTCTCCAGCGGTGCAGCGAATCGCTATTTGGAACCGTGCAAATTGTTCGACGAGAGTCATTTTGGCTATCCTCGGTGCAGGTTTCGTAATGAGTGGTCGTTCTCCATACTTCCTAAGGATGGTTGGATCGATCTGACGAAGGAGTTTCCTGCTGGCCCTATGATGTGGAGCGGCCCGTCCTACGATGTTCCAAGCCATGATTTAGGGTCCGCACCGGCGAAGTTCTCCTACATGCTGACTAACACTTACCGCTTCGATGAGCCGGGAAAATACACAGTCCGACTATCGATGCAGGTAGGTTTGGATGATGATTCCACGCAGTGGAGGAGTCAACAGGCAGACTCTCCGCTACCTCACTTCGTCAGTATTACGCGCGAATTTACGTTGCAGATTGTGCCCGCCAGTTCAGAGTGGCAGAAAGAAATAATCCGCAAAGGCTATGAGGCGTTTACCTCGCCGATTCCGGCATACTCAAAGACACCTTCACCAGAGTTTTTGGAGCGCCAGAAAAATACCGAAGCTTTGTGCAATATGGCTACACCGGATGCCGTGCGCGTATTAGCCACGCTTCTATCAAAGAATGACAAACAAGAAGTGGAAGTTTGCCTGGAAGAATCCCCACGTCGCGTCGTAGTTCTAGAGGAAATGCTTCGCCTTCAAATGGATCCAGATACCGCAGTTACCCCCGGATTCTTGAAAGTGGTGTGTGAGCTTCAAAGCAAAGTCGAAGCCAAAGAGCATGGGAACTCCATCCTGATGATTCATGGAAAGGTTGAGGAACAAGAACGCGACACATTGTTCGCTGCCTTGCAGAAGAAGCGTGGTGAAGCGCAAATCACGTCGCTGGCGACCTTCCTTGGGAGTCCTCAGCAAGGGTTGGTGAGTCTTCCGAAGCCTCCTTATGTTATTGCTTACGACTTGCCGTTCCCGCCCGCGGTGGTCTCCTTCGTCGCGAAGAATTTTGGGGATCTTCCGATGAAGTCCAAGGAGATGCTTTTGGGCAGAAAGTGGAAACTCATTCGCTCTCCACTGATGCTACCTGCGGTTCGTCACGAAGCGGAGGTGGGCAACGGACAGGCTTTGGTGCGATGGTTTGAGCTCGACCCTACGGCGGCGACGGACTTTGCGCGCGGAGAGATAATCCGTCCGGCGCCTCGCTTTTCCTCTTTTTCGCTCCAGCTCTCTAATATTCTGCCGCCCGAACAGGAGCGGCAGCTTGCTTCAAACTTTGTTGCTCTGGCAAGGGAGCAGCATTCGTCTGATGAGAAAATTCAAGGTCTCGGAAACGCCGCCACACTTCTGCATCGCTACGCAACGCGAAATGTACTTCCTATAGTTCTTCCGGTGGTGAATGGCGGCCTCAATGAGTGGCCTTGCCAAGCTCAAATTGCTACGCTCGCTTATCTCCTTAAAGTCTCGCCGCAGAAAGACGCGCCGCAGTTGGAAAAAATTCTGGAGCAGGGCAAAGATGGTTCCTGCGGTCGTTGGTTCTTTACGGAAATGGGCTTTCTCCAGCCCAGCCCATTGGTAGAGGAAATTGCGGTCAATCAGATCGACAAAGGCGGCGATTTGGGCGTGAACGCCGCAACGTACATTCAAATTTATGGTTCGGCACGGATGAAACCTGTTGTCTGGAACCAGCTGAAGCGTTGGTATGAGAAGCCAGGAGCAGGTCACCGAAGCGAGTCCATCGTATGGGCGCTGCTTGACGCCTATGTGGGAGCGCAGTCGTGGACAATCACACCGGAGGAATCACGCGACCTGGAAACACTGATCGGCGCGGAAGATATGAAAACCCTGGAATGCAGGTTCGGCTGTGGTCGGCCTCTTACGTTCGTTGTCCCCGGCACATCGTCCACCTATTTCGTTGAGCGCGATGAGTACGATGCTGAATCGAATACTCCTGAGTTATTTGACTCCGTAACTCATCCGATGGAGTTTCACAACGCAGGTGAATCGGTGGTGTATACGGTCGACAGACAATACAAGTGTTCAGGGTTGAATGCGCTCAAGGAAAAGCTTCTCCAGTTTCCAACAGGCTCAACCTTCAATATCACCGCTAATTTCAGTCCACTTGACCACGATGAGAAGAACAAGATCGACTATTTTCTCCGGAATCACGGCTATAAGGTTAGCCATTCGACGGACTGAGGGTCCATCAAAGCTCGTTCCTGAAGATCAAGATGGTGGTAGCTCTTCGCCATATGCAACTATCTCCTGTTTCGGAAATGTTGCAGTTGCACCTTGAATCCGCCCACCCAGCTTTGTGTGGCTGGCGAGAGTGACCTATCAACCTTGTGCGCACCCACCTTAGCCGCGGCTGATCGAAACGCAGATCCTTCGCTTTGCTTAGGATGACAGCGTTGGGTTCGTGCTTTCTCAGGTCCCCGACTGCGAGGGACCTGGGGCAGCCAGTTCCGTGTGGCAGGTGAGAGTGGTCCATCAGCATCGTGCTATCCCACCCTATCGACAAAAACAAATACATCGCGAGGGTGGGGCACCCAGTTTTCTGCTTCAGATGCAGTACGTTTACTGTGGCCGTACTGCACTCGCGCGTCGATTCTATCTCCTGAAGCTTTGATAGCCGAGTTGGAAGGGGTTTGCGCCTTGCGCGGCGAGGAGATACCAGCCGGTTGCGCCGATATGGAGGTCGGGGAAATAGGAGAAGCCGAATCCCGTATCCATGGGGCTGGTGGCGGCGACCAAGCCGTTGCCGGCGGTGATGGCCTTGCCATTGACGGTCTGCGCGATGCCTAGCTCGGCCTGCGCCAACTGGCAGTTGGTGGCGAAATTGAGCGCGGCTTCGAGATCCTTGCGGTCTGCATCGTAGTTGCCGCCTCCGGCTATGGCTCGTGCGGTGAGGGCGGCGATGGTGTGCGAAGTTCCTTCGAGCCAGACGGCATCGGGGTCGTTGGATGCGGTGGTGAGACTGGCTGTATCGTAGGCCATGCCGGTGAACTTCTGGGTTCCGGTGAGGCTGGAATCGGTTGCCGATGGGGTGTCGGTGTTTTGCAGGTTGGCGAGCGCCCAGTCGATGGTGTGCTTGTATTTGTTGTCGAGCAGGGCAAGGTAGGACCAGGTCTGGACATCCTCGGGAATGGGCGAGGGATTGACCGTGATCTGATCGCCGAGGGTGCCGGTGTAGAAATATCCGCCCGCCTCGTTGTACATGGCGACGACAAACTCGAAGGCATGAGCGGCAAGGCTCTTCCACGATGAGCCGTTGGCGGCATTGCCGTTGCGGGTAAGTTCGTGGAGAATGGTGAAGAAAGCATAGGTGTCGATGTTATGTTCGGTGGATTTTCCGTTAGTGGACGGCACGGATTGATTGAACTGGTTGATATTTGTGCCGAAGGAGTAACCGCCGGGGCCGAGCGTGTTGTAGGTGTTGGTGACGATCCAGTTGGCGACGGATAACGCGGCGGTCAGATATTTTTCCTGGCCGGTCCGCCGGTAGAGTTGGGCGAGAGCCATGCCGGCCCAGGCTTGGTCTCCCACGGCGCTGGTGTAGAAGTAAAACGGGTTGGCCGCCGGAGTGATGAACTCGCCGCCGCTCGTTGCCACATTGACAAAATAACCCTGCGCGAAGCGGCCATCGTTGAAGGGAAAATTGTTGGCCTGTGCGTAGATAAGCCCGTCGCCGAGGATCGAGGCTCGCGAGATGTTGTCTGCGCCGCCGCGCGCCAGATAGGCATGGATGGCGACGGCATTGTCGTAAGTGAAGCCGGTTGACAGCAGGCCGATCTGGTCGGAGTAGCTTTGGATGAGCCGCACCGTGCTTCCGGTGGCGTAGGCATCCATCATGAAGTCCTGAAACTGGAAGGCCTTTTCTATGGAAGCGATGCGGTCTTTGGCGTCGTGCGGGCTGTTGCCGGCGCTGAAAGGGGACTGCGCATCTGCTGCTTTGGGGAGGGTTAGGGGGGAGATGCCCGCGATGGCTGCTGCTCCGAGTCCATATCCGATGAGTTCTCTGCGTGAAATATGCCTCATGTGCTTGACGCCTCTCTGCCGCCGGCGTTCAGGATGGAAAATCCCTTAGCCGGATGGGCGACGAGAGCATATACCCTGGATTGTTCGACTCGCAAGGGTTCTGGGGTGGGCAAGCTATACGGTTTAGTTTTTCATAAAGGTGGAGCGTTCGTTGGAAATCTATTTGCGCAATTCGATGGCGAATATCTTGCCGTCAACCGTCTTATCGGACGACTCGGCATATTGGACGCGAGCCTTGAACCCTCCGAAGTCCGTGCAGGGGTTCATCGAGTTCTTGGGCGTGAACCCCAATGCGGTGAGATCGATCTTCGAGAAATCATTGTTATAGAAATTGTATGTCTTGCCCGCTGACTCAATTTTCATTTCTAGAACCCTCGGATACCCGCATGTAACACCCTGAATCACGCCGAGTATAGAGTGTTTCGGACCGTTTGCTTCGGCTGGATGTTTAGGAGCCTCCGCCACTGGCACAATATCAACCACGGTTGACGCGTTCGCCTGGGCTTGCCGCGATGTGTACTCGCGCTGTTGCTGTTCAATTTGGGCACGGCTCTGCTGTGCTTGCTGTATTTGGCCGATCTGGCTTTGCGCTTGTGAAACCTGCTGTGGATTACGGGCCAGCCTAACTGCGGCTTCAGCTACAGCGATGGCGTCGTTATAGTTGCCCATTTCCGCAAGCACGCTGGCAGCGTTCAAGCGAAAGTAATAGTTGCCCGGATCGAGCTTGACCGCGGTCCTGATCAGCGACAATGCCTCGTCCATGTTTTCGTGGCGCATGCCGAGGTAAGAGGCAAGACGCTCATCCGCGGGGGCGAAGCGTGGATTACTCTGAATGGCCGCTCGAAGACAGGACTCGATCGCATTATCGTCAATGTGGCCGGACTCCATGGAGATCGAAGCATAGTAGTAGTTGGCGAGGTAACTCTTGGGGTCGAGCTTAGCTGCCTCTCCGTACCAAGTGCGAGCCGCGTCAAGATTGCCTGAGTGTTGCTCGATCTCTCCCATTGTCTCGCGAGCGGACACATTGTTGGGGTCGGCTTTGAGAATGGATGCGATCAGGTCGCGCGCCTCTTTTTCACGCTGTACGTTGGCCAAGATCGCGGCGCGCGCTGCATCTGCATCGGTCGGCGTCAGAGGGCGGGCAGTGTAAGAGGATTCGTCTATGGGGGCGGCGGCGCTGTTCAGAACGAACTGCTTGTAATCGCCCCTCTGGATATAGAACTCAAGGTCTGATTGGAATCGCTTCAAGTCGCCGAAGACCTTTTCCGCAGCGGTAACCGGATCTTCATGATGGCTCACGAGTTGGAAATAGTCTTGAATCTTATGGGTCCCTTTTTCGCGGTCGGTGATTTGAAGATAGTGCGTGAGCGCCCACGATTCGGCGTAAAAGACAGATCCCTTTTCTTCCTCATGATAGTAAGGGGAACTAGCATCCACCTTGAACAGGATAGGCAGCGGAATCAGCCGTTGCTGGCGCAAATAGAGAATGTTATTGACATCCGGTTGCCCGACGAGCACGTCCTTGTTGCGGATTTGAGTGTTCTGAAAGAACTCCGCTATGCCCTCGTTCAGCCAGAGGGGCATCCACTCTGCCGCGCTACTGAACTGCAGATGCGTGTATTCATGGTAGACAGTGGCAAACGGGTGCTGCTCTTCTTCGGCATCGAGCCGGAGAAGGACGTAGTTATGGTCTTGCGTACGCAGGAAGTAGCCGGCCAAGTTCAACTGTCCCTTTGCCAAATAAGCAGCCGGCTCGAGTGTCTGAAACGTCTTGCTATTCTTCGCACCCAGAACCAGGATCGGTTCGGACGGATCCACATTCACTTTGGGGAAGAGGGTTTGGAAGACCCAACGCATGCGCTCAAGCTGGTCGAGGATGTGGCGTGCCTGCTTCTCGTTTGCATCGGAAACTACAGTGAAATGGGGGCTGCGGACCTCGACCCATTGAGGAGCACCGGCACGGGCCGTGCCAGCCAGCAGAGCCATAAGAAGCAATACGACAGAAGTTTTATTCATCGGCGTTGCTTAGTCTATCAAAAAAGTTCAATCTGCAATTGAGTTTTTCTGCGGGTGCAAACTATCGGACGTGTAGTCTCTCGACTGTCGGCGACTGTTCCCCGACGCAGGCTGGCTCACGCCACTTCCCATTTGCCAGTCAGGCCCTTCTGCCGCTGACATTCGGGGATAAAAATCCTTCTGTCAATTGGGCGACGAAAGCAAATACCCTGGATAGTTCGACTCGCAAGGACTCTTGCGGCGGGGCGGTGGTGCGGTTGCGGGGCGTCCTTGAGTCTACCCGTAGGCCCGGACAGACTCAGTTCGGATCTCTAATCCTCAATCCAGCTCATAGCACCTTCACCATGTGGACGATGGGAAGTGTTTCGCCGTTTGGCAGGGGGATAGACACATTCTCTCGCGGGAGATACCCCTTCAGGGAATAGAGAGGCACGCCAGTCAGGGTCGATCCCATCTCCAAGGTGCGGAATCCAGCCCGCTGCGCCGCCTCTTCGCAATGCTTCAAGATCAAAGTCCCCAAGCCTCTCCTCGCCCATTCTGGATGCACAAAGATGGCCCGGATTTTTGCCGCATCGGTTGCCGGGTTGAGCAATTCGGGTTCGCGGCCGGGGCCGCCATCTGCGCCGAAGAGGGTTTTGCGTTTAGACCATCCGCCGCAGCCTGCCAGGCGCGTCCTGTCGAAGGATTCGGCGATAAAATACGTGCGATCTGCGATGAGCTGCGTATCGACGCCGAGGACGGTGCCCAGCGCGCCTTCGATCTGCGCGGGCGTGTAGTCGTTTGCCTGCAGGCCGCGGACTGAAGCTTCAACCAACGTGTGCAGGTCGCGGATGTCGGCTTCCGTGGCGAGGCGGAGAGTGAATTTCGACTCTGGTGTCGGGCGTGTTGATTTCATTCCTCATGAAGAGAGCGGAACCACGATTACCAATCGGGGGTACGCGTCTTTCCTTCCTTATTATTGTGCTCCTCGAAAGTCGCGGGACAAGTTAACCTGGGCTGATCTCCTGCCGGTATCTTCCGCAGCACAGTAATAGGGATCGAGCCGTCCTGCCGGGGAGCGACCTTCCAGGAAAGTTCATCGCCCCTCAGCGTATACGGACGTACCGCGGTGGTGTCATCTCGATTCGGCACGGAGGAGCGATCGGTTTGGAAGGTGATCGTATGCTTGACTGGATCGACGCTGTAGCGACCGAAGCTCACGCTCATGCTGAGCGACGCATCCCGGTACTCTTCGAGAGTCCCCTTGAACTTGTCACCCGAGGCGAACTTTAGCCGGTCCGCGCGATAGATCTGCACCGAGTAGTAGCCCTCTGGAGTGAAGATCACCAACCTGTGCGGGTTCGAGCCATAGTCAGGTACGCGCGTACCGTCCGGGAGAAGCTTATCGGCCGCAGTGAGAGCCCAGGCGCCCACAATCGAGTCCGGCTGCGCAGCTACCGTCAGAGCGCCTGACCACAGGATTATGAGAACCAAAAGATGTTTGTACTTCATGCGTAGTCCTCTTGCCGGGTTTCTTCTATTGCATTGGGATAGCGCCAAAAAGTCATTCGGAGTGGAGCGTCTTGATTGGATCGAGACGCATGGCGCGCAGCGCCGGAATATAGCTGGCGGCGAGCGCGACACCTGTCAACACAGTCGTCACGCCTGCGAAGGTGGGCAGATCGGTAGACGACACGCCGTAGAGCAGCCCGGCCATGAGGTGAGCGACGATGAGCGCGCCGGCCACACCCAGCCCTGCGCCAGCGGCGGCCAAACCGAGTCCGCGACGCAGAACCATCTTGAGGATATTGCCTCTTTGCGCTCCGAGCGCTAGACGAATGGCGATCTCACGTCTTTGTTCATTCACAAGATAGGAAATAGTTCCGTAGATTCCAAGCCCGGCCAACAGCAAGGCCGTGATAGCAAAAAAAGCCACCATTTCCATGGAGAATCGCCTCACGGAAAGCGAGTCGGCAAGCACGTCCTCCAGTGTCTCCGCATGGAATACGGGAAGTTCCGCATCGATGGACTGGACCTGCTGGCGCATTTGCGCGGAGATTGCGCTGGGATCGAGTTGTCCGCGAAGAAAGATGGCCAGGCTTTTGGCGGGGTGCTGGTAGACGCTGCGGTAGATCTGTGGAATTGCCGCATCCGTCAACGATTCCGTGCGGGCATCCGCAATCACCCCGACGATCGTGGTCCAGGCCGGTTGGGCAGAGCTCAACGGCTCGCGGGAAGCCAAACGCAAACGGACGCGTTTGCCCAGCGGGTCCTCGCCCTTCCCGTCTTTGCCGGGCCAGTACATGCGAGCCGCGGCCTGATTGATGACCGCAACCTGGGGAGTGTCCTCGATGTCCCGGTCGCTGAAAAGTCGTCCGCGCAGGAGCGGCACGCCCAACAGGTGGAAGTATTCGGGCGAGACGATGGGACTATCGATCACCGGAGCCTGATTGTCCATCGTCTCGATGCCTTCGCGGATCAATGGCAGCGGGTTGAGAGCGCCGTTGCTGTGGCCCAGGGGAAGAGCGGCTGTGTCGCCGATGGCGGCTTCTTCTACACCCGGCAGGGTTCGGCTGCGGCGAAGAATCTCGCGCAGCAAGACCGATTCCTGGGTGGCGGTTCTGTAGATATCCGCACTGGGATCGTTTGGCCCCGGCAGCCAGGTTTGAACGGCCATGACGCGGTCAGGATTGAAGCCGGGCTGCACCTTGAACAAGTCCCAAAAACTGCGCAGCAGAAGGC
>CAZHKN010000074.1:0-18169 GCA_964532725.1 uncultured Occallatibacter sp.
TGTCGGTGACCAGCACGTTGACGATCTCGTAGCCGAAGGTGGCCATGTCGGCATCCAGTTCCTGCTTGACAGCCGCGGCAATCGACGACTGCGAGGCAAAAACCTCATCCAGCGTCATCCCCGGAACGTGGCCCAGAATCACCTGCTCCACATAGCTCTTGATCTGCGCCACAGGGTCAGAGAGTTTGTAAAACGCGTCGTAGACCTTCTCCGGGCGGACGCGATTCTGCACCGAGATCGGGATGGTAACAAAGACATTGTCTTTAGTTTTGGTCTCCATGGTGAGCGTGATCTGGTTAACACGCAGGCTGACCATGCCGGAAACTGAATCGAAGAAAGGAACCTTCCAGTTGAGTCCGGCTTCGGCCACGCGCAGGAATTTGCCGAAACGGGTGATAATAGCCACTTCTGCCGTATTGACGGTGATGAAACTGCTCAATATGAGGATGAGCGCAATAAGAGCAATGACTCCGAGCGGAACCAGAACAATCACTTCCATAGAAATCCTCCGCTGCTTCATTAGGAAGCAACATCGGATTATATCGGACAGCAGTAGATTTTGAGTTACAAAATCCAGACAGCTCTCTTAGTAAGCCCTCCCAAACGATGGCGCAGAAGCCTTTGTGTGCGGCGCTCCTTTCAGCTTTGCGCCGGGCTGGGCATCATCGCCGATGTGGAACTGGCGGATTACACCATCCAATTCGTTGGCCAGTGCGGAGAGATTATTGCTGGCCTCGGCGGCTTCGTCCGCGGAACGGGAGCTTTCTGCCGCGAGATTGGAAATATTGCCTGCCGCTTCGGAGATCTCACGCGAGGCGGCGGTCTGTTCGGTGGCAGCGGAGGCGATCATGTGAATCTGATGCTCCACGTGCTTGGAGGATTCGATGATCTTCTCCAGGCTGTTGCGCGCGTTGGTGGTCTCAGTAAGGCCGGCTTCTACCGCGCCGCGGCTGTGCGACATCACTTCGATCGTTTCGCGGGTTTCTTCCTGGATGCTTCGGATAGTGCTTGCAATCTCCTCGGTTGCGCCCTTGGTGCGCTCGGCAAGCCGCCGCACTTCACCAGCAACTACAGCAAAGCCGCGCCCATGCTCTCCGGCGCGCGCTGCTTCAATAGCTGCATTCAGCGCCAGCAGGTTGGTTTGCCCGCTGATCTCCTGAATGACCGTGACCACTTTGCCGATCTCGTCGGAGCGGCGGGAGAGCGAGTCCATTTTCTCAGCCACGGAGTTTGTCGCTTCGGAGATGCGCTGCATGGTTGCCGCGGTAGCCTCCATCACTGCCCCGCCATGGGTTGCTGTCTCAGCCGACTCGCGGCTGGCCATTGCGGCAGATTCCGCGTTTTGGCTGATCTCGCCAACCGTGGATGTCATCTGCTGCGCGGCAGCGGCGATCTGGTTGGTCTTGCCGGATTGCGACTGGGCGCTGAGACGGGCCTGGCTGGCATTCACGCTGATCTCTTCAGCAGCGGCGGAGAGGGTTGACGCGCCTTGTGTAAGGGTATGCAACACAGCACGCATAGAACTCACACTGGTATTGATGGCCTCGGACAAGCGGCCCACCTCGTCTGCGCCCTTGGCTTCCACCTGGGCGGTCAGATCTTTGGCCGCCAACTGCTCCAGCGCCCCCGTTGCCGCCTCCAACGGTGGAACTATCATCACGGTCAGAACCCGGCCCACTACCGCGCATAAAATCACCATCGTCGCCATCACAATGGAAATAGCGATCAACAGCGTATGAACTAACTGAGTTGCCCGTTCGCCTTCTTCCGACCCATTTTTGTTATTGAGCGCAACGTCTGCCTCGACCGCATCGACGGCCGTGTTATAAGCTTTTACGGCATCTCCCTGAAGCAACAAATGCGAGGCGTCACTGGCCTTGCCGGATACTACAAGCTGCCGCGCCTGATCGCTGAGTGCGATATAGGCTGCGGCATTTTTGCGAATGCTCTCGTAGAGGACGCGCTCGGCGGGAGACGAGACCAGCAGCGCATACTTCGCCATTGCCGCGTTGTAGCTGTCAACATAACCTTTCCGCTTTGGGGTAAGACGTTGCGTGCAGGCGTCGGTGTCGCACAACAGAAGCAGCGCATCGGTGCGGCGAATCGTCGAAACCGAGTAGCGGATATCGCCCAGCACCCGCATGGAGGGCATGGAATCATTGGTGATCTGGCCGACAGAGTTGCGCATTTGGACAAAGCCCAGCACCGCCGCGCCTCCCAGCACCGCGCAGAGTACGCAGACCGCGCCAAAGGCGTAGCCAAATTTTCGAGAGATGCGAAGATCCCGTAATGCCGACATATTGTCTGTTCCTTTCGAAATGCGCACCGAGGCCCGTGGACCGCAGTGTCTCTAATGTGCCGCGGCGACCTGGTTGCTCGAAATTTTGAACTGCCCGATGATGCCGTCAAGCTGGTGAGCCAGATCGGAGAGCCTGTTGGCAGCCTTGGCTCCGTCGTTGGTTGCGTGGGAGTTTTCATTCGCCAGTTGCGCGATGTTCCGCGCCGACTCCGATATCTCAGCCGAGGCCGCAGTCTGCTCGGTGGCGGCTGTTCGAATCACGTAAATCTTCTTGCCCAGATCTCGCGATGATGTAATAACCGTCTCCAGGCTTTCACGCGCCTCGGCAGTCTCGCTCAAGCCAGCCTCTACAGTGCTACGGCTGCTGGCAATCGCTTCCAGTGTGTCGTTCGTCTCCCGCTGGATGCCGGAGATCGTGGCGGCTATCTCTCCGGTTGCGGTTTTGGTGCTTTCCGCCAGATGGCGCACATGGTTGGCCACCACCACAAAGCCGGTGCCGTGCTCGCCGCCCCGGGCCGCTTCAATGGCCGCATTGAAGGCCAGCATATGCGTTTGCTCGCTGATCTCCTGAATCATCTGTGCCACCTCGCCGATCTCCCTCGAGCGATCCACAAGCGAGCTGATTTTTTCGTGTACTGCGCTGGTGACTTCGGCGATCTTCCCCATCGTTTGCGCAGCCGACTGCATTACCAGGTTGCCCTTCTCCGCCGCATCGGCAGATTCCTGGCTGGCAGTCGCGGCGCTTTCAATGTTGAGACTGATCTCGCTGATGGTTTGCGTTACCTGATGCGCCGCAGTGGCAATCTGATTGATCTTGCCGGTCTGCGCCTCTGAATTGTCCTTGTTTCGATGGGCATGGTCACTCAATTCCCTGGCCGCGGCCGTAACCGTTCCCGAACCCTGGCGCATGAGCTGCAACACCTCGCGCATGGCTGCCACGCTGGTATTCAACGCATTGGATAGGCGGCCAAACTCGTCACTGCTCGTCACCTCGACGCTGGCGGTCAAATCCCGGGCCGCCACCCGTTCCAGGGCTTCGGTGACCACCTTCAGCGGCTCTGCAATCATTCGGCTCGCGGCATATCCAACCAACACACACAGCGCCAGCGTGACCAGCAGGATACCGCGCATCAGCAAAACCATCCTGCTGGACGTTGCCTGAGCCGCCTTCCCCTCCGAGGCGCCTTCATCCTGGTTCAACATCGCATCCTTCTCCGCCAGGTCCACGCCGGTGTTATACGCGCCCTGCGCTTCCGGCGACAGCAGCAGGGCAACAGCTCCAGCGCTGTTGCCGCTTTCAGCGAGCGTCCGCGCCCGCTCGCTGATCGCGATATACGCATCCAGGCTGACGCGCGCCTGTGCCATGAGATCCCGATCCTGCTGATCGCTGATCAGCAGTGCAGCGGCTTCCAGTTCATTTTTGTAGATGGCCAGGTACTTGTTTCGCTTTTCACGGTAGTGTTCCCGGCAATCAGCCGTGGCGCACACCACCAGCAGCAGGTCGGTGCGCCGGATCGTCGAAACTGCGTAGCGAATCTCACCCGAAACCTGTACGCTCGGGGCGGTATCATCCACCAGAATTTTCAGCGCGCGATTCAATCTCGTAAATCCCAGCAACGAAGCTACCCCCTGCCCAGCGCAGAGCAGGAAAAGCAACCCGAAGACCAGGAGAAACTTGGTGGAAATGCTCAGATCGCGGAGTCTTGACACAGGGCGTGTACCCCTTCCCAGGAGATTGTCTGAGCGCTCTATCGGCAGTTCTGAACATAGGAATAGAAATCAGCGGGCTTTGCGCAGAGCAGGAAAATCAAAGCGGTCCGAGAGATTCTGGAGGTTCACTCTGGGCAGATGAGAGATTGCAAATGATCAGAGCTTAGGTTTTGGATTTTCTAATTGATTGGACGAGGCAGAAGTCTGGCAAAGGATTCGCCCGGTCTCGAATTAATTCCGCGCCGCCCAGACCACCCAGATTACCCAGGCTGGCAGCATCAGATAGGCTACCCATCCCCCGGCATAGATATACATAACAATGCCGATCGCCATAACGATCAGGGCACGAATGAAATCGCCGAAATTCATGGCCCGCCAGCCGCGTAACCCTATGCGCCCAAGGTAGACCCAGATATCTTGATCATCCAATGGATCATCTGCATAGACTGCTGCAAGGGCGGACTCAGTATGGTGCGGAGCGCTCTGCGCGGGCGATTTTAGCGCTCCGGCAGTTTCGACATGCGAAGCGCTCGCCGCAACCGGCCAGGGAGCGCCGCAACCGCCACAGAACCCGTCGTGGTCCCGCGAAGACGAGCCGCATTGTTCGCAGAAGGTCACTTGGCCGCTCCCCGAAGTCCACCGGCAATTCCACATAAGAACTTGTTGAAATGTTCAGGTTTTGTATCAGGGCATGATTTCAATCATGACGCAAATGCTGCAAAATCAGGACGGGCTTCAGCCCCTGAGGGCCGATCCCGCGGCGCTGGGTTACTTTTCCAACAAGGTCCAAGAGATTTCAGCCCTCGGTGGATCAGAAGAACACAAAGCTCGCCCAGCTAAGAAGCGAGATCTGTTCTGCCCATTCTAATTGGCTTGTTTGGCTTTTAGTTCTTCCGCCCAGAGCCATCCGGCGATGGCTTCGCGGATATTGGCCAGAGCCTCCGCTTCGTCCTTGCCCTGGCTGATGCAGCCGGACAGCTCTGGACATTCGGCAACGATCCAGCCGGATTCGTCGGTTGTCAGGATAACTCCATGGCTCATCGCCGACTCCTCAACAAATTCCATTGTCGCGCAAAAGCGGTCTTTTATTCCATCATAAAATGTCATAAGATGAAGGTATGGCCATGACCTCGCTGAACATTTCGCTCCCCGACCCATTAAAGGCTTACGTTGAAGACCGCGTTTCCTCGGGCGATTTCGGCACACCCAGCGAGTTCGTCCGCAGCCTGATCCGCCAGGACAAGGAACAGCGCTGCTCTCATCTGGAGAGTGAACTGCTTGATGCCCTGCAAACCAAAGAGCTGGCGATTACGCCGGATGAGTTGAAGGGGCGCAGCCTGGTTGCGGTTCTGCGCGAAAAGCTCGCCCGTCCGTGATCGCATTACGCATTACTGAGGCTGCGGCGCTTTCCATCGTTGAACAGGCCGAGTATTACCAGTTCAATGGATCGGCGGACCATGCTCTCCGATGGGAATCCTCTGTGGATCAGGCGGTCCATTCGCTGCTGGAATTGCCCGAGCGCGGTTCGGTTTGCCGCTTTCACAACCTTTCTCTCGCGGGACTGCGATGGATCTTCGTTCCCGGCTTTCCAAAACATATGATCTTCTATCGTTATCTGCCAGAGGAACAGGCTGTCTTGATTGTGCAGGTGCTGCACGGATCTCGAAATCTGGAGACACTCCTCGACAACATTTAACTCTTATGCTTCGTTCGCTCTTTCCCTGCCATTTAGACTAAAGAAGTTATGAGCACATTGAAAGCTGTTCGCGGAACGCGCGATTTGCTGCCGCCGGAGACCGCGCTTTGGAATCGCATTGAAGCGACGGCCCGCGCCGTTTTTGCCCGCTACAACTTCGGTGAGATTCGCACCCCCATTTTTGAAGACACTGGGCTGTTTTCCCGAGGCGTCGGCGAGGAGACGGATATTGTCTCGAAGGAAATGTACACCTGGGAGGACAAAGCACGAGCGCAGTCGGAAAAATCGCAATCGCTGACGCTCCGCCCCGAAAACACCGCAGGTGTCGTCCGCGCCTATATCGAACACAAACTGGGCGAGACCGGCCAGTTGCAGAAGCTCTATTACATCGGCCCGCAGTTCCGCCGCGAGCGTCCGCAGAAAGGCCGCTATCGCCAGTTTTCGCAGATCGGCGCGGAGGTGATTGGGCCAACTTCGGCAGGCAGCGAATCCCCGCTGCGTGACGCGGAGGTGTTGGAGATGCTGGCCACGCTGCTCAACGAACTGGGCATCACCGGCTGGACACTGAATCTGAACTCGGTAGGCTCCGCCGCAGACCGCGCCAAATACAACGAAACTCTCCGCGCGGCATTGGCTCCGGTTATAGGGCAGATGTGTCAGGATTGCCAGCGCCGCGCCGTCACCAATCCGCTGCGCGTGCTGGACTGCAAAGTCCCAGAAGATCAACCGATCATTGAGACGCTCCCAGTGATTGCTGATTCTCTCGACGAGGAATCCAAAAAACACTTTGCCGCGGTAACAGCTGCGCTCGATGCGGCTGGCGTTCCCTATACGCGCAATCACAGGCTGGTGCGGGGCCTCGACTACTACACGCGGACGACCTTTGAGTTCACGCACGGAGGCCTGGGTGCGCAGAATGCGCTGCTGGGCGGGGGCCGATACGACGGGCTGAGCGAGCTGATCGGCGGCCCAAAAGCTCCGGGCATCGGCTTTGCCATAGGCGAAGACCGGCTCGTCCTGACACTGCTCGCCCAAGAGTCTGCCGCATCGCAGGTATTGGCCGACGCTTTCATCGCGCCACTCGGCGAGAGCCTGAACCCCGCCGCATTGGCGCTGGCAAAGCAGTTGCGCCAAGCCGGCTTGCGGATCGAACTGGGTGAAGGCAGCTTCCGCCTGAAAAAATCCTTCGAGGCGGCGGATAAGACGGCCCGGAAGATCGTGATTCTGGGCGAAGATGAGCTTCAATCCGGTATCCTTACCGTGAAGGATTTTGCCACCGGAAACCAGAACAAGGTTCCGCGCGCGGAGCTGGCGGCGTTTCTGTATCACTCCGGTTCTAATTGAGGTTTGGATGCTATTCCCATGCTTTTGACCTTGATTCTGGGGAGGAAATCGCGAGATGGATCTAAGGAAGATAATTTCTCGCTATCAAGGAATGATCGCTTTCATCGCTGTCCTGATGGCACGCGAAGTTTGGCAACTTTACGTTGATCATAACTTTCATAGCTTTCTCGTGGTGTGCGCTATTGTACCCGTCTCCCTGGTATTGTTCGGTGCCATATTTTCGTGGGTTTTCAGAAAGATGGATAACAGTCCAAATTTCACGATGGCTGTTTTTCCGTTTTCCTTGGGAGTATTTGCTTATTCCTGCTGGATGCATTTGTCAAAGACACTAGCCGTTATTCTTGCGATCATTGGGCTATTGTTTACGGTTGTACTCATTGCGCGCGTGGTCGCTCCGGACAGCGAAGAGCGGAGGCAAGCGCAAAGATTGAGAACTGAGAAGTTCCTCGCCGACCGGGATGCATTTGAAAAGAATTGGCAACGGAGAATAAAAATCGCAGAAGCTATTCTTGTTGCGTTCTTTGCTCTGCTGGCCTTTGCTTGCTGGATGACACCTTTCAAAATACTGGCAGTCGTTCCGGCTCTACTGGGAGCTTTCTTCCTGATCGGTATGCTCGCCAATTTAACTCCGATGAGCGACGAGAAGTACGAAAAGCAGTTGGCCAAAACCAAAGCTCGTTATGAAAAAGCCTATGCCCGCCGAGCCGAACTCGATAAGCGTAGAGCTGATCGTAAAGAGCGGATGGAAGAGCGGAAAAAGCAAAGAAAACCGAGCAGTCCTGCGACGGACAACTTTAGCTCATTTATGTATTGGTCCGCGATGATTTGTATCTTCTGGTTTCAGGATCGATCCAGCTTGGGAAAGCCTGACTTAGTGTTTCTTACCCTCCCGGCATGGTATTTGGCTCGGGGCGTTTATTTTTTTATCCGGCAAAAGGGTCATCCAGGGGGACCGGAGATTCCATTTGCACCGGAGCCCCCGGCATCCAACTGACAGCGAACGCAAGCGCCCTGGCTATACCTAAATTCCTCCCAATCAAATAAAGGAACTATGTCGCTCAATTTTTTAGGAACTCTCGACCGGCAACCGCCGCTCAGTCCACCAGCTTGGCAATCTCGTCCAGATCAAAGCATGCCTTACTGCCTTCCAGAATGAAAGCTCGCTCTGTGAGCGGTTCCAGGCGGCCCTCACGGAAACGATAGGCTGGGCCGTCCGGGTCCAGAATGAGGATGTTGCGAATCCCCATCGACTCGTACCGTTCCCCTTTTTTCATCAAATTCTTGAGTGCGTCGCCGGGAGAAAGAACCTCAAAGACGGCAACCGGCGGGTACGTCGCAAAAGGCTCAACAGGCCGGGCGCGGTCCAGCAGCGTCACGTCGGGCAAAAGGTAGCACTCGGGATCGACCTGCACCCGCAACTCCGGACGCACCCGGATGCCCGCCTTCGCGGCCTGCATCTCAAACCAGACCACCAGCGCCTTCTGCCACGCGGAGTGCTCATTCTCTCCCATCGTGCTCACCCTCTCCACAATCTGCCCGTCAATGTACTCGGCATCCGGCGAGTAAGAGCCACGCAGATACTCCTCCAAGGGGACGAAAGAGGTTGCGGCGGCCATATCGATCTCCTTGCTAGCCATCATAGCGCGATGGTTAGCGAAAAGGAACAGGGAGCGGAAGTCGGTACTGTTCAAAAGAGTGAATCTGCTCCGCTATGATTAAGTAGCTATGGCTCTCGACTTTTTAGGAACTCTCGAACGGACACATCTTTGCGGCGACCTGCGCGCCGCACACGCTGGGCAAACCGTCACGCTGATGGGCTGGGTCAATCGCCGCCGCGACCACGGCAATCTCATATTTCTAGACCTGAGAGACCGCAGCGGCATCAGCCAGATTGTGCTGGACAAGGAGCTGGTACCCGACGGCCACGCGAAGGGCGAACAGGTGCGCCCGGAGTACGTTGTCGCCGCGGTGGGCAAGGTACGGCTCCGCGCCGCCGATGCGATCAATCCCAAGATGCCCACCGGCGAGATCGAGATTGAGGCCACGCAGTTGCTGGTGCTGAACGATGCCCGTCTCGCGCCCTTCTCGCCCGCCGAGGAAGCCATCCAGAACGAAGAAGTCCGCCTCAAATATCGCTACGTTGATTTGCGGCGCATTGAAATGCAGCGCAACTTCCGCCTGCGGCACGACATTACCCTTGCAGTTCGCGAGAACCTCAGCCAGCAGGGATTTTTAGAGATCGAGACCCCGATTCTCACCAAGTCCACACCCGAAGGCGCGCGCGATTTTCTCGTTCCCAGCCGCGTTCATGCCGGCGAGTTCTACGCGCTGCCGCAATCGCCACAGATATTCAAGCAGATCCTGATGTGCTCGGGCTTTGACCGCTACTTCCAGATTGCCCGCTGCTTCCGCGATGAGGATCTGCGCGCCGACCGCCAGTTGGAGTTCACGCAGGTTGATCTCGAAATGAGCTTCCCGCGCCAGGAGTCGGTCTTTGCCGTGGTCGAGAGCTTTCTGGCCGCCGGTTTTGCGGCCGCCGGAGTTGCCCTGCCAAAGCCCTTCCCAAAGATCACCTACGACGACTCAATGCGGCAGTTCGGCAGCGACAAGCCCGACCTGCGCCTGCCGGGCCTCACCGATGTTCGCTCCGCCTTCACCGAAGAAGCCCTGGCCACGCTCCAGATCGATCCCGCGCTCCCCGTCGTAGCTCTGCGCATTCCCAACGTCGGCGAGTTGAGCCGCAAAGAGCGCGAAGACAACCACCCCCTCTTCGATCTCAAAAAAGGCGCCAAGTTCATCGACGATTTCAAGCGCCTGGCCAAGGGATTCCCCGAAGCCGCCGTCAAAGTGCGCGAGCTTGCCAGTGCAGCCGAGGCCGACTTTGTGATCATCGTCGCCGGCGACCCGGCGCACCACATCAAGGCCAGCGATACGAAATTTGAAGGGCGGCTCAGCGAGCGCGAGATCAATGTCTACTCCGCCGCCGGCAACTTCCGCACTGAACTCGCGAAGAAGTATGCCGACCGCCACAAGGCCTTCGATGCCACCGAGCAAGTGGTCGTCGCCGCGCAGAGCGCAGGCGGCAACCTCGTCGATGGCTCGAAGGCTTTCCACCCCATCTGGATCGTCGACTTCCCCATGTTCGAGTACGACACGGCCACCGCGAAGTGGGTTCCGGCGCACCACCCGTTTACCGCGCCGCATGAGGCGGATATGGCCAACCTCGTCACCGACCCGGCCTCTGTCCGCGCCAACTGCTACGACCTCGCGATGAACGGCCTTGAGCTTGGCTCGGGATCGATTCGTATCCATCGCAAGGACGTACAGCAGCAGATCTTCCAGTCCCTCGGCATCAGCGACGAGGAGGCCCGCGCGCGCTTCGGCTTCTTTCTCGACGCGCTGGAGTACGGCACGCCTCCGCATGGCGGCATCGCGCTCGGCCTCGACCGTATCGTGATGCTGTTGGCCGGCGCGGTGAGTCTGCGCGAGGTCATCGCCTTCCCCAAGAGCGCCAAAGCCATCGACCTAATGGCCGACGCGCCCACAACGGTCAGCGACCACCAGCTCCGCGAACTGCATATTCGGGTGGCGTTGAAGAGCTAGGCGCCTGCGGTGCGGCAAACACTCCAGGTCATGGCCAGTTTAACGAAATTAGAAAAAGGCGTCCCCTCTTGGCGACGCCTTTCCCTTTTGCCGGCCCAGCTTTGTATCGCGCTATAAACTAGCCCCGGCGGAGAAAGTTACAGCGTTCCAGAGGTTCTTAGTAGTAGTTAACCGGCGCAAACATGAAGGTTCCGAATAAGTTGTCCTGGTAAATGAAGAATTCGACTGGTTCGTTGGAGCCTGCGTCATAGACGGGAACGCAGGGTCCTACATCGGCAACCTTATTGCCACAAGCCGGACCGGTAATGGAGACCTGCGACGATGTGGCATTCGTATTGGAAACGGAAGTGTTGGCCTCAAATTGGTAGGTGAGAGTACCTGCGACTTTGAGGTCTTGCGTGAACGCGAGGCCGAATCCATAAAACGATCCGCCCTCGGTAAAGGATTGGTCGAGCGTGAAAGTATCCGAAGCGGTGATCGTGGTGTCCAGCGCATTGGCGGTGAGATCGCTATAAGTCAACGTGCAAGTATAGACCGAAGGCGTCTGTGAGGGGGATGCCTGCACATATTCAAAGTTATCCGAGCCTTCAACCCCAGAGCCGCCATTGGTCGGTACGGTGCAACTGGCAAGACTGAAGCGGTTGTCGGCCGTAGTGGGATTCGGAGGAGCGATGCCGATTTCATCGGGGCCATAGGCGCTGTTGCTGAAGGGATCGAAGGATGCGATCTGAGCGAAGTTGGCGCTTGTGAGAGCCGGGCTGGGTCCAGATTGACCATTTGCCCAGGTGCGATTTGTGAACGCGAGCAAGTCCGGCGGCATGGGTCCAAAATCACCGTTCAGATATCCTAACGAGATGCCCACAACATCCATGCCATACGGATCATTTGCATCGTAGCCGAATCCATTCCATGTTATGCCGTTCACCGACGACACATTGAAGAGTTCCACCGGGTTAAGCCAAACATAGACCATATCGAAATCATGATCTACGGGCTGAAAGCCGAGGGGGTTGGTCGTTGGGGTTCCGGTGGCAGCGGTGCCAAACGTCTTGACCGTGTCCGCGGTGCTCCAGTTAAGAGTTACAGTGTTTGTGCCCTTGGACGATATCGTCGCTGTGGCCGCGTTGCTTGCGGAGACACCGGCCTTAAAGGCTCCAATGGATAGCGAGTCGGTCACCGAAGTAGTCACGGTTGTACTGGCGGTAAATGTATTGGTGTGGGTTGTCGTGAGTCCCAGCGTCTGACTGTTGGAATATAGCACGAATGAACCGGGCCCAGGAGGAGCATAACTAACTCCGACGACAAGATAGAGAGGGTCAATGTATCCGTTATAACTATAGCCGGGGCAGGTCATGGTTGCCGTTCCTTTGTCGTAACCAGGGTAAAAATCTATGACGCAATTCCCTGCGCCGTAAGTCACTGGGAGAGCCATCGAGAGGTATGGCCCCGGCTGGGGACCAGACGGCGGGCAACCGGTCTGGCTTCCCGACACCTGGATGTAAACATCGACTCCGGAAAGTGGATAGGTCACACCTCCAATAACCCAGCTGAAATTGCTGTACCGGTAGCTCTGATCCGTAGATCCGCTACCGCATGACTGAAGGGTTCCCTGGGTGGTAGTCCAGTACAGGATTCCGCCGCCGACTCCGGTGCTCTGTACATATCCGCTCTGCGCATGCGCTTTCAATCCAGACGCAATCAAGACACACGCCATCATGCACGCAAATGCGCGCAGCACGACCAATATTCGATTCATGATTGTCTCCTAGAAAATCAACAGTTGTGGGGATGTTTTCAGGCAGGGTACAAACTACCCAAACGATGGAGGCCCCGATAGTATCCACCCTTTGGATTCACTGTCAAGACATTAGTGCGAATTCTCGGTTTTATGACTTGATATAGATAATTTTGATGCCGGACGCTCCAACCCTTTGACCTGGCCGCTAGGGATTTTGGATTTTTGCTTTCCCGTTTTTTCGCAATGAGACTGCGCAAGAATTGGACCCCCGGCAGATCAACAGGCAATCACATTGAGAGCAAGTCCGGCTAAGCTGGTTTCTTTGTAGCGCGACTGCATATCGAGTCCGGTGAGATACATGGTGCGGATAACTTGATCGAGCGAGACCTTGTGGCCCTCCGATTCATTGAGCGCGAGCCGCGAGGCCTGCACGGCCTTGGCTGCGCCCATCGCGTTGCGCTCGATGCAGGGAATCTGTACCAGCCCTCCGATGGGGTCGCAGGTCATGCCGAGGTTGTGCTCCATGCCAATTTCAGCGGCGTGCTCAATCTGCCCGTTCGTGCCGCCAAGGGCAGCGGTGAGTCCGCCGGCGGCCATCGAGCAGGCGACGCCGACTTCTCCCTGGCAGCCGACCTCTGCGCCGCTGATCGAGGCGTTCTCTTTGTAGAGAATGCCGATAGCCGCGGAGGCCAGCAGGAAGCGGCGAATGCCCTCTTGGTTTGAGCCGGGAATGAATCGGGCATAGTAGAGCACCACGGCCGGAACCACGCCTGCCGCGCCGTTGGTGGGCGCGGTTACAACACGGCCGCCGGCGGCATTCTCTTCGTTGACGGCCATGGCATAGACCGTGACCCAGTCGAGCGGGGCAAGGGGATCGCCGTGCAGGCCGTTGGCTTCTTTCTCGCGCAGCCGCTCGGCCAGCCGGTGCGCGCGACGCCGGACATTAAGTCCGCCGGGAAGAATGCCTTCCGTGGCCATACCGATCTCAGCGCAGGTGCGCATCGCCTGCCAGAGATGATCGATTCGCTCATGCACATATTCAACGGGCGTGCGGGTGTCGTCTTGCGGCGCGAGGGCGCACTCATTGCGCAACATGAGCTGGCTGATAGAGAGCTGGTTTTCGTCGGCGGTGGCCAATAACTCCTCCGCGCTGTGAAAAGGAAACGGAACGGCGGCGTGCTGGGTTGTAGCTTCAGCGGCTCCATCTTCGACAATGAAACCGCCGCCGATCGAAAAAAAGATGCGTTGATTGAGAACAACTCCGGCAGTATCGTAAGCGGTGAGGCGCAGGCCGTTGGGATGCTCGGTACGTGCGCCAGGAGGCGTCTTCTCGTCTCGATGAAAGAGCAGATCGCGCTGCTCGTCGAAGAGGATCTCTCGCTCACCGGCCAGCAGAATACCCCGGGCGGAACGGATCTCGGCGACGATGGCGGTGATTGCGGTGGGATCGATGGAAGAGGGTTCGTTGCCGGCGAGGCCGAGCAGGACGGCACGATCCGTGGCGTGGCCCAGGCCGGTGAGCGCCAGCGAGCCATAAAGCTCCACAAGGATGCGCTCGGCACGAGGAAGCAGGCCGCTGCTGTTGAGTTCCCGCGCAAAACGGCAGGCCGCGCGCATGGGACCCATGGTATGCGAACTCGAAGGGCCGACTCCAATTTTGTACAGGTCGAAAAGGCTGGTGGTCACATAGGTCATTGTAGAGTGGGGGCGCAAGTTACGCCCGGTCCAACTCCGCAAACATCTCGCTCAGTACTACGCGGATCGGCGTCTCCGGCACAGTGAGTTCGCCGGTCTCAACTTCTTCAAGCACGATGCCATTGTATCGATAGGCAATGCACGTTTCCGGATTGATGACCCAGATGTTTTCCACTCCAAAGCGGTAATATTCCGCGGATTTGGTTTGCATGGCTTTCAACGTATCTTCGGGGGAAAGAATCTCGATGGCGACGAGCGGCGGGCGCGTGATGTAGCGTTTAAAGCTGTCCGCGGATCGAACGACAAGTACGTCAGGGACCCGGAAACGTGTCGTCAGAGTCTGTGTGCGCAACTCGGGAAAGACTTCAACCCCCATGCGTCGCGATTGATTGCGAAGAGAACGGTAAGATACCGCTGGAGGATGGAGTGCTCTTTCTCGCCCGAGTTCCGCTCCTCAATCCGTCCATCCACAAACTCGCGGTCGGGACTCCAACCGGTGGCGAGATATTCCTCCACGGTCCAGAGGCTTTCGGTAGTGGGCAAGGTCGCCATAGGCTGATTATCACCCCGATTCGACAGTCCCGCCAGCGGAATGCCGAGAGAATCGCTGGGCTTCTCCGATCAGACGGGACTCAATTTCATCCATTGTTCGTTTGCTCAACACAAAACCGCGTCTCCGGCACGGGAATTGCCCGGCGGCTACGCGGCATCTTTATAAATAGATGCCTTAAATTTCGCGGCGGCGGAAAAGCTCGTCCTTCTCGCGCTTTGGGCAACCGGTGCAGCAGCCCAGGCTACAAGCGAGGAAGACCGCAACTCCAACCGTTACAACCACGGCGCAAATAATTCCGTTTGCCGCAAACCAATGGAGAAAGCCATGCATTTTGTAAGCCCACCTGCTACATACTCCAGAATCCAGCCTTCGCGCAGGCGTCCTGGCGCGATAAGCGATTCTCAGAGTGTCATTGATCTGACGTGGCTAGTTTAGCATTGGAAAAATTTCTTTGCCATCTATTGCTTTTAAGCGAATAAATAGCGAAAATTGATTCCTGATGGATACTAGCCTCAATCCGTCCCAAAACCGTACTCTCGGGGAACTCACGGAGGAGTCCGTTGAGCCTTGCAAAAGCTCTGCGCCAGCGCCCACATCGGGTAGCGGGCCGCTGCTCAACTGGCTTTTCGTCGATATGAACTCCTATTTTGCCTCGGTGGAGCAGCAGGAACAGCCACGCCTGCGCGGGCGGCCAATCGCCGTTGTGCCCATGATGGCCGATACAACCTGCTGCATTGCCGCCAGCTATGAGGCCAAGGCCTTTGGTGTCAAAACCGGCACGCTGGTCGGCGAAGCTAAACAGATGTGCCCCGGCATTGAGCTGATCGAGGCCCGCCACCAGTTGTATGTCCAATATCATCATCGGATTGTGGAGGCGGTGGAGAGCTGCTTGCCGGTGACGGCGGTGCTCTCAGTGGATGAGATGGCCTGCCGGCTGATGGGCCGCGAACGGCCGCTGCTGGCAGCAATGGAGCTGGGCCGCAAGGTGAAGGCGCGCATCAAAGAGCAAGTTGGACCGATGATTCGCAGTTCAGTCGGACTCGCTACAAATCGTTATCTCGCCAAAGTCGCCAGCGATATGGAAAAGCCCGATGGGCTGGTGGCGCTGCCGCTCGACTTGCTGCCGGTGGCGCTGAGCCAACTTACACTGCGCGATCTGCCCGGTATAGGCGCGCGGACCGAGAAACGGCTGAACCTGCGCGGCATTCGCACGATGGAAGATTTGCTGGCTCTGGGCTGTGAGCAGGCCGGGCAGATTTGGGACTCGGTCTGGGGCGAGCGGCTGTGGCACTGGCTGCACGGCGAAGACTTTGACATGGCCGGCGCCGAGCACCAGCAATCCATGAGCCACCAGCATGTACTTGCTCCTGAGATGCGCACACCGGAGAAAGCCTGGGCTGTTGCGCACAAACTGCTGCACAAGGCGGCGCTGCGGCTGCGCACCGAGGGGCTTTGGGCCTGCACCATTGGCTTGTCTGTCGGCTTCGCGGTTCCGCGCGGCGAGAAAGGCCCGGTGAGCACCTACGGCGTCCCAAGGCGCGGCTGGCACAACGATTTGCGGCTGACCGAGTGCCAGGACAGCCAGACGCTGGTGGCCGCGCTAACGCGCCTGTGGGCCTCGCGCCCCAAGGGCAAGGAGTTTGAGCACCCGTATTTTGTTGGTGTGCACCTGGGAGAGTTGGTTCCTGACAGCCTGCACTCGCTCGGGCTGTTTGACTCGCTCGACGGCAGCGAGAGCCGGACGCGGCTGTTGGCGGCAATGGATGCGCTGAACCATAAATACGGCCTGGCCACGCTGGCTCCCGCCGCGATGCTGACCGCGATGAAGGCCGCGCCCACGCGCATCGCCTTCGGCACCGTGCCGGATATGTTTTGATCCCCTCTCTACCTTCATACTCCCGCCGATTACACGCAGCGCCGAACTTTTTCTTTCCCTATTCGTAAATCTCTGCATCCCGGTACACACCCATTTGCGGATAGGAGAGTAGAAGCGAAACGCATGGTCCACGACGATCAACTGGATTTTGAACAACTCGTGGACGAGCACCAGGCGATGGTTTATTCGCTTGCGCTGCGCATGACCGGCGATCATGGCCTCGCCGAAGAGATTGCGCAGGATGTTTTTCTTGAATTGGACCGCAATCTGAGCAAGATTGAATCGGCGGATCATGCCTGCTTCTGGCTGCGCCGCGTGGCGATGAGCCGCTCAACAGATGCGTTGCGCCGCCGTCAAGCGCGCCGCATGGAGCAGTGGGTAGAAATTGAAGAAGGCCACGGAGCAAAAGCAGAAAGCAGCTCTTCTCCATTGGCGTCGGGGCTTTCTTCGAGACTGGAGCAACTCCTGGCCACGCTTCCAGAGGCGCAACGTGCGGCTCTGCTGCTTCGCTATCAGGAAGACCTGACGCCGGAGGAGATTGCAGCCGCGCTGGGCGCGCCGTTGGCAACGGTAAAGAGCCATTTGCAGCGGGGGTTGAAGCTACTGCGAGCCAAGGCGGCAACTCATTTGCATGAGTACATTCGTTGAACGGAAAGATGGAGTCTGAAATTGGACGTTGACCCGATGGATGAATTTGAACGCGAACTTCGCCAGGCGCTCGGGCGGCAGCCTGCGCCGCAGGACTTGAAAAGCAAGATCATGGCGCGCAGGGCGCAGCAGCCACAATTGGTGCGGCAACCGCGGAGTACGCCTCGGCCGCACGTATTCCACTGGCAACGGATGGCCGCGTCCATCACCGTTGCCGCAGTGCTGGCGGGCGGCCTGCTCTGGCGGGAACAGGAACAAAGGCGCAGGGGCGAAGAGGCCCGCGACCAAGTGCTGACCGCACTGCGCATTACCGGCCATGCGCTCGACCACATGCATTCACAACTGACTGCTCACGACCACGCGGCAGAAGAATAAGGAGAAGAACATGAAGCATCGAATCATTGCATTGCTACTGGGAGCTGCCGTGCTGGCCGCGCCAGTGCTCGCCCAAACCTCGCAACTGCCCGCCCCTTCCCCACTTGAGAAGGAGCTGGCCGCTCGCGCCTCGAATGTCACCGAGGTGACGCTGGGAAAAAACATGCTCGGCTTTGCCAGCAAATTCATGGATGGCAAAGACAAGGATCAGGCCACCGCAAAGCAACTAATTGACGGTCTCGACGGCATCTACGTCCGCAGTTACGAGTTTGACAAAGAGGGCGAGTATTCTCCCGAGCAGGCCGAACAGTTGCGCAAATACTTCGAGACCGGAGAATGGACGCCGATGGTGCATGAGCACAGCCGCAAGAGCGGCGAGAATTCCGACGTGATGGTCAAGATGGTCAACGGCGAAAACCGGGGCATCCTGGTCTTTGAAACTGAACCCAAAGAGCTGACGATCGTGCTGATTCTCGGCCCCATTCATATGAGCGATCTGGGCAAGCTGAAAGGGATCGCCGGCCTCGGTGATCTTGGCGACATTGAGAAAAACTCCGACGGAAAAGAAAAGAAAGACAAGAAAGATGGTTAGTAGTTGCGGAGAGGAAATAGTGCCGATAGCGGGCAGATAA